>NZ_LHVN01000032.1:0-528165 GCF_001269815.1 Pseudomonas sp. P1.31 | reverse complement strand
GCGGTGCCGTACAGCGCCAGCGTGGCAGCGCAGGTAATGAAAATCGCGGCGTACCTTCTTGTTTTGATGTTCATGGCGTTCACCTCTGAACGAAATACCCTGCGGTATTACTTTCAGCATAGGTCAGCGCCGGGGAGTTGCCAGCCAGTGCGTTCGTGGTTGTAACCCGCCATTCAGCGCACTGATAAACCCTTGTAGGAGCAGAGCTTGCTCGCGAAAGCGGTGCGTCATTCAAAACATATGGGACTGATACACCGCTTTCGCGAGCAAGCTCTGCTCCTACAAGGGGCGGGGTGGTTTACAAATCAGCATCCCATTGCGGGTTTTCGGGGAATCTGAGCACCAGAAAATCCAGCATGCTGCGCAGCGCCGCCGGCATGTGTTTGCGCGAGGCGTACACCGCGTAGATGTTCATCTGGCGTGGTTCGGCGTGGGGCAGTAGTCGCACCAGTTCGCCGCTGTGAACATGCACGCCGGCCTGATACGTCGGCAGCATCGCCACCCCGGCGCCGGCCAGCGTTGCGCGCAATAACGTGCTGGCCTCGTTGGCGCTGATATTGCCCTGCACCGGCACCGAAACCGGTTCGCCATCCTCGTCGAAATGCCACAGGCTCTTGCCGAAATACGAGTGCGTCAGGCAGTTGTGGCGGCTCAGGTCTTCCACCCGTAAAGGCATCGGCTGTTCTTGCAGATAAGCCGGCGCCGCGCACACCACCGAACGGCACACAGTCAGGCGCCGGGCGATCAGGTTGGGATCGAGATCGTTGCTGGTGCGAATCGCCAGATCGATGCGTTCGTCCACCAGGTTCACCGTGCGATCAAGCATCTGCAAATCGATGCTCACCCCCGGATAGCGTTTGACGTACGCGGCCATCGCATCGGCCAGTTGCGCCTGACCGAACGAGGTGCTGACGCTGATTCGCAGCAAACCGCGCGGCGCGTCATGGGGTTCGCTGACGGCGGCCTGCATGTCGCTCGACAGTTCGATCATCTGCCGACAACGCGGAAGAATTTCACTGCCAGCCGCGGTCAGGCTCAACTTGCGCGTGGTGCGGTGCATCAGGCGCGCGCCGACCCAATCTTCGAGCTCCGCCAGGTAGCGTGAAACCACCGGCCGCGAAAGATCCAGATGATCCGCAGCGGCCGACTGGCTACCGAGATCCACCACCGTGACGAACACCCGCATTGCCTGGAGACGATCCATGATTTGCCCGCTTTCAGAAACAAACTATGTCCCAGCATCGCATTTTTTGTACTGAGTCTGGCAACTAAGCTCTGTTCCATCGCCAAGCAAGGCATTCGAACACCGGAGCAACAGATGATCGGCTTCACCACCCTCAAACGCGTTCTACTCGCCACCGCCTCGCTGGGTTTCGCTGCGCATGCCGCGGCTGCCAATTTGAACCTGGATGTTTACAACCCCGGCGCCAATGCGATTTTTCCGGTGACCTCGGTGCTGGTCAGCGGCGAGAAAGACGCGATCCTCGTTGACGCGCAGTTCGGCAAATCCCAAGCCGAACAAGTGGTAGAAAAGATCCGCGCCAGCGGCAAACAACTGACCACCATCTACATCAGCCACGGCGACCCGGATTACTACTTCGGCCTCGACACCCTGACCAAGGCGTTCCCGAATGCCAAGGTGCTGGCCTCGCAACCGACCGTCGACCACATCAACCAAACCGTCGCCGGCAAACTCGCGTTCTGGGGGCCGAAAATGGGCGCCGATGTGCCAGCGAAAACCATCGTGCCGAGCGTGCTAAAGGGCGATAGCCTGATGCTCGAAGGGCAGAAGTTGCAGGTGGTCGGGCTTGACGGCAAGCAGCCGGATCGCAGTTTCGTGTGGATTCCGTCGCTCAAGGCAGTGGTCGGTGGCGTCGTGGTGGCCGAGAACATTCATGTGTGGATGGCTGATACGCAGACCGCGCAATCTCATGCGGATTGGCTGGAGACGCTGCAGTCGATTGAAACGCTGAAGCCGACAACCGTGGTGCCGGGTCACTATCTGGGGGAAAGCAGCCGCTCGCTGGCCAGCGTGAAATTTACTGCGGACTACATTAAAGCTTTCGATGAAGAAACGGCGAAAGCCAAGGATTCTGCTGCGGTGATCGCCGCGATGAAAAAACGCTACCCGACGCTGGGCGAAGAGAGCTCGCTGGAGCTGAGCGCGAAAGTCGCGAAGGGCGAGATGAAGTGGTAACCCGATCTTCTTAAGTATCGGGAAGTGCTTTTGTGGCGAGGGGATTTATCCCCGATCGGCTGCGCAGCAGTCGCAAATCCTGAGAATGCGGTTTCACAGGAAAAAGCAGGGGAGCGCTTCGCACTCCATCGGGGATAAATCCCCTCGCCACAAACTTTCCTCAGCACAGGGAATATCTTCACTCAATAGATTTGTGCCTCATTTGAAACACTCAAGCCAACTGGAGAACGTCATGAGCAAGATCGCAATCATTGGTGCCACCGGCCGTGCCGGTAGCCAACTGCTGGAAGAAGCCCTGCGTCGCGGTCATAGCGTCACCGCCATCGCCCGCGATACGTCGAAGATCGGCGCGCGCGCCGGTGTCGTCAGCAAGAATGTCGATGTGCTGGATTCGGCGGCGCTGCAAGACGCGGTGGCCGGCAACGATGTGGTGATCACCGCCGCACATTTCGCCACGGTGCCGGCGTCGGCGATTGTCGGGCCGGTGAAGCAGGCGGGGGTGAAGCGGCTGTTGGTGGTGGGCGGTGCCGGTTCGCTGTTGCTGCCGGACGATACACGCGTGATCGACAGCGCGGGTTTCCCGGCCGAGTACAAAACCGAGGCCAGTGCGGGGGCGGCGTTTTTGGATGCGCTGCGTCAGGAGAAGGAACTGGACTGGACTTTCCTCTCCCCGTCGGCGGAGTTTGTGGAAGGTGAGCGCAGTGGCAAATTTCGTGTTGGCCAGGATCACTTGCTGGTGAGCGCCGAGGGCCGTAGCTGGATCACCTTTGCCGACTATGCGATTGCACTGATCGACGAAGTAGAAACACCGAAGCACTCCCGCCAACGCTACACCGTCGGCTACTAATACACCCCCCCTGTAGGAGCTGCCGAAGGCTGCGATCTTTTGATCTTGTTTTTGATTTTAAAAAACCAGGATCAAAAGATCGCAGCCTTCGGTAGCTCCTACAGGGGGATTTGTGTTCAGCGGGTGTGGGCTTGTTCTGTCAGCCAGATCATCAGTTCTTCGAGCGGTGGCGACGGTTCGGTTCCTGGCGGCAACACCACGTAATACGCCAACCCCGTCTTCACCTTCAATTCAAACGGCATCACCAGCCTTCCGGCGCGCAAGTCATCGCCGATCAACGACCAATCCCCAATCGCCACCCCCGTGCCGTGCGACGCCATCGACATCGCCTGATCCAGCGTTTCGAAATGCTGGCCGCTGCTGACGTTGTTCAAATTCAGCTGCGCGGCGTTCAACCAGACCGACCAATCCTGAATATCGTGCGTCGGGTGCAGCAGCAGATGCTGTTGCAAATCCGCCGGAGTATTCAGTGCCGGCGAACCCTTGAGCAACAGCGGCGAACACACCGGCGTCAGTTGCTCATCGAACAGGTGCAGAGCGCCCGGCGAGTTATCCGGTGGCGGCCCGTAGATCACCGCCGCATCAAATTGCTCACGCTGAAAATCCACGCCGTGCTGCAACGACGCGGTGAGTTTCACCGGCACGTCCGGGCGTTCTTTCTGCCATTGCAGCAAACGCGGCAGCAGCCAGCGCATCACGCAACTCGGCGCCTTGAGTTGCAGGGTTTCACGTTGTTGGCCGATCTGCTCGGTCGCTTCGCTGATCAGGCCGAAGACTTTTTCCACGCGCGGTAGCCATTCGCGTCCCTCGGCGGTCAGCGCCAAACCTCGGGCCAGACGGATGAACAGCGGATAACCGAGATGCTCTTCCAGCCCGGCGATCTGCCGGCTCACCGCGCCTTGGGTGATGTGCAACTGCTCGGCGGCGCGGGTGAAATTGCAGCACTGCGCGGTGATCAGAAACGTGTGCAGGGCGGGCAGGGGAGGCATGCGTTTCATGTGGATCCAAGGTATGACGTGAGGACATGGCTAGTATGACTTTTAATCGATTGTTGCGGCTACCTGCCGACCGTTCAATGAAGCCATGAAGGGCTTTTATGTAGGAGTGAGCCTGCTCGCGATAGCGGTAGATCAGTCACTGCGATGTTGGATGTGATGACGCTATCGCGAGCAGGCTCACTCCTACAGAAAAGCCTTGTGTTTTCAGCGAACAAGAAGGGCAATCGACATGGCGACGTGTGGCGAAGTACTGGTCAAGTTACTCGAAGGTTATGGGGTCGAGCAGGTGTTCGGCATTCCCGGGGTGCACACCGTGGAGCTGTATCGCGGGCTGGCGCGTTCGAGCATTCGTCACGTCACGCCTCGGCATGAGCAGGGCGCCGGTTTCATGGCTGACGGCTACGCGCGCACCGCTGGCAAACCGGGTGTGTGCTTTATCATCACCGGCCCGGGTATGACTAACATCACCACCGCCATGGGCCAGGCCTACGCCGATTCGATCCCGATGCTGGTGATTTCCAGCGTGCAATCGCGCAGCCAATTGGGCGGCGGGCGCGGCAAGCTGCATGAGCTGCCGAACCAGAGTGCATTGGTCTCGGGAGTTGCGGCGTTCTCGCACACCTTGATGTCGGCCGCTGAATTGCCGGTGGTGCTGGCGCGTGCGTTTGCCTTGTTCCAGGCCGGTCGTCCACGTCCGGTACACATCGAAATTCCGTTGGACGTGCTGGTCGAAAACGCCGATGACTTGCTCGCCAGTGTGCCGGTCAATATCGACCGTGCCGGGGCTGCGCCAAGCGCAGTCAAGCGCATGAGCGAATTGCTCGCCGGTGCCAAACGTCCGCTGATTCTGGCCGGCGGCGGTGCCATCGACGCCGCGCCGGAACTGACCAAGCTTGCCGAGTTGCTCGACGCTCCAGTGGCGTTGACCATCAACGCCAAAGGCATGCTGCCGGGCAACCATCCGCTGCTGATCGGTTCGACCCAAACGCTGGTCGCCACCCGCGCGCTGGTCGCTGATGCCGATGTGGTTCTAGCCATCGGCACTGAATTGGCCGAGACCGATTACGACGTGACCTTCGCCGGCGGTTTCGAGATTCCCGGCAAACTGCTGCGCATCGATATCGACGCCGACCAGACCGTGCGCAACTACTCGCCGCACCTGGCGCTGGTGGCCGATGCACGCAACGCCGCGCAAGCGTTATTGAACTCGCTGTCGCAGGAAAAACTGGATGAGCGCAGCAGCGATTGGGGGCAGACCCGCGCCGGCAAACTGCGCGCTGAACTGGCCGCGAGCTGGGACGCACCGACCCTCGCGCAAACCCGTTTCCTCGACACCGTGCTCGATGAATTGCCGAACGCTGTGTTCGTCGGCGACTCGACGCAACCGGTGTACACCGGCAACCTCACGTTCAACCCCGATCACCCGCGCCGCTGGTTCAACGCCTCGACCGGTTACGGCACCCTCGGCTACGCCTTGCCGGCCGCGATCGGTGCGTGGCTCGGCGGCCAACTCGACAAAGGTGCGCGCCCTCCCGTGGTGTGCCTGATCGGCGACGGCGGGCTGCAATTCACCCTGCCGGAACTGGCCAGCGCGGTCGAAGCGCGGGTGCCGGTGATCGTCCTGTTGTGGAATAACCAGGGCTACGAAGAGATCAAGAAATACATGGTCAACCGCGCCATCGAACCGGTCGGCGTGGACATCTACACCCCGGATTTTGTCGCGGTCGCCAAAGGCCTCGGCTGCGCGGCTGAAGCCATCAGCAGCATCGAACAACTGCGCAGCGCGTTGCGTTGTGCAAGCGATCGTCAGGGCCCGACCCTGATTGAAATCGACCAGACCCAATGGATGCAGGCGGTGGCGCAATGATCAGTTTCCCAACCACACTCGATGGCCTCTACATCAACGGCCAATGGTCGGCGGGGCGCGAACATCTGCGCGTGATCAACCCGGCCACCGAAGCGCTGCTGACCACGGTCAATGGCGGTGACGAGCACGCGGTCGATCAAGCCGTCGCCGCTGCCAGCGAAGCGTTCAAGAGCTGGTCGCAAACCACTGGCGTCGAGCGCGGCACGATCCTGCGCAACATCGCCAACGGCGTGCGCAGCGGCCGCGAGCATTTGATGAAGTTGCAGTCGAGCAACAACGGCAAACCGCAATTCGAAGCGGCCATCGACGTCGATGACGTGATCGCCACCTTCGAGTATTACGCCGAACTCGCTGAAGGCCTCGACGCGAAACAGGACAGCGACGTGCCGCTGCCGAGCGATGATTTCAGCGCACGCCTGCGCCGCGAACCGTGCGGTGTGGTCGGGCTGATCGTGCCGTGGAATTTTCCGATGGTCACTACCGCGTGGAAGCTTGCGCCGGCGTTGGCGGCGGGTTGCTGCGTGGTGCTCAAGCCGTCGGAAGTGACACCGCTGCCGGAGCTGGAATTGGCGGCGATCATTGCTGAGTCGGGACTGCCGAATGGCGTGTTTAATCTGGTCTGCGGTACCGGTTTGGCGGTCGGTGCGCCGTTGTCGGCCGATCCGCGTATCGCCAAGATTTCCTTTACCGGCAGCAACGCGGTCGGCGTGCAGGTCATGCAGCGCGCGGCGGAAACGGTGAAGGGCGTCAGCCTGGAATTGGGCGGCAAATCTTCGCTGCTGGTGTTGGCGGATGCTGATCTCGATCTGGCGGTTGAGCTGGCCTGTGGCGGCGCGTTTTTCAATGCCGGGCAAATGTGTTCGGCCACCAGTCGGGTGTTGGTGGCTGAGGAACTGGAAGAGGAATTTCTCGCTCGTTTGCAGAAGCGTGCGCAGGCGATTCGTGTGGCGGATCCTTTCGACCCTGAGGTGGAAATGGGCGCGCTGGTCAATCAGGCGCAGTACCAGCGCGTGCTCGGGCACATCGATCGTGGTCTGAGCGCGGGTGCGCGATTGGTCTGCGGCGGCAATCGCCCGGTGGATCTGCCGCGTGGCTATTTCTTGCAACCGACGGTGTTTACCGACGTGCCGCTGGACAGCGCATTGTGGTGTGAAGAGATTTTCGGGCCGGTGCTGTGTGTGCGCAGTTTCAATAGCGAAGCCGAGGCGATTGCGCTGGCCAATGACACGCCGTTTGGTTTGGTCGCGAGTGTGGTGACGGCGGATGCTGTAGCGGCGGATCGTGTGGCCAATGCGTTGCAGGCGGGGATGGTGTGGATCAATGCACCGCAAGTGATCTTCCCGCAGGCGGCGTGGGGCGGGTACAAGCAGAGCAGTATTGGCCGCGAGTTAGGGCCTTGGGGATTGGCGGCGTTTCAAGAGATCAAGCATGTGATTCGTGCGGTTTAAAAGCCAACCCTCACCCCAGCCCTCTCCCGGAGGGAGAGGGGGCCGACCGGGGTGTCTGGTGATGTTCGCCGACCTGAAAAATCGAGTCGATTATGGATTCGTCAAAGCATTTTCAGGTCGGCGTAGTTCCTCAATATCCCCCATTCAGTCCCCTCTCCCTCCGGGAGAGGGCTAGGGTGAGGGGCTTCCAACGATTACACCGAAAGCCGCAACCGCGCCAAATCCCGCAACGGCGGCGCCCCAAACAACCGACTGTACTCGCGGCTAAATTGCGACGGACTCTCATACCCCACCCGATACCCCGCCGCCGAAGCTTCCAGCCCCTCCGCCAACATCAACCGCCGCGCCTCCTGCAAGCGCAGCTGCTTTTGATACTGCAGCGGACTCATCGCCGTCATCGCCTTGAAGCGGTGATGCAAGGTCGACACGCTCAGGTTCACTTCTTTGGCCAGATCATCAATGCGCAGCGGCTGTTCAAAATTACCGTTAAGCCATTTGATCGCCTGGCTGATGCGATGGCTTTGGCTGTTGGCAATCGCGATCTCATACAGCCGATGACCCTGCGGACTGCGCAGCAGGCGATACAAAATCTCCCGGCGAATCAGCGGCGCGAGCATGGCGATGTCTTTCGGTGCGTCGAGCAAACGTGCCAGACGCAGCACCGCGTCGAGCATCGAGCTGTCGATTTTTTCCACGTACAGGCCACGTCCGGTCGGTCGCGTCGGGACGCCCATCGGCCCGGCGTCGGCGATCAGTGCGGTGATTTCCGCCGGATCAATATCAAGGCGCACGGCAAGAATCGGGTCCTCCGGCGACACGTTAACCACGCGCCCGCTCAGCGGCATCGAAACCGACACCACCAGATAATTCAGCGGGTCGTAATTGAAGTACTCGTCGGCCAGCCGCACCTCTTTGCGGCCCTGCGCCATGATGCACAGCGCCGGTTGCGCGAGCACTGGGGCGAAGTCGTGGGATTTGGTGTGGCGTGACATAAACAGCGAACCGATGGCGGTCTCGTAGCTGCCATCGTCCGTGGTGTTGCGGCGGATGATCGCCGCCAGTTCCGCACGCTGTTTTTCCATGTCAGCGCTGGGTTCGGCTTGAAAACGATCGAATGACGTCATGCACGGCATCCTCGGCAAGGGAGGTGGAATGGAGCAGAGCATATGTTTGTGCAAGCGCGAGCGGTAGACACATCCTGCGAAATGCTTGCCTGATTCTGCACCGCGATATTCATCAACCTTGACGCGACGCCGGACTGTAGGAGCTGCCGCAGGCTGCAATCTTTTGATTGTTGTCTTTAAGGTCAAAAGATCGCAGCCTGCGGCAGCTCCTACAGGGGAGCGGGCATCTGCGATGCTTTGGGCAAGTCTCGCAGGATTGTGCAACGCGGCGGCAGGAATCGACTAACGGCACTCAGCGTCTGGCCCTTAACCTTTGATCCTGTCGCAGCCCGTCCCCCGGCTGCCACGCGACTCCCTGGGAGGGTTGAACATGTCCAAGCAGATTCCCGTCAGTCATATGGCCTTCGTCCGGGCGCGCGCCGGGCGTTCGGCGGAACTCGGTGTACGCCTGAGCGCGTTGATCGAACCGTCCCGCGCCGCCCCTGGTTGCCTGAGCTTCGCCTTGCAGCATTCGCAGTGTGATCCCGAGTTGTGGCTGGTCTCCGGGTTCTGGAGTAATCAGCAAATGATGACCGCATATTTCAACAGCCCGTCGATGGGTATCTTCGCCGAGCTGGTGCAGGAACTGGTGGTCAACAGTCTGGATTTCCACACCTTCAAAGACGTCTCGGCGGCACAAGCGCTCGTCCAATCTCCGGCAGCGGTACACAAACTCGTCGGTTGAGGGTTTAATGTCCGGCTTAATTGACTGAGCCAGGACTTGCGACATGGCACGTAAAGAGTTCGAACACTTCGAAGCAGTATCCGCAGTCGTCCCCGTCGAACTGGGTGGCAACAAGGGCTATTACGCGGCAATCGCGGTCAAGGCCCTGGTCGATGGCGGTGCACCACGCTTTCACAAACTGCTGAATGACCAGGTCTTCCCCGGCGCCATCGCCGCCGATGAGGCTGCCATCAATGAGCTGGATAACCTCAAAGGCGTCACCGAAGAAGCCGAGTTGATCTGGTAACGCGTTACCTTTTTGCGCCCGGACGCCACATCTTGAACAGGGCCTCAGGCCCCAACTGGAAGTAATCCGCCGGCCCGCCGCCGCGCAGAATCGGTTCTGCCGCGGCGGTGTCGTAGATGCCGTCCTTCAACAGCCATTTGGCGATATGCACGGCGACCACTTCGCCGAGGATCAGCCAGCTCGGCACCGTTTCGCCATCAGCACGCTGCAACTGAATGATCTGCGTGACCTTGCACTCGAAGGACACCGGGCTTTCGGCCACACGCGGCACCGAAATCACCTTCGACGCAACAGCCGTCAGTCCGGCCAATTCAAACTCGTTGACCTCAGGCGCGACCATCGCGCAGCTCTGGTTCATCTGCTCGGCCAACGGGCGCGTGGCGAGGTTCCAGACGAATTCGCCGGTCTGCTCGATGTTGTTCAGGCTGTCTTTGCGCCCGACGCTGGAGAAGCCAATGATCGGCGGAATGTAGTTGAACGCGTTGAAGAAACTGTACGGCGCCAGATTGAGTTGGCCGTTGGCATCCTGCGAGGAAATCCAGCCGATCGGGCGCGGGCCGACGATGGCGTTGAACGGATCGTGCGGCAGGCCGTGGCCATTGGCGGGTTCGTAGAAATGGATGTCATCGGGCATGGCGGGGGATCCTGAGGCTAGGTTTTGAATGAGCCCATAGTGCAAGGCAGCCCCACATATTTCCAGCCAAACAAAAATCCCATGTAGGAGCTGCCGAAGGCTGCGATCTTTTGATTTTGCTTCTGAAAGTCAAAAGATCGCAGCCTTCGGCAGCTCCTACAGAAAATTTGTCAGCCCCCAGAAATAACTAAGCCCGGCCGAAGCCGGGCTGTGCGCTTTACAGCAGCGATTAACTGATGGAAGCGGATTGGGTGCGGTCATAACCGTCGGCTGCGAAAGTCGCGGAGCCGGTGCGGTCGTAGCCATCTTCAGCGAAAGTCGCGGAGCCGGTGCGGTCATAACCATCTTCAGCGACGGTGGCAGAACCAGTACGGTCGTAACCATCAGCAGCCACAGCAGAACCGGTGCGGTCGTAACCGTCGGCGGCGAAGGTGTTGGCAGCCAGTACGGACAGGGCGAAAGCGAGGATCAGTTTGGTTTTCATGGTCGTGTACTCCGAAGTCGTTGGGGGTGTGTGTCTTGCTTGGGTTTAATGCTACGCCGATCAATTCGATTAAAAAGTGCAAAATAATGCTAAAAGCTATCGATTAACTTGATGTTAAGGGCGGCGCATTTAAATTGCTTACGTCGTCGAAGCGAACGTCGCGCAGGTCATCGATCAGGTAGGGGCAGGATGTCGCGCCAGCATTAATTAGCGATTAATGGCGAGTGGGGGCGGGTGACAGATTTTTCATGCAGGGCTTAAGAGTGTGTCGACTCCAATCGCGAGCAGGCTCACTCCTACAGGGGAACGCATTCCAAATGTAGGAGTGAGCCTGCTCGCGATAGAGCCATCACAGCCACCATTGCAGTGGCTGTGAAAACCCAATCAGTCAGTCACGATACGCGAATGTTTCTGGGTGTCTTTCATGGTCACGTACACCAGCAGCGACACGGCAATGCACGCCGTCACGTACCAGTAGTAACCGGTTTCCATACCAATGCTCTTGAACCACAGCGCGATGTATTCAGCGGTGCCGCCGAAGATCGACACGGTCAGTGCGTACGGCAGGCCGACGCCCAGCGCGCGGATTTCAGTCGGGAACAGTTCGGCCTTCACCACCGCGTTGATCGAGGTGTAGCCGCTGACGATGATCAGCGCCGCCATGATCAGGAAGAATGCGCCCCACCAGGTTTGAATGGTGTGCAGGGTCATCAGGATCGGCACAGTGAAGATCGTGCCCAGCACGCCGAAAGCGATCAGGATCGGACGACGACCGATCTTGTCCGAGAGGCCACCGATGATCGGTTGCAGGCACATGAACAGGAACAGCGTGGCTGCGGAAATAGTGGTCGAGTCGGAGATGCTCATGCCGACGGTGTTCACCAGGTATTTCTGCATGTAGGTGGTGTAGGTGTAGAACGCCAGCGTTCCGCCCATGGTCAGGCCGACCACGGTCATCAATTCCTTTGGATGACGCATCAAGGTGCGCATCGCGCTTTCCTTGGACTTCTCTTTTTTGGTGAACGACTCGGTTTCTTCCATGCCGCGACGCAGGTACAGCGCAACGACTGCGCACAGCGCGCCGATGGCGAACGGGATACGCCAGCCCCACGCGTACAGCTGTTCAGTGGTCAGCACGTTTTGCAGCACGATCAACACGCCGAGCGCGATGAGCTGGCCGGAGATCAGGGTTACGTACTGGAAGCTGGAGAAGAAGCCGCGACGTTGCTTGGTCGCCATCTCGGACAGGTAAGTCGCCGAGGTGCCGTACTCGCCACCGACCGACAGGCCTTGCAGCAGACGGGCGAAGATCAGCAGGATCGGCGCGCCGATGCCGATGGTTTCGTAGTTCGGGCTCAGCGCGATCAACAGCGAGCCGAAGCACATCAGATAGACCGAGGCCATCAGCGCTTTCTTGCGCCCGACCTTGTCAGCGTACAAGCCCATCAGCCAGCCACCGATCGGACGCATCAGAAAGCCGACGGCGAAGATCGCAGCGGTGTTCATCAGTTGTGCAGTGGAGGAGCCGGCAGGGAAGAAGGATTTAGCGAAGTACAGCGAGAAGGCGGCATACACATACCAGTCGTACCACTCGACCATGTTGCCGACGGAACCGCTGAAGATCGATTTGATCCGGCTGGCGGTGGTTTTTTCTTTGGCGGGCACGGCAGCCGACCCAAGTGGCAGGGCGTTGGAGTTATCCATTGAAGGATCCTTCGTTTAATTGTTTTTGTGGAGCGCGTTAAAACGCAGCCTGCGTGGGCTATAGCAGGAGGTGTGCCAACGGGGGGAGGGGCGGTTTAGAGGGGTTGACGGGATCGGGTGAGCGAAAATCCGCTCATCGCAGAGGATCTATGAGCGGAATATCGCTCACTCCGATCATTCCCACGCTCTGCGTGGGAATGCCTCAACGGACGCTCTGCGTTCGGCTCTGGTGGGGACGCAGAGCGTCCCGGGCTGCATTCCCACGCGGAGCGTGGGAACGATCAAGTACGCTACAGAAACATCTCCCGACTCAACCCATGCCGCTGCATCTTTTCATTAAACGTCCGTCTTGGCAGTTGCAGCTCTTCAAGTACCGCTTTCACATCACCCTTGTGCCGTGTCAGCGCCGCGCGCAAACACTGCGCTTCAAACGCTTCCTGCTGCGCCGCCAGCGATTGCCCCGGATCAATTCCCGGCGCCGGTTCATCCAGCCCCAGCACTTGTCGCTCGGCGACGTTCGCCAGTTCCCGCACATTGCCCGGCCAGTCGTGGCTGAGCAGATGACTCAACTGCGCGCCGCTCAACGGCGGAAAAGTCCGCCCCAAACGTTCAGCCGCACTCTGCGCAAAGGTTTCAAACAACAAAGGAATGTCTTCACGACGGTCACGCAGCGGCGGCAAGCGCAACTCCGCAACGTTCAAGCGATACGCCAGATCCTCACGAAAACGCCCGGCGCGAGCCTCGTCGAGCAGATCCGGTTTGGTCGCCGCAACGATGCGCAAATCCACGCGAATACTTTGATTCGAACCCAAGCGCTCGAGCTTCTGCTCCTGCAACACCCGCAGCAATTTCACCTGCTGGGCCAGCGGCATGCTTTCGATTTCATCGAGAAACAACGTGCCGCCAGACGCGTATTCCAGCTTGCCGATGCGCTTGCCCGAAGCACCGGTAAACGCGCCGCTCTCATGCCCGAACAACTCGGCTTCAAACAATTGCTCGGGGATCGCCGCGCAGTTCAGCGCCACAAACGGCTTGTCCGCACGCGGGCCGAAATCATGCAGGCAGCGCGCAACCAGTTCCTTGCCACTGCCGGTTTCACCGCGGATCAACACGTTGACCGGCAGCGCCGCCAGATCGAGCACTTGCCGACGCAGTGTCTGCAAACCACGCGACACCCCGAGCAACGTCGAATCGAGTTTGGCGCGGTTGTCGGCTTGCTCGTGCAGCGCGCGGTTTTCCAGTACCAGGCGGCGTTTATCCAGCGCCCGGCGCAGGCTGCCCAACAGCGTTTCCGGGCTGAACGGTTTCTCCAGAAAGTCGTACGCACCATCGCGCATCGCTTCCACCGCCATCGGCACATCGCCATGGCCGGTGAGCAAAATCACCGGCAGATCAGCATCGCGTTTTTGCACTTCCGCCAACAGCGCCAAGCCACCGATGCCGGGCATGCGCACGTCGCTGAGGATCACCCCGGGGAAATGCGCGGGCAGGGCGGCGAGGCATTCTTCGGCGCGGCTGAACAACTGCACCTCGAACCCCGACAGGCTCAGCCACTGCTCGACTGCGTTGCGAATACTGCTTTCGTCATCGACCACCATCACCGAATTGAGCATCAGATATGCGCCTCCAGATCGATTGGCAGCGTCAGGCTGAACACCGCGCCGCTCTCGCCATTGTCGGCGCTCAGACGACCGCCGGATTCATGCACGATGGCGAAGGAAACCGCCAGCCCCAGACCCAAACCGTCGCCTACCGGTTTGGTGGTGAAGAACGGATCGAACACCTGGCTCAGATGCTCTTCGGCAATGCCGCCGCCATTGTCGATGACGCTCAGGCGCCACAATTGTTCGTCGACTTCCAGACGAATCTCCAGACGCTTGCAGGTTTTGCCTTGCATCGCATCAAGGGCGTTGCGCAGCAGATTGATCAGCACTTGTTCGAGACGGATCGCATCGCCGCGCACCCACGCCGGACGCGTCAGGTGCAGCACCAGACTGACCTGTTCGTCACGCAGACGCGCATCGAGCAATTGCAGCGCCTGATCGACCACCGTGGCCAGATCCAGACGCTCGCGCAAACCACTCGGGCTCTTGCGTGCAAACGTCTTCAGATGGCCCGTGAGCGCCGCCATGCGCGTGAGCATCTCGTCCACCGGTTTCAACGCTTTGTATGCATCGTCGACGCGGCCATGGTCGAGCAGCAGCCGCAGAGTCGCCAGTTGCATGCGCTGAGCGGTCAGCGGTTGATTGATTTCGTGGGCCAGCGCCGCCGACATTTGCCCCAGCGCCGCGAGTTTGGCTGATTGCACCAGACCGTCCTGCGCCGTGCGCAAATCGCGGGTGCGTTCTTCGACCAATTGTTCGAGTTCTTCGCGGCTGCGCTGGCGCATCTTTGCGAGACGCCAGCGCTGATTGAGGAACAACAGCAAAAACACCAGCGCCAGCCACACCCCGGCAGCGGCGAGCCCGGCGTTGCGCAAATCTTCGAAGGCCACTTGCGGGTGACGCAGCAGATGCAACGTCCAGCCTTCGGCGGCCAGCGGCAACGATTCCCACAGATAATCCGCCGTGCCTTGCGGGCCTTCAACGCGGCGTAGATCGCTGTTGTCGTCAAAACTGCGCAGTGCCAGATGCGTCAGCGGCACCAGCGCTTGCTTGTCGTATTGACGGGTGGCTTTGATCTCGGCCATGTCGCTGGAACTCAGCGGTCGCAGCGAGCGATAGCGCCAGCCTGGCTGATTGGCAATGAAGATGATCCCGCGCGCATCGCTGACCAGCAGCGTGTCGCTGCCCTGGCTCCATTCACGTTCCAGTTCGGGGAATTCCAGCTTGACCACCATCGCCCCGAGAAACTCGTCCTTGTCGCCCAGCACCGCGCTGGACAGGAAGTAACCGGGAATCCCGCTGGTCACGCCCACCGCATAAAAACGCCCGGTGCCCTGGGTGCGGGTCTGACTGAAATAGGGGCGGAAGCCGTAGTTGTGGCCGACGTAACTACTCGGCAGGCGCCAGTTGCTCGCGGCCACGGCGAGCCCCGTGCGATCGAGCAATTCAAGGGTCGAGGACTGCGCCGCACCGTTGATCTTTTCCAGCTTCAGATTCAGTGCTGCCTGCTCTTCGGCATCCACTGAACCTGCCAGCGCCGAGCGCAATTGCGGATCCAGCGCCAGCACGGCGGGCAAGGCGCGATAGCGGTCGATCAGGGTGTGCAACGAGTTGGCGTACAGCGCCAATTGCTGATTGGCACGCGCCGCATCTTCCTCCAGCGCCTGACGTTCGGCGTGGCGGATGGCAAGGGTCGCGGCAACGGCCGCCCCGGCGACGATCAGCAGGGAATACAACGACAGACGCAAGGTACGGGAAGTCGGCAGCATGCTGGGCAGATGGGTGGCAGGTCGGGCGGGCACGATAACATGGGCGGGGATGGCGGCCCATGAGTGCGCAGGTAATCGTGCCGTGACCTGGGGATTTCTTCAGTTACGCAAGGGAATCCATTGGGATTGAATTTTGGCGTGTGCCTATTTTGAAGAAACCTTTGAATTGTGCCCACCAGGAATAATCAGCTTGAGCGATGTCACCGGCTGCAGAAGCGGGGTCGTCAAGTGAGCCACTGATCGAGGATCTGGCTCCCTGACTTTCAGTATCCACAGGTTCGACCACGTCAGCAGTTCCACCGAGCATGGTTTTTTCAAAGTCTACGAACCGTTCGAGAAACGCTGTCACCGATTCACCTGCCGGCGTCCCGGTGGTGAATCGTAGTCGGTCAACCGCTGGCCAGTTTTCCATGGCAGCCGTCATTTCGTTCATGGCATTTTTCTCAACAGTGGCAAGCTGATTTTGTACGTCGATTGGAACAATACCTTGCGCCATCTCTGCAAGTCGTCTTTCCTCAACCGCCAGTTTGTGCGCGTACTGAGCCGCTGCCCGCAGAGCATTGCTTTTGAAGAATCTGTATCGAACATAAGCGTAGGCGTAGCCACCTGCAGAACTGCCGAGCAAGCCGAAGGCCGGGCCAATATAGGCAGACATATTCTCAATGGACACGGCTTCGCTCACGGCTACACCAATTGAAGTTCCTAATGTTCCGCCGAGGACGCCCCCTCTGGTCATTGCGCCAATGCCACTTTTTTTGGTCAGAAACTGCTTGAAGGTCGTGTTGTTTCGTTGCTCAGGTGTCATTGCATTGTCGTTATCTTCAAATTCTTCTAGAAACCGATTCGTCTCAGATTTAAACCCGGTAGCGATCGCCATCCATCCAGGGGATTTGGTCAACGCGCGCCCATCAAGGTCGATGTAGGTCAGCGGATTATTCGCCACCATCACATACAGATTCAGCCCATCCACATCCCCCGCCGGATCCGCGCTCACCCAGCGCTGCAACCAGGGTGCGTAATACCGCGCACCGTAGTAATACAGGCCGCTGACATCCATCTCCTTGCCTGAATAACGAATGGTTTTGTAATCCCCTGCGCTTTTGGAATGGGGCAGCCAAATCGCGGTGCCGCCGAACGGATAGTAGGTTTCCTGACTGAGCACTCGCGCCTGTTCATCAAGTTCGGTCGCGCTGGAACCCAAGTGATCGCCGAGGCTGTAACGCAGTTGATTGTTCGCGACGTCCGGCGGTGGCGCGCTACGCCAATGCAGGCAACGCACGTTGTCGGGCAGGATGATGACGTGCAGCTCTTCGCCGCTGTCGCGGGTGCGGATTTCCAGCCCCGGCAAGTAACGCACCTGTTGAAAATGTGATGCGCCGACGCTGTGGGTTTCATTGCGTTTGGAGACGCGTTCGCCCAGGCTGTAGAAGTACGTTTCCTGATCATCTGCTAAAGCATTATTGCGCTTGAGCAGGGTGATCTGGCGCAGTTGGTCCAGCGCGTTCCAGGCCAGTTGCGGGCCGTGGCGCAAGTTGAGCAGGTTGCCATGGGCATCGAAAGCAGTGGCGAAATCCGGTGGCGGATCGTCGGCTTGCCAAGGCAGCGCACGGTTGCTCGATGGCGCGACTTGCATCTGTCGCGTGTAGCCGCCCGTGGCGCGTTCGTGCACCTGTTTGATCAGGTTGCCGGCCACATCGTATTCAAAGTGCTGCGTGTAATTGCGCAGGTTGTTCGGATCACTGGGCGAGGGTCTGCCCGGAATCTCAGAGGCCGGGGCGGCGTCATGGCCGCTGGCCGTGAGCAACCGATCAAGCGAGTCATAGCTGAACGCTCGGTGGCCATCAATGTACTGGTTGGCGAAATACACCGGTGTAAATGTGGAATCGTCGATACGCAGTACGTTGCCGACAGCATCGTAGGAATATGCAAAGTTCTGCAGTAGCGGTTGCCCGGCAACGCCGGCTTGAGCGCTTAGCAGCCAATCATTGGCAGGATCGTAAAGCCATTGGCTGACGACGTTATTGGCCGCCAGCCGCTCGATGATCTGGCCGTGAGCGTTGTATTGCGCACCTTGCAAGATGCTTTGAGGTTCACTGCCCTGACGCTGTAAAGAAATCCGCGCGACCTGGCCGGCCACATCGTAAGAAGAAGTCTGTCGATGACCACCCGCGTCGGTTTGCGTCAGCAACTGATTTAGCGAGCCGAACGATTGCCGGCTGGTGTGAGATTGCGAATCTGCAAAGGTGCGGGTTTGTTCAAGCGGCTGACCGAGCAAGGCAAAGCTCTGGAAGGTCAGCAAGCCTGAGGTGTCTTTCAATGTGGTCATCTGGCCGCACAGATTGTGGCCTCTGTCGGCGGAGGCATCGGCGTAGTTGCGCGTTTCCAGGTGGCCAGAGTCGGCGGTTGCCTCACTCAATACGCGCAGTTGCTCATCAAAGCAGGTTTGCCAGTGGTTACCGCGCCCGTCCCAACGCTCCAGCGCTTGTCCGGCCATGCCCGGCAGGTTCAGTCGCCAACCGGCGTCGACGCTGTCGATCATCAGCGGGTGAGCGGACAGCGAGTAAACGGTCGCGACATTGGCAGGCGTGCTGGCGTCGAACAGGCGCGGATCTCGTTGTTCCACCCGATGACCGGCAGGATTATATTGCTGGCGAGTCACCAGCGGCTGCGCTTCAACCGACTCTGCGCTGCGCAAATAGCGCACCTCGCGCACCGTCAACTGACGGCTGTCCCGCACCTTCAGAGCAGGTGTCTGCCAATGGATCGAGCTACATTTTGTTCTCATGCGTCCACCAGTTGTACAGACGCGAGTGGACCTTGTTTTGCGGGTGGGCTTGCGCTCTTAAATAGCGGTTGTCGGTAGTGTTCATTTGCCTGTAGGCGGCAAGGCCTGCCAGGCCCTGGCTGATATTTGCCTGCACGGCTTGGGTTTGCTGGCGTAAGGATGCGAGGCTGATAGAGCCTTTGCCTATCCCGGACGATGCAAGGACATCAGTCCCGAGCGCTGTAAACGCCGCTTCGTAGTTGTCGGCATGTTCCCCGACAGCCTGTTGCCAATCGGTGTACATCGCTTCGATTTTGTTCATCTTGACCGGATCGAGGCCAACTTTAATGTCCTCGACTTCAATCGCACGCTGAAAGGTACTCAACGTAGCGGGAATGATTGAGAGCCAGGAGCTCATGACTCGATTCATCATGAAGTCAGGGTTGAGCACAGCGTTGAGTGCCGGGTTGATCACTTGCTCCGTAAAGTCGCTTACGCTTGTGATGTCTTTGGCCTGTTCCTTGATGCCCAATTTGCTGTTGATTTTGGCCACTGACATGGTTGACGTTTGCGGAATCAGGGGGCCGAGCGTGAGCCCTGTTTTACTCGCTGCAAAGTTTGCCAGCGGATCCAGTACTTCGTTGACCATGTCCCCGGCGAAGTTGCCGGCGATCAAGCCGCCAGTTCCCAGATAGGGCACGCCAGGCACACTGGGCGCTAATGAATCGAGCACTTGCGATGAGTAAAACCCGGCCACAGTTCCCGCGGCACCTTTGATCACCTCTACTCCCGTATTGGCCAACAAGTTTCGGACAAGGTGCTTTTGGTTGATAACGTTATGCATCACGCGATTGGTGTGATCGGCAAACTCGCCTACAGCAGAGATGAAGGCCGAAGACAGCCTGATATCCGCTTGCGCTTTACTGCCCCCGCCTGCATCCACATAGCGCAACGGATTGTTGCCCACGAACGCATACAGATTCAGCCCGTCCACTGCGCCCAACGGGTCGGCGCTGACCCAACGCTGTACCCACGGCGCGTAGTAGCGCGCACCGTAGTAATACAGACCGCTGACATCCATTTCCTTGCCCGAGTAACGAATGAATTTGTAGGCGACTTCGATCAGTGAGCGTGCCGTCATCCAGGCCGTGGCACCGAACGGGTAATAGCCTTCGTGGCTGATGGTCTGGCCCAGTTGATCCAGCTCCAACAGACACGAGCCCAAGTGATCTTCGAGGGTGTAGCGCAGTTGATTCTGAGGAATACCGGAGGGCGGTGAAGCTGCCCAATGCAGGCACCGTGCGTTGCCGACGCTGATCACGTGCAACTCTTCGCCATTGTCTTTGCGGCGGATTTCCAGCCCTGGCAGGTAACGCACTTCGTGGAAGTGTTTATTCGAATCGAAGTCGTGACGCTTGTAGACGCGCCCCCCTTGGCTATAGCGATAGTGCTCTTGATCATCGGGATCGTTATCGCGCTTCACCAGCGTGACGTCGGTCAGTTGATCGCGTGCGCTCCATGTCATTGGATGACTAGGTTGCAGCGTCAGCAGGTTGCCGTGGCGGTCGAACAGTGTGTCAAAGTCAGGCTGCGGATCGAGTTCATTGCTACGTACGGCGCGATTGCTGTTCGGGTCGATCGACATCCGTTGCGTCAGGTTGGCGTCAGCGCGCACATGGCGCAGTTCGATCAGGTTGCCGCCGCTGTCGTACGCATAGGTCTGCAAATAATTGCGCCGGTCAGCAGGGTTACCCGGTTCGGGTCGGCCCGGATGATCAGTGGGCGCGGCATCGTCGTAACCACTGGCACTGCTCAACCGGTACAGCGAGTCGTAACTGAACTCGCGGTGGCCATCAATCCGCTGGTTGGCGAAGTAACTGGGCGTAAAGACGTGGTCGAGGATTCGGGTGAGGTTGCCGACGCGATCGTATGCATACTCAAAGTCTTGCAGCGTTGCCGACTGCTGCGATGTCGCCGATTGCCGATGCAGGCGTCCGTTGGCCGAATCGTAGTGCCAGCGGCTGGTTACACCGTTGCCCGTTTGCTGCAGGATGATTTGCCCGGCAGCGTTGTACTGCGCCTCGATCAGCACAGGCTGCCAATCGGTTGCAGCATCGATTTTTAACGCTACGTGGCTGAGCTGGCCGGACAGATCGTAATGCGATTGTTGCCGGTGGCCACCGGCATCGGTTTGCTCCAGCACAGGCCCTAGAGGGCCGAACGTGCGAGCGCTGGAAAACGCCTGAGCATCGTGAAAGGTGCGCGTATCGTGCAGCGTCGAGCCCGCCAGTCCGTAGCTGTGCATCGCCAGACCGCCGGACTGATCCATGTGGCTGAGAAGACGGCCCCGCAAGTTCTGACCGGCATCGGCCAAGCCGTCGGCATAACTAAAGGTTTCAACATTCGGCTGGGCGTTTTCTTCTACAGCGACAACGCGCAACTGCTCATCGTATGTCGTGCGCCAAAGACTGCCGCGTTCATCGCGGCGTTCAAGGATTTCCCCGGCCAGCCCCGGCAGGTTCAAGCGCCAGCCAGCGTCGACGCTATCGACTTTCAGTGGCGCACCGGCCAACCCGTAAACACTAGTGAGATTGGGATGCGGCAGACGCGCATCCCATTGCTCGATGATCCGTCCGGCAACGTCGTGTTGCTGACGGCTGACCAGGGCGACAGGCGTTTCCTCGGCAACCGTGCGCAGGTAGGCGATCTGCCGAACCGGCCAGCCACAGCCATTGTTCACCGTCAGTGACGGTGTGCGCAGATGGACGTCACTGGCCATCAGTGCAGCGTCCGCGAGGGTTTTGCAGGCGCCGGTTCTGCGGTGTCATTGGCGTCTTCGCTGGTTTTATACCAAGGGTGATAAGTCTCGCGAGAGAAGTCACCGGTGGCATTGATCACTTTGATCAGCCGCCCAAGCTCGTCATAAAACAGTTGATCGTAAAAGCCGTATTCGCGCAGGGAGTGGTCGTTGACGTAACCGTGGACGTTGGCAAAAAACGCGCGGTATTGGCGGATCGGCAGCCCTTTGTTGTTGTAGTCGATGCGTTCGCTGATGCGCCAGCGCGGATCAGCCAACGCTTCAAGCAGTTGACCGTTTTCGATGACCAGCGAGCCGTCAGCCGCCACGACATACGCCAGACCGGGATCGACCCGTTGTTGAGTCTGCAAGGGCCGCCCGAAGCCGTCGATACAGGCTTTGACGATATGGATCTGCGCCGCCGTTGTGTCATCGGGGTAACGGTCGGCGCTGAGCATCACGCTGTGCACCGGATCGCGCGCGGCCGCAGCAACGGCGGCACTCAGCAGTTGTTGTGCGGGTGTCAGAACCTGCGAGCGAGCAAGCTGCAGACGCGCATTGGCACGTATATGGCCGCTGGGCAAAACATGGCGCTGGCCAATCCATTCGAGCAGTTGTTCGGTGCTGACATCAGGCAAGACATTGCCCATCCAGCTGAACAGATTCTTGCGCAATGTACTGGCGGCTTTTTGCACCGCTTCGGCCGGGTGTTCGATGGCCGCTGCCGGGTCTGGATCTGTCGGCAGCTGATACTCGCTTAGCGGCTTGAACCCCGCCGGCACACTGTTTTCAGTGCCGTAGAAACTCACCGTCAGCGGTTGACCCGAGGGCAGGTAAATCACTTCTTCGATGTTGTCGTTGGCATCGGTAATCTGCTCAGGGAGCTGATGCAAATAATCGTATCGAGCGTGGGTCGTGCAGCCATCAGGCAACACCACCCGAGTGACCGCCAAACGGTAAGCGTCGTATTCGGCCGTGGTCACGCCGTGGCTGGGCGTTTCGTTGAACGCCTGGACTTTGTAAAAACCTTCCGGCCCGGCATAACGGGCGAAGTTGTAGCGCGACGACCAGAGATTGCGAGCGCTGTCGTCTTCGGGCGTTTGCTTGAACAAAAACGGCATCGGGGTGTAACCGATGCGGGTCAGTTGCGCGCGAATATCGAAGTTCGCCAATTCGCTGTAAGCGTCCAGCGCGGTCTTGTCCATTTGCGCCAGTTCGAGAGGGCCCGGCAACGCTGCAAATTCGGCTTCACCGTCCGGCAGGGGAGACTGGTCGAGGGTCTTGAGATAACGCTGCACCGATTGTGTGGTCAGCACGCGTTCGGTCTGCCAATGCAGTGAGCCCTGATGTTCGATCAGGTGTTCGTACGACACTTGAGCGGGCGACAGGCCTTCGGGCAGAGAACCTTTAGGCAGTACCAAGGCATTACCGCGCTGCTGAAAAGTCAGGCCCAGCCGCCATTGTTGTGGATTCTGATTCAGGTCGATAAACCGCGCCCGGCTCTCTTTCAGGTAGTAAGACTGTTGCGCGGGATCATGAGCGTCGCGCCACCATTGCTGATGATCCGGATCGGTAAAGGGCGGCGGCGAGGCTTCAGTCAGGCGCCGGGCGTAGCTGACTGTCACGTCATGGGTTGGCAATCCGTACGCATTCCGGCACAGCGTAATGTCGTGAGTGCACAGTGGGTCGTCGATAAACCGGTCGTAGGCATAGTTGATCTGTTCCAGCGCCATCGGCAGCAATACCCGCGCCGCATCGTGTGCGCCTTTGGGGCGAACTTCGCGAATCAGATAGCGGGTTTCCTGCACCGCGAAGGGCGCAGCGACAGCCGGATCAGCGTCGGCAGCGTAGGTCTCGATGCGGGCAATGGAACCGGCCAGTGCTCTGGCTATTTCGTCGTGAGCATCTTCGGGTGGCGTCACCACGACATCGCATTCATCGCTGGGGTGATACTGGCTGAACACAGTGCTGCCCAGCGCAACGGCATCGGCGTCACGCTTGAAATAGCCCTCGCGTGAGCGATCCATTGATTGTCCGGTATGAAACCAGCTGCACACCCGCACTGGCGCAGTGAAGCTGGCGTCATCAGCCGGGCTGGCGCTCTCACTGTCGGTTTGTTCTACGAAGCCGAAGCCGCGAAACATGCGTTCCTTGCCATCGTAAAAACCTTCGGCGTACCGGAACAACTGGGTGGTGCAATTGCCGGTGATTTCATCCAGTTGGCTTTGCCGGCTGACCACCTGAATCGGGAACGGCAGGTAACAAGCCGGCGTCTGTGTCGGCTGCTCGGCAAGCCGTCGGGTTTTCTCGCCCAGCCATTCCTGCGCGCTGCTGCGGTAACTTACGCTCGCGCTACAGCCCATATTGTTATTGCTGGCTGTCAGCAGATAAGGTTTGGCCGAAACAAAGTCATAGCGCCAGTGCTGCGGTTTGCTGTGCGCTACGGTGAGGATCAGGCTCTCGCAGCCAAGACCTTGCAGATCGGCGACGGTGACCTGGCACAAAGGGTCATAACGCACGTCGTGCGGCCACGGCACGTGGATCGGCGTTTGCTCGAAACCGTTGCCGGCGCGGTTCAGGTAAATGTCGAAGCCTTCACTGTTCAGATAGAGCAGGGCGGGGGCGCCGGAACCGTCCAGATCGGCGATGCGCACCCGATCGGTATCGAACTGCCCGTAGGTGAAGGGCAGGCTGGAGATGACGCGGCCATGGGCAAATGTGCCGTGCCCGAGATTGGGCCAGCACTTGATTTGATCGTGACTGATGCTGAACAACTCCGGCATGTCGGTGCCGCGCAAGTTGCCCAGCATCACCAGTTGGCTGCGCGAAGGACCGAACAACGGTAACCGGTCGGGCGTGTGATCCACTTCCTCGGCTTTGGCGAAACCTTCCTCGCGGCGATTGGCATACAGGCGCACCGAGTGCGGCCCGATCAAGGCAATCGAGCTGAGGCCATCGCCGGACAGATCACCGAGTTGTGCGAGGGTGTGCAAATACTCCGCCGGGAAGGTGCGGAACGCGGTGAACGCCGTCCAGCGCCGATCGGCATTCAACGTGTTGTAACCGCTGATGCCTTGTTCAACCGTGATCCAGTCGAGCCGGCCGTCTCCGGTCTGATCGGTGAGGATCTGCCGCGCGTTCGGCTGGCTGTTGGCGACGGGGATTTTTTCCAGCAGTGTCCACGGTGTGTAGCCAATCGCATCCGGGCCGCTGCTTTCTCGGACAGGCTCACGGTAGTACCAGGCATTGTTGTATGAGCAGAGAAAACCGACAGCGCCTTCACCGTACAAATCCACGCAGCGATACGTCCCGGTATCGATCCCCGGCATGGCCTCGGATTCAAACAGGCGCGAAGGGCTTTTGTTGATGACGAACGGTGAGTAGTCAAACTCCACCGGAGGTGTGTTTTCCACGTAAGCGCTGCTGTCATACGCTTGGTAGTGCGCGGCCGACAGCAGGCTGTAGCCGCCGGTTTGCGGGTTGTTGCAGTACTCCAGCAGCAGCCGCCGAACCAGCACCGGGTCGGGCCCCGTTTCCAGCGGAAAATGATGGAACATCAATACCTGCTGGCACAGCCGCTGAGTGCCGACCTCAAAGCCTTGGCCGTAAGTGGAGAACGTGTCCTTGCGCAGCAGCCAGGGCTTGTCGCCGACGTAGGCAGGTTTGTCCGAGTAGACCGTGCTGCGCTCGCCATAGTCGAACAGCAGATGAAAATGCCAACTCATGTCCGCAGGGTTGGCGTTACTCCAGGCGTACAAGTCCGCGTTGGCCTCGGCATTGCCATACCAGACGCGTTGCAGGTATCGCTGGGCGCTGGGGTCATAGTCGCTGCCGGGGGCTTTTTCATCGGCCTTGTATTCGTAGCAGATGTGTTCGCCACGTGAATTCAGGCTTTCGCAGATTAGCCACGCGCTCACGCGCTGTGGATCATCCGGATCTGCAATGCGTGAAGACGGGGTCTTGCCGTACACCTGCAGCGAGCCATCGGCACTGTGGATCAGCCAGAACGCCGAGTGATCCGTGGCTGGCTTCCAGTATTCGCGCAGGGCAAAGTCGCTTTCGACCTCAGGCCAATAGCGCACCACCTCATGCAGGCCGATATCCACACCGTTGTACTGACTTTCCTGGCGCGATTTGATCGATCCATCGCTCTCAAACTCAGGTCTGCACACCTCGCCGTCATGGCCGACGATTTCGTCGAGATCGGTGTAGCGCGGCACGCCTTTGTGGGTACGGCGACTGATCTGCGCCAGGCCCACTCCCCAGCCAATCCCGAACGAACCATTGCCGGTCTGGCTGCTGTAAGACAGTGACAGTTGCGGATCCCAGCCACGTCCGGCAGAAGAGGGGATCGGCAACACAAAAGAAGCTGCGCCCGTCGGGCCGACCACGCCCCAGTCCTTGCCAATGGTGGCAATCGACGCGCTTCTGGAGATTGACGGGGTGACGATGCTGAGGTCTTGATCGGCCATGGTTCCATCCACTGCGCGAATGCGGGGCAGGTGGAGTGACGCTATCAAGAAGTGCAGGCGGCGTAACCTGTCAGATCTGACAGGTGCGCAAGATCATTTTGTATGCTTGTCCGGGGTTTTTATCGCGATGGTCACGCCCACAAAAAAGGCCGGTTCATCCTCGCAGATGAATCGGCCTTTTTCAGTACTGCAAAAACTTACTGCACTTCTACCGCCAGGCTTTCGCTGATCTTCTGTTGCCAGATCGCTGGGCCGGTGATGTGTACCGACTCACCTTTGCTGTCTACCGCAACGGTGACCGGCATGTCTTTGACTTCGAACTCGTAGATCGCTTCCATGCCCAGTTCGGCGAAGGCCAGCACTTGCGACTTCTTGATCGCCTGAGCAACCAGATAAGCAGCGCCGCCAACGGCCATCAAGTACACAGCTTTGTTGTCCTTGATCGCTTCGATGGCGGTCGGGCCGCGCTCGGATTTGCCGATCATGCCCAACAGACCGGTTTGCTCCAGGATCTGCCGGGTGAACTTGTCCATCCGCGTCGCGGTGGTCGGGCCAGCCGGGCCAACCACTTCGTCACCGACCGGATCAACCGGGCCAACGTAGTAGATGAAGCGACCTTTGAGGTCGACCGGCAGTGTTTCACCCTTGTTGAGCATCTCGACCATGCGCTTGTGCGCGGCGTCGCGCCCGGTGAGCATTTTGCCGTTGAGCAGGACGGTTTCGCCCGGCTTCCAGCTCTGCACGTCTTCCGGGGTCAGGGTGTCGAGGTTGACGCGGCGAGCCGACGGGCCGGCTTCCCAGACGATTTCCGGGTAAGCGTCCAGCGGTGGCGCTTCCAGCGAGGCTGGACCTGTACCGTCGAGCACGAAGTGCGCGTGACGGGTGGCAGCGCAGTTCGGGATCATGCACACCGGCAGCGAGGCGGCGTGGGTCGGGTAGTCCATGATTTTCACGTCGAGCACGGTGGTCAGGCCACCGAGGCCCTGGGCGCCGATGCCCAACTGGTTGACCTTCTCGAACAGCTCCAGACGCATTTCTTCGATGCGGTTCTGTGGGCCACGGGCTTTGAGCTCGTGGATGTCGATGGATTCCATCAACACTTCTTTGGCCATCACCGCAGCTTTCTCGGCGGTGCCGCCGATGCCAATACCGAGCATGCCCGGTGGGCACCAGCCGGCGCCCATGGTCGGAACGGTCTTCAGCACCCAGTCAACGATCGAGTCGGACGGGTTGAGCATGGCCATTTTCGACTTGTTCTCGGAACCGCCGCCCTTGGCCGCCACGTCCACTTCCACGGTATTACCCGGGACGATGGAGTAGTGAATCACGGCAGGGGTGTTGTCCTTGGTGTTTTTCCGAGCGCCCGCCGGGTCGGCGAGGATCGAGGCGCGCAGGACGTTTTCCGGCAGGTTGTAGGCGCGACGCACGCCCTCGTTGATCATGTCGTCCAGGCCCATGGTGGCGCCATCCCAACGCACGTCCATGCCGACGCGCACGAACACGGTGACGATACCGGTGTCCTGGCAGATCGGGCGGTGGCCGGTGGCGCACATGCGCGAGTTGATCAGGATCTGCGCCATCGAGTCACGGGCCGCTGGCGATTCTTCGCGCAGGTAGGCTTCGTGCATCGCCTGGATGAAATCCACGGGGTGGTAGTAGGAAATGAATTGCAGGGCGTCGGCAACGCTCTGAATCAGGTCGTCTTGCTTGATCACGGTCATGAGTCGCGCTCCTCTAAAAGACGGGAACATTTTAATAGGGCAGCTTTGAGCTTCGAGCTTTGAGCGACAAGTTACGACAGTACGCGGACTGCCTGCGCTTGCGGCCTGGAGCTTGCAACTTGAAGCTGGCCCTTTGGGCCGGGCACGCCGGGGCTGCTGGCGCGACGCTAAAAAGGCGCGGCAGTATACCGCGCATCAAAGGGGCATACACGCGCCGGCAGTCATTCGTTGGTCGCATACCGCACACTGACTGCCACCACCATACCCCTGTGGCGAGGGGATTTATCCCCGCTCGACTGCGCAGCAGTCGCTAAACCTGAACACTTGATTTAACTGGAACACCGCAGGGGGCCGCTTCGCAGCCCAACGGGGATAAATCCCCTCGCCACAGGGGGTCTCGCCGGGACGTAGATGCGAGGTCGGCAGGTCAGGCATTTGACGTCAATTTTCGGGCCCGAAAATCGGTGGTCATTTATCGACTACCCCTCTAAAGTGGCAGCCGGTCTGTAGAGTAGGACACTCAGTCAGCCTCCTATCGCACGGTGAGTCAACGATTGACCCATAACGCCATACAACGTCTTTTGCTCAAACGTTTTGCCCTTGCTGCAGCCACCTATGGATTGGCTCTGCTGCTACTGTGGCTGGCGTTTTTTACCGGGCATTACCAACAATCCCTCAATACTGTGGCCGTCGGCAGCGCCCTCGTGGTGATCAGTCAGGCAACCCTGTTCGTCTTGTTCTGGACCGGGCGCAACCAGCGCTTCGACGATCCGAGCATGACCGAAGTGCAGGTGCTGCTCGGCCTCGGCTGGCAAACCTGGCTGATCGCCCATCTGGATGAGGCGCGTGGCGCCTTTCTGGTTTTTTACGTGCTGATCCTGCTGTTCGGGCTGTTCCATCTCAGTCGACGCGCGTTCATTCGAACAGCGCTGCTGGTGTTCTTCAGTTTCTGCGCCATCACCTTGTGGGACGGTTACAACTTCCGCTTGGCCGAGCCCGCCCTGGCCGCGTTGCAAGTGTGCATTCTGGCGATGGTGCTGGCGTGGCTGGTGCTCTACGCACGCTTCGTTCAGGTCTCGCGACAACGCCAGCGTCAGCGCCGGTTTGCCTTGCAGGCGCACCAGGACACCCTGCGCGGGATGATGCGGCAGCTGGAAGATCTGGTCGCCACCGATGAGCTGACCGGGTTGTTCAACCGTCGTCACTTCCTGCGTCTGGCCTCGCGCGAGCTGAGTGAAATGGACGAAGACGTGGCGCACGGCCTGGCGCTGATCGACCTCGATCACTTCAAACGCATCAACGACATCCACGGCCATGCCGCCGGCGATCAAGTGTTGCAGGCGTTCGCCGGCGTTGCTCAAGCGTGCTTGCGCGACGGTGATGTGCTGGCGCGCTACGGGGGTGAAGAGTTTGTGGTGTTGCTGCCCAACTGCGATGCCGAACAGTTGACCGCGTGCTGCGAACGTCTGCGCGTTGCGTTCGCCGATGTCGAACTGGTGGGCCTGAATGTGCGCAACCTGAGTCTTTCGGTCGGTATGACGTTGTTGGAAATGGGCGATGATTTGGACGACGCGTTGCATCGCGCCGATCAAGCGCTCTATCGGGCCAAGCGCGACGGGCGTAATCGCTGTGCGGCGGCGTGGGAGAACGTCGATGCCTGAACTTCGCGTCGGTGAACGGCAGTGGTCGGTGGCGTCGGGTAGCAATCTGCTCGATGCCCTCAATCAGAATGGCGTTGCCGTGCCTTACAGCTGCCGCGCCGGCAGCTGCCATGCGTGTCTGGTGCAATGCGTACAAGGTTTGCCTACTGACAGTCGCCCGGATGCCTTGAGTGCCGAACAACGGCAAGAGGGCTGGCGACTGGCCTGCCAATGTCAGGTGACTGAAGACTTGCAGGTGCACACCTTTGACCCGATTGCCGACGGTCGCCCGGCGGTGGTCGAAGCGCTGGACTGGCTCAGCGACAGCGTGCTGCGTCTGCGCCTGACCCCGCAACGTCCATTGCGCTACAGCGCCGGGCAGCATCTGGTGCTGTGGATCAATCACATCGCCCGGCCGTATTCGCTGGCGAGCTTGCCGGAAGAAGACCGTTTTCTCGAATTCCACCTTGATTGCCGCCAGCCCGGCGAATTCAGCGACGCCGCCCGGCGTTTGCAGATTGGCGATGCGATCCGCCTCGGCGAACTGCGCGGCGGCGCTTTGCATTACGACGCCGACTGGCATGACCGGCCGCTTTGGCTGCTCGCGGCAGGCACTGGTTTAGGCCCGCTGTTCGGCGTGCTGCGTGAAGCGTTGCGCCAGGATCACCAAGGCGCAATCCGTGTCATTCACCTGGCCCATGACGATCGCGAACACTATCTGGCCAAACCCCTTGCGGCGCTTGCTGCCCAGCGTGAAAACCTCAGTGTCGAACTGTGGACGGCGGCCGAGTCAGCCGCCGCTTTGGCGCAACTGCGCCTTGTCTCCAGACAAACCCTGGCTTTAGTCTGCGGCTCGACTGCCAGTGTCGACGCCTTCGCCCGGCGCCTGTACCTGGCCGGACTGCCGCGCAATCAACTGCTGGCCGATGTGTTCCTGTCCCGCGGTTGAGCGCTAATGCTTATCGGGTTTCATAGGTTCTTTGTGGCCAAGTCTTTATGGTCAGGGGATTTTTTGTGGCAAGGGGATTTATGTGGCAAGGAGATTTTGTGGCCTGGGGAATATGTGGCGAGGGGATTTATCCCCGTTTGAGTGCGTAGCGCTCACAAGATTTTGGGGCCGCTGCGCAGCCCAGCGGGGATAAATCCCCTCGCCACATATTCCCCAGGCCACAAAAGCCCCCCTGGCCACAGAAAGTCCCCTAGCCACAGAAAGCACTATCCCCGCTTGAACTTCGCAAGCCCGACTATCGCCGAGACCCACCATGACCGAAGCCATCCTGCTGGAACGTGAACGCGGTTTGCTCACCCTGCGCCTCAACCGCCCGGACAAAAAAAACGCCCTCACTCGCGCGATGTACAGCCGCCTCGCCGAGGCCCTGAAGCATGCCGACAGCGACCCCGAAATCAACGCCGTGCTGATCACCGGCAGCGCCGAGTGCTTCACCGCCGGCAACGACATCGCCGACTTCATCCAGCAACCACCCAGCGACCTCGACAGCCCGGTGTTTCACTTCATGCTCAACCTGCTCGAATGCCGCAAACCGGTAATCGCCGCAGTGGCCGGCGCGGCGGTGGGCATCGGCACCACGTTGCTGCTGCATTGCGATCTGGTCTACGTGGCCCGCGATGCACGGTTGCGCATGCCATTCGTCAACCTCGGTTTGTGCCCGGAGTTCGGCTCCAGCCTGATCCTCCCGCGCTTGCTCGGGCAAGCCAAAGCGTCGGAATTGCTGTTGCTGGGCGAAGGCTTTACCGGTGAACAAGCGGCGCAATGGGGCATTGCCACCGAGGCGCTGGGCAATGGCGATGCGGCGTTGAGCAAAGCGCGGGAAATGGCGCTACGTTTCGATGATTTGCCGGCAGATGCGGTACGCATCAGCAAGCAACTGATGAAGGCGCCGGATCGTGAGTTGATCCGCAAAGTGATCGAAGAGGAGGGCGTGTTGTTCACCCAGCGCCTGAGGTCGCCAGAGGCATTGGCGGCGTTGACCGGGTTTATCAAACGGCATTGATTTTTGGGTGGCCGGATTGGCCCCATCGCGAGCAGGCTCACTCCTACAGTTGGAATGCGCTCCCCTGTGGGAGCGGGCTTGCTCGCGAATGCGTCGCCACCGTCAACACATCAATCAGCCCAGATAGCGACTCACAGCCGATCGCATGGCTTTTTTGCCAGCGATCAAAACCTGCCTGAGATCCCCGGTCGTAACGCTATTTGTGTAATTCAAAATACCCTCAGTCGGTGTTGCGGTGAGCCCATCGATACCGAACGTCGAATCCATTTTGCCTTGGGCGGTTATACGACCCGCCAGCGCCAGACCCCGAGTATTCAACTCACCCGCGACGACGATGGTCTGTTCACTGTCGAGTTCGGCACTGTTCAACTGCAAACTGACAAATGGCCGCTCGACGATAAGCGCCTGACCGGCATTGAAGTCCGGGTCGGGATGACCGTTCGGTGAAAGCCTGTTCACATAGCCTTTTACCGTTGACCCGGTGGTGGTAAACGAGCCGGCTACAGCAGGTTTGTCATCCGGTTGCAGGAGCAGTGAATTGAGTCTCAAGATCCCGCCAGTCAGGTTGAACAGGGTAAAACCATTTGTTCCAAACAACGGATTGATCGTTCCCGTCGCATCGAAATCAGCCACAAATCCTCGATTGCCGGAATTGCCGGCTACCAGAAAATGGCCGTTATCCCGGATGATCAATCCGACGGAGGCGGTACTTTGCTGTTCGATCTGAAAGAAGGCATAACCGATGTTATTGAACAGTGTGTCCAGATGGCCGTTTGGCGTCAGCTGAATCAATAACCCTTGATTGTTATACGGCCAGAGGCCACGGCTGTTGAAGGCCAGCAACAGCTTGTGACTGGCAGGAATAATCGCGCCAGCAAGGGCGGCTTCACCGATGTCCCCTGAGTCGATATCGGACGAGTGAAGACCGGTCGGTGAAGGCTCTCTGAAAACAAATACACCGTTTTTTCCAAACAGTAGATCGATGGTTCCCTCGCCATTGAATCGTGCAACTGCCGGGTAGTTTTGGGTCGCCGGACTGCCCTCCTGAAGGTATCCGGTCACCAAGAGTTTATCGGCACTCAGTTCACGAATGCCGGTAGGAATCGAAGTGCCCGCGGTTCTCAAAAATCCCCAGCGCGAGTAACCGTCAAGCCCGAAGGAAGTGTCGAGTGCGCCATTCTTGTACAAGCGAAACAGTTTGAAGTCGCTGCCGTCTCGCAGCACGCCGACAATCTTGCCCTGTTGCAAGCCAGGACTTTTCAGCACGGTGATGGCTTTCACCTCGCTGCCTTCAAGCAAGGTCACGCCGTCGAGACCAAAAGTCCTGTCCAGATCGCCTGCACGGCGGGCCGGTTGCGTCGTATTGATCAACATCCTGTCGCTCCAACTCTGATCGAATACCCAAGGCGGGTGATCGAGGAAAGCCATTCAATCGGAGAAGTCGAGCAGTGCCTACTGTCAGAAATTACAGGTCATATAATTTGCCCGACGCGTGTTGACCAGAAAACAAAAAGCCCCGCCATTCACATGGCGGGGCTTTCGTTTTTCAACAACCGGTCAATCAGACCTGTGGGTCGCCCACGTGCAGGATCTTCATGCCGTTGGTGCCGCCGGTGGTGTGGTAGCTGTCGCCCTTGGTCAGGATGACCCAGTCGCCTTTTTCCACAACGCCGCGTTTAACCAGCTCGTCGATCGCCTTCTGGCTGACTTCGTGCGGTTCCAGCGAAGCCGGATCGAACGGTACGGTGTACACGCCACGGAACATCGCGGCGCGCGCCTGAGTTTCGCGGTGCGGCGAGAACGCGTAGATCGGCACCGAGGAACGGATGCGCGACATGATCAGCGGGGTGTAGCCACTTTCGGTCAGCGCGATGATCGCTTTAACGCCCGGGAAGTGGTTGGCGGTGTACATGGTCGCCAGTGCGATGCTTTCGTCGCAACGGGTGAATTCCTTGCCGATACGGTGGCTGGAAGTCTTGCCGGTCGGGTGCTTTTCAGCGCCGACGCAGATGCGCGCCATCGCTTGAACCGCTTCCAGCGGATACAGACCTGCAGCGGATTCAGCAGACAACATCACGGCGTCGGTGTAGTCGAGCACGGCGTTGGCCACGTCGGACACTTCGGCGCGAGTCGGCATCGGGTTCTGGATCATCGACTCCATCATCTGGGTCGCGACGATCACAGCCTTGTTGTGGCGGCGTGCGTGCAGAATGATTTTCTTCTGAATGCCCACCAGCTCGGCGTCGCCGATTTCCACACCGAGGTCACCGCGGGCAACCATCACCGCATCGGAAGCCTTGATCAGGCCGTCGAGGGTTTCGTCGTCTGCGACGGCTTCAGCACGTTCGATCTTCGCCACCAGCCAAGCGGTGCCGCCGGCTTCGTCGCGCAGTTGACGGGCGTATTCCATGTCGGCAGCGTCACGCGGGAAGGATACCGCGAGGTAGTCGACTTCCATTTCAGCGGCGAGCTTGATGTCGGCCTTGTCTTTTTCAGTCAGAGCCGGAGCGGTCAGGCCGCCACCGCGACGGTTGATGCCTTTGTGGTCGGACAGCGGGCCGCCGATGGTCACGGTGCAATGCAATGCGTCGTCAGTTTGGGTATCAACGCGCATGACCACACGACCGTCGTCGAGCAGCAGCTCGTCGCCTACGCCGCAGTCTTTAACCAGATCCGGGTAGTCGATGCCGACCACTTGCTGGTTGCCTTCGGTCAACGGATGGCTGGTGGAGAAGGTGAACTTGTCACCGATCTTCAGCTCGATCTTCTTGTTGGCGAATTTGGCGATACGGATTTTCGGGCCTTGCAGGTCACCCAGCAGGGCGACGAAGCGGCCGTGCTTGGCGGCAATGTCACGCACCAGTTTCGCGCGAGCCTTGTGCTCGTCGGGGGTGCCGTGGGAGAAGTTCAGACGGGCAACGTCCAGGCCAGCCAGAATCAGCTGTTCGAGAACTTCCGGCGAGTTACTGGCCGGGCCAAGGGTAGCGACGATTTTGGTACGACGGACGGACATGCAAAGACTCCTGAGTTCAAGCGCAAGCGAAGGCTACTATGCTCTTGGGGTGTAGTCATTGTTCGAATGCACTACTTTTTGTGAAGGGCTTTGTTAATAGTTTCTTTATTGAACGCCATGAACGCGACAATCGGCACAAACCGTTCTGAAGATTTTCGACGCAAGGTCGATACAGAGCACAAGACAGGAGAACCCCCATGCGATTGTTGCCCATTGCCGCCCTTGCCCTCAGCGTCCTCGCCGTCACGGGCTGCACCCGTTGGTCGATGAACCACCATTTAAACAACGCCTACAGCGCCTACGATCGTGGCAATTGCGAGCAGGTCATGCTCGAACTGTCCAAGGTCGAACGCGCCAGCCGTGCCCGCCCGTACGTGTGGCCGGAAGTGTCGATGATGCGCGGTCAGTGCCTGGAACGGCAAAGTATGTTTGTCGATGCCGCGCAGACCTATCAGTTCATCATCGCCTCGTACCCCAACAGCGAATACGCCTACCGTGCCCGCGCCCGTTTGGAGACCCTACAAAGCCTGGGTCATTACCCAACGCGCAGCGCCGCAGCCGTGGTACGTCCAACGCGTTTCTGATGACAGTTGTCATACAAAATCTGGCTGTGCGCACAGGCTGAGCTATAGTCGAATGATCCGGATTTAGAGCGCTGTCTCTGATCCGGGGCAACACCTGCGACTGGCAAGTGGTCAAGTGACGGCGACGTAGCGACCGTCACACCGGAAGCGGGGAGAGCGGGCCTGCCGAACAGGTTCGTTCCGAAGCAAAGGTGCGGCTCTGTGACGGAGCCCTGCATGGCGAACTGCGCATGTTTACCGACCGCCGGATTGAACGGCACCAACTGCCGTACTTCTTGAGAGTGTTCAACAGCGTCACCGACAAACCGATTGGCTTTCTCGGCAACGTTTCAGAAGACGGGCTGATGCTTATCAGCCAGTTACCGATGATGATCGGAGTTGATTTCGCGCTACGTCTGAAAATCCCCATGGGTGATGGTTGCCACCAGGTCATCGACTTTTCGGCGTGCTGTTTGTGGTGTCACGAGGATGCAACCCCGCAACATTACGATGCTGGTTTCAGTTTGCACCGACCGCCTGCCGAGTATGGGCAACTGGTGCGAGCGTTGAAGCAGTACTTCAGTTTTCAGCCGTTGCCGGCGTCTGCCTGATAATGGGGAAATTCAGCCTGCGGTAGCTCAGGGCAGTGCGCATAAATGTGGCTGCCGCAGACTGCAAATTCTAAGTTTTATTAGCAATCGCTCGTTCACTATCCAATGTTTTTTCAGCTAGCAACAATCCCATCTCGCTCAATTGATATATTGCCATTGCCAAATGGCGGGGCTTATCTTCCAAACTGTCCGCTAGATCCAGCAAAAGAATACTCACAGACGAAAACGTTTCATAGGTCTGGATAGCGATAGCTTCGGAATTGATTTCTGGAGAAACCATAAACATTTGCATACCTCGGTCTACGGAGTTACGGGAAGGTATATCAGGTTTTAAATAGTGGTCTAAAGCGCGTTCAGCTGCTTCGTGGAGTTTTCTTGAGTCTTGTGAAGCATACGGGGAAGTATCAGTAGGATCTATTTCAGGTGGATTTGGTGTAATTTTAAACATTGCCTTGTTTCCTTGTTTGATGACACCACACGCTTCGCGACTAAGGGAAGGGTGGCGGCTATGCGCAGGTTAGTCGACCGGTGGAAACAAGGCTTTTCCGGCGCGCCCTAGGGCGCCCTGCACATAGCCACCATCAAGTGCGGGTATGAAAACCCTACGAGATGATGTGATGCACCTTGTTAATCCACCGGGCGACTAAACCCGATCGCTGGTCGTCAGCGACATGCATCAATTTAATGGGCGGCACCTAGCGTGTAAGTCAGTCAGTTCTGATGGGAGTGTAGGGAACGGCGCCAAGCGTTGTAGTCCGAATCCCCCGGCAAGACATGCTCCGAATCATGGAGAGCTATGCTTTTTTAAATCAGTTCGGAAGTTTTAGGGAGGGTGCCAAGTAGCTGTATAGCTACTTGGTATTAAATTATTAGCGGCAGGTCTTGTTTGGGTGTGACTTGAGTGATTTTAAAAACCTTTCATGCTTCTGTTGCAATAAGCGTTGTCATTTTTTTACTCTGAGTTTGGCGAAGCCCTGTTTAATGTAGCCGGCATTTTCACCAATTATACTCAGTGCACCTCGGATGTTTTCACCAACCTCATTTAAACCCTCCTTCTCTGCGTGCAGCGTCAATTCCATGATGGCGGCCTCTAGACCCAATTGATTCTGATACATCCTTTCCAATAAATCAGACAGCGAATATTCATCTGGCATTGGTTCGACTCCGTTCGAGAAAAGACAAGCATAGCAACGGTTTTCGGGTGCAGCGCTTTGAAAATTGTTTACGTCTTTCTATTGAACAGGCTGTAGATCGGATCAGTAGTCCGTTGAAAATGCTGCGTGGGAATAAACCACCTTCAAAACGTACCAGCCTTCTTCCAGCTCAAGTAACGCGTCACCAACTCAGTCCCTAACGACTGTGGCCGCACATCCAGCGTATGAACGCCATGTGCGGTCAACCTTTCATGGCATTCATTGCGCGCATTCAGATAGTCCACGGTGCCGCAATAGGTCAACGCTTCATCCAGTGTCTGAACGGTGCTCTGCGGCACTTGATCAAGTACGCCTTCACGCAGGCTCGCCACCAACACTCGATGCTGCTGGCTCAAGCGTTTGACGGCGGTGAGCAGTTCCTCGTCGTCGTCATCGCGCAGGTTGGTGACCAGTATCACCAGCGCCCGACGCTTTTGCCGCGACAGCAGTTGGCTGACGGCCGCTTGATAGTCCGCCGTGCGCTGAGTGCTTTGCAGGTCGTAGACACTGTTGAGAACGATATTGAGCTGACCCGCACCTTTAACCGGTGCGAGGTAATGCGGCTGGGCATTGGCCAGGGTACACAAACCCACCGCATCGCCCTGACGCAGGGCCACGTAGCTGAGCAGTAAACAAGCATTCAGCGCATGGTCGAAGTGCGAGAGTTCGTCGTCCTGGCTACGCATGCGGCGGCCACAATCGAGCATGAAGATGATCTGCTGATCGCGTTCGTCCTGATATTCACGGGCAATCGGTGTGCGCTGGCGGGCGGTGGCTTTCCAGTCGATCTGGCGCAGGCTGTCGCCTTCGCGAAATTCGCGCAGTTGATGAAATTCCAGACCCTGACCACGGCGCTGCTTTTGCCGCACGCCGAGCTGACTGAGCCAGTTGTCCACGGCCAGCAGTTCACCGCCGTAGAGGCGGGCGAAGTCCGGGTAGACGCGGGTGTGATCGGTGACGTCGAGCAGGCGTTTGCCTGTCCATAAACCCAGCGGGCTGGGCAGGTTGATTTCGCAGCGTTCAAAGCTGAAATGACCGCGCTGGAGGGGGCGCAGGCGGTAGCCGACTTGGCTGATTTTGCCGGGCTGCAGTTCGACGCTGAGCGGCAGGTTTTCGAAGCTCAAGCCTTCCGGGACATGATCGAAGATGTGCAGGTGCAGTGGCTCGCTGAAGGGGTGTTCAACGTCCAGGCGGATTTCGCTCCAGCGACCAAGTGCGAGGCTGCCGGGCATGTGCCGTTTGACGCGGATGGCGGGCAGGCGTTTCAGGCGCAGGGCATCGATGGCGGCCAGGGCCAGCAGGGCGAGGAGCAAGCCCCAATTGATCGCCGGCAGGCTTGGCGGGAGGGCGATTTGCAGTGCCTGCAAGGTGCCCAGGGCGATGCCGATGGCCATGAGCAGTGTTAGCCAGATTAGTAAGAGTTTTGATGGTTTCATGGCTTGGCACCGGGCTGTCTGTTGAAAAGATCGCAGCCTTCGGCAGCTCCTGCATGAGTGATGTGTAGGAGCTGCCGGAGGCTGCGATCTTTTCTGCCCAAAACGGATTTCACAGGCGCGGCGCCGGGATCTGGTCGAGCAGTTGTTGCAATACCTGGTCGACTTGCAGGCCTTCGATGTCCAGTTCCGGAGCGATGCGTACGCGGTGGCGCAGCACGGCCAGCGCGCAGCCTTTGATGTCGTCGGGGATGACGAATTCGCCGCCGCGCAACAGGGCGCGGGCGCGGGCGCAGCGCACCAGGGCAATCGAGGCGCGAGGCCCGGCGCCGAGGGTCAGCCCCGGCCAACTGCGCGTGCTGCGCGCCAGTCGTACGGCGTAATCGAGGACTTGATCGTCCAGCGGCAAATCACTGGCAATGCGTTGCAGCGCTTGCACGTCTTTGGCTTGCAGCACGGTGCGCAACGGTTGCACATCAAGCATGTCGGCGCGGGTCGAGCGACTGACCTGACGCACCATGTTCAACTCCTGATCGGCGTCGGGGTAATCCATGCGCACCTTGAGCATGAAGCGGTCGAGTTCGGCTTCGGGCAGCGGGTAAGTGCCTTCCTGTTCAATCGGGTTTTGCGTGGCCAGCACCATGAACGGCTGAGCGATGGGCAGGGCGCGGCCTTCGAGGGTGACTTGCCTTTCTTGCATCGCTTCGAGCAGCGCCGCCTGGGTTTTCGCCGGGGCGCGGTTGATCTCGTCGGCCAGCAGCAAATTGGTGAACAGCGGGCCTTTGCGCAATTTGAACTGCTCGGTTTGCAGGTCATAGACGGCATGACCGGTGACGTCGCTGGGCATCAGATCCGGGGTGAACTGGATACGCGCGAACTCGCCACCGAAGCAGCGCGCCAATGCACGCACCAGCAAGGTTTTACCCAGCCCCGGCACACCTTCGAGCAGCACGTGGCCACCGGCGATCAGCGCGGTCAGCACGTCGTCGATTACCTGATTCTGGCCAATCAAAGCTTTTTGCAATTCGCTGCGAACCGCTTGCGCCAGTTGGCTGGCGCGCTGGCGTTGCTGGGCGGCGTGGCTGGCGCTGCCGGGCTCGGTCTGTTCACTCAAAGCTTCCGGAGCCTTGCTAACAGTTACATGTTTTTTATCTTCCATAAATCAATCGCTTACCTGATCTAACGGTTTTTTCTGACCTACTGGCCAATACGCATTACTGGTACAGATGCCCAATTGAATGAGCAGGAGATATATTCTTTATTAGACGTTGGCGGATCGAATAGTGCTGGATCATGGCCGAACCAATCTCCAACGAATAATCTCGAACCAGTGATGGTAGATGACCGGTGTCCTTCTGCATCGTACCTCCATCCTAATCCATCTCGCTGGCGTCTTTGGCCCATCGTGGGCCTGCGCGCTCCGCTTGCGCTCGATCTACATGTCAAAGATGTCTAAGCCCCACCCCAGTGAGTATGTTCATGGCTGATATCGCCGTGGCTTACCTACCTCGTGAAGCTGCGGCCACTGCTAGAGTTCAGGCTGATTCATCTTTAAGAGGGATCCACTTTGGCTTCGCTACTCGCGGGCCAAAAACGAACCGTCCCATTGAGACTGTCTCGGCGCCAAGTTCCAGTGATAAGTGGTCGAAAACCGGCGACAGCGCGCTATGCGCCTGAATAACTTCCTCCTGACCTGGTTTTTGGGCAATGACAGCTCCATAGCCGAAGCGACATGTTTGGGTGTTTACATAATGTACCCATTCCACGCTTGGTATCTCACCATGCATAAGCCCTTCCTTGCAGTATTGCTCTCGGTATTCTTTAACTCCAAATAACATCATATGTGGGCTGATGGGGAACTGGATTGCTATCGGCCCATCCGGGGAAATGGCATAGGGATTCTGGCTTTCGATTGGAATCGATGGGTCGTACCAAACCACTGGATTGTCGCTTGTGAGAAACGGCACGTTTGACGTGTTATGGATGATGGCCAAGCCAACAGTATCGAAAAGCTCGCCGATCTTCTTGATAAGACCAGGCATCGCATGAATGCTTTGATGAGGGTCGATAGACACTTCGACCTTGTCGAGAATGTCTTCAAAACCTAGGGGTGGTGGTGAGAGCTTTCCGTTCCTCACCAGCGCTTTCAACGTGTCCTTAACGGTTGCCGCCAACCCCGCCTCGAACGCATCTCGGGCCGCAGGCACACGAGCTCGCTGAAGCGCCACAAACTGGATGAAGGGCTCAATGTCGTCGTTTATGGAGTCTTTCCGAGCCAGCCTTTCAACAAGGGCTGGCCATGCGGACTCTACCTCACAGAAGATGTCTTCGAGGGTGTTATTGTCCTGACCACCTTCGGGTAGCGGTTGCGAGTAGTAATAGCGCTCGAACTGCGTTGTATCTGGTCTGGCAGGGAGTGCCCGTCCAGGGTTGTCTTTACGGTAAACGAGGACTTGGCCTCCCTGATTCGCGAACGCTTTGAGATACGCTTTGGGGACAAAGTGATGGCGTTTTTTTTGCTGAATAGAGTTCACTCCTCATCTGAATTTCAATAACAAACATGCACCGAGCTGATCATCCCGACTGCTCAATAGCATGGAATCAGAGTTCTTCGTCTTCACCACGAACCCAGTGATGATCATGAACGACCAGGGTTCCAATCATGCCATTCGTTTGCTTTCTCAGGATTTCTTCGTGCTGAGAAATTGCCAGTGCGAGCATCTGGATCGCAGACCTCGCGACTCGCAGGGCACCGAGGGCCTCAGCGATAAAATCTGAGTGGTTGAGATGTTCGATTTCAGGAGCTTGCCTCGCTCGCAAAGGATCTCCAAAGTCATGAAGCACTACGAATCGGTGCGTACCCGAATTCCGCAGATCCTTTTGTGAGCGGAGAATCCCTTCGCTGCTATCGTAGTCATCAGCCAGTTCGGCCAAGCCGTACATCGCGTACACGCCTGCACGAATCAGTACCTCTACTTTTTTTGTAAGCGCAGTACCTGTTTTCTTGTCTGCGGAATCTCTCCATACCCTCCCAAAACTTACTTTGTTGGGAGCTAATCCCAGCTCGAAATAGTGGTTTGCCATTACGGCTACTTTGTCGAGCAGGTCAAGGGCAGTTCGATGCGCAAGTATGAGCGCCGAGGTATCAGGGCCGTACAGTGCATAGTCCAGAGTGTCTGCAAATTGTCCTGTCTTTGGCCATACGCTTTCGTCACTTGCACGCCATGCTAAATCTCGTGCAAGGGCAAAATCGCTCTTCAGCATATTGAACATGGCGAACAATGGCGGCGGCATGCTGCCCACTTCTGGTTCACGCTCGAGAATTCCTGGAAGGGTAAGCCAATCGAGCTTACCCAAGGATGTATCGACGAGTTCTACCGCAGGGGCAAGCGTAAGACGTTCCTCTTCAACCCACTTGATAAATGGATTGAGGTGCTGAGAGCGCGAAGGAGGATCGCTCAGCTCACTGGCGAGCGCTTCAACCTGAGCCGCGACCCTTTCACCGGCATACTGAACAATTCGCTCCCTATTCCGAAGCGCTTGCCTGGCTAACATCACGGCTTCCATGTGCGTTAGCTCTGAGCAGTCTCCACGCCTATAAAGCCACATTAGATCCAATGCTGCGCAGAATGCGGCGACGCCGTTTGTTGGATCAACCTTTAGCGCGGAAAGGCGGGCATCATGAGCCTCGGAGAGTCGGTAGGTTTTTGCAAACAAATTAGCGAGGTTCGTCCAAGCTTGTGTGCGTAACTCCACATCGGTATCTACGTCTTGCACCACCCTCCAATAGCATCGTCGGGCTTCGGCTCTGTATGCTCGAGCGTGTTCCTGCTGATCTAACCATTTCGAATCAGCACTCCCACAGTTTGCTGATTCGACTAGCCCGTTTGCCAAGTTGTAAGTGATCTCTACCGTCGGATAGAAGTTGTGAAGTTCGCGGTACAGTTCAACGCCCTCATCAATCGCATCCTTATGACCAAGCGAGGCGCCGGCATTGACCAGAGTGGCCGCACGCAGGGACATCATATTTAAACGATCCCGCCCATCTAGAACGAGGTCACGGGCTTCTTGTATCGCAAGGTTGGGGTCGGCATCCACCAGGTAATTGAGGTGTGATGAGAGCTCCGAAAATTTGCTCAACATACAAATCATCTACCTTCGTAATGGGCGTTATAGCTGAGACCCCTTGATAGACATCTAGAGGATCTAAGTCGTCCCTGCGCCCCAAGCCCAATCACCGCCTACAACAACGAAGATCTCAGATTTGAAAAGTCGTGCTCGAAAGGCAGCTTGTACCGCGTTACGTACATCGTTCCGTACAGCCGCCACGCTGGTGCCGTTAAAGAATCCCATCGTAGAGGTGGTAGGAATGACCACATGCTGCCCTTCGTCTCCCTTGACGACCTTCGCTAGGCCGATGCGTTGAAGATCCGCATACGCATTTTCATAATCCTTGGAAGACGCGTTTTTCAGATCAAAAGTGCAATAAACCAAATAGCTCATCACTCAAACTCCTAGAAACCTCATCACCAACTAAATGGGGGCCAGCCCGATTATGTGGCTGGCTCCCTACCAGAGACCTAACGTCCAGCCTCTATCTATTGGGTGTGGCACACCGAGGAACACGTCCGGCAACCGTTCGATTGCCGGTAGGTGTTACGAGCCTGCCGAACAGCAGTCGCACAGGTCGTGTGGTAGCCAAGATCAAGGCGATTGTGAGCTGCCGGCAAATAGATGCACGTACTGGTATGCACTTCGTGGTCACCGTTGGTCTGTGCGTTGCGGTTCACATAATACTGAGCCATTTTTACTTACCCCGTTCTTTATTGGATTGGGCGAGTACCGAGGCCGCGAGGGTCTTGGTGGTGGCGTTGTACTTGTTGCTGTCGAGGACGTGGCTGGCCTTCGTCTCCATTTCCGCACCGGTTTGCTTACCACTAGAGGCCTGAGCCATTGCCGAGCCTGCCAGTTCTTTCTGAATGGCCGAGGAGCTTTCGCTACGCAAGGTTTTGGAAGCCAGGCTGGCGACCGCAGTCGAGGTTTGTTTAGGGTTTTTAGGCACGATTAGGTGCTCCCGTAACTATATGAACATCAAGTAGGCAGGAACGACCCTTGAGCGGAAACCCGAGCTGAATGGTTGACATCCAAAGTCGGTTTTTCTCTAATGCGCGTCCCACCAGTGTTTGCATTGGTTCAGGGATAGGCGGGTATGTGTGCTCGGCGACCAAACTTTGCACGCATATCCGCTGTGTTCACTGAAACCTCAGCCCCTCGCCAAAAAGCACAACATGTAGTGCTGGTGTCGAGATGACCTACAAGATAATGGGGTGAAAATGACATTGCAAGGCAACAGGCCTGTGGATAACTTGTCAGCAAATCATTGGTTGGATCCATTTAATCCCTGTATGTATGCCCAGCCCTTCTAAATCGCGGGTTACGATGGGTTGTCCATGAAACATTCTGAAACACACTCCTTTCGCATGTCCGTGTTCCCCTCTAAAACAGTCATCCTCAGCGTTTAAAAGTGACAATCCAGTGGCGTCACTTCTTCGTCAAATCTAGCTTGTTTAGCAGTCAGTTGCTGTTCCTGTACTCTGTCCACGGTCAGTGGGTGACGCAAAAAAAACATCCATTCAAAACGTGGGCGCGGGGTATTGCGGCGCTATTTACTCTGACCTATGATTCCAGCCAGGCGGTGATGGTCGCCTGGCGCCTGTTTCGCGAAGCAATAGCCCATCGTAGATACACCCTCTCGTTTTACATCGGCATGTCCCTAACTAGACGCTGCCCGGTGAACAGGCAATCGGTCACCTAAGCGTCGTAGATTTAGGAGCTATTGCCATGTCTGATTTTTCCCCGCTAAACATCTTCAAATCTCAAGCTAAACAGCTTGCTCGTGATCAGGGCCTGAAGCTTTCTGTCGCCCAAGAAGCCCTAGTGCAAAAAGCAGGCTTCGCTGATTACCATGAGTTTTCTGTAGTCGCCCAAAGGAACCCAAAGGATCCGCGCCTGATGGTGGCTGTGTTTGGGATCAAAGACTTTCCCCAAGCGATCAATGAGGATGATGTCTACGCCGACCTGGATCTAGAGTTGGAGGATCAGCTCTCCGGCGCTATTGCGGATACCAATGCAAGTGGATTCACGATTGATACTCTTGAAGTGGAAGCCGCCGACTACAGCGATACAACCGGCAAGCTTACGTTAGAAGTCTCCTTGACCTACCAAGGGCAGCAAGATCAGGAGAGGATGTATCACGGTTCGGCGTTCTATCTTAAAGCCACGGTCGAATTGCTACGCCGTGATGGTATATGGCTGCTTGCTGAGGAAGGCGTGGTCATCTCCAGCAGTGAGTCTGATGCTGATCGCGACCGTATGTCTGAATGGGAGCACTGGGCCCAAGTCGAAGAAGCTGAGCGCGGCAACCGCATAACCATGGCCCAAGCCTTGGCGAGCGAATTGGGCATATCTGTCGAAGATGCAGAGCTTCTGTCCGATGCGGAAGTCACGGCTAATGAATCGGATGAGGGGCTCGTATACAGCTACTGGATCAATCTTGAACCTGTAGCAGAGGGTAAGGTGAGAGCAGACCTCCTAGCGCGATTCGGCTCTCTGGAGTACGAGCTAGACCCAAACTTTTTCGATGATGTTGATCACGAGTTCTGAGATTGATGAGGTGGTGGCCAGCTTTACGCTGGCCATTCAAAAGGCTTCGAGATACCTAGACTTCCCAACATAGGCTGCTAGTCCATATTTCCCTCCCTTTGGCTTTAACCTGATACTCCACTAAGGCAGAAACGCAGGGTAGCGAAATGACAACAATCTACTTCGACGAATCAGGTAACACAGGACGTCAGCTGGCCGATCTCGACCAACCATTGTTTATCCTCGGCTCGTGTGACTTCAGCGCTGAAGAGTGCGAGCAGCTTCTCCACCCACTGCGCTCCAGGCAGGCGGCTGAAATCCACTTTAAAAAACTTCGAAAGTCTGGGCGAGGACAAGATCGGATCATTGAGCTATTCCAGTCCGACTTGGTGACGCCTGAGCGTTTCAAAGCACAGGTGTTTCACAAGCGGTTTATGCTGCTGACCAAGGTGATTGATGACCTACTGGAGCCCCTACTTTACTACCACTTCGACTTCAACCTCTATGAGAACGGCCAAAACATCGCTCTGAGCAACATGCTCTTCGCTTGTCTTCCCCTGGCAGTGGGGGATGCCTGCTTCGATCAATTCCTCTCCGTCTACTACGACATGTGTGGCGAAAAGAGCGAGGAAGCAATCACGGCGTTCTACGAGCATTTGGAGGTGATGAAAGAAGCTGCCGCACAGAGCACGCTGCCGATGGAATGGGAGCTCGAAGTGCTGTCCATGACCTCGGAGATTGTCCGGGATGCCCTCGAAGATTTGCCCAAGAGTACCTTCAACCCTGCGATACCGGCTTTCTTTTCGCTGTGTGTTGAGTGGGGAAGGCAGCACGCCCGGTTCGACGCGATATGCGATGACTCGGAGCCACTGGAGCGGCAGGCCGATTTTTTTACCGCAATCGCCGAGCTCGAAGAACAGGCTGAAGAGCAACAAGTGATTGGATTCGGAAACGCCCAGATTGAGTTGCCCCTGAGGCTGAATACTTTGGCCTTCAGTGCCTCACACGATTCTGATGGTATCCAACTTACCGACGTTCTCACCAGCGCGCTTTCGTACTACTACACCAAACGGCAGAAGGGCGAAACGAATGATGAGTTCTTCATGAAGCTAGACGGCCTAGGCTTTCTACATGATTTTGTCAGCGGTTGTGTCTGGCCCACGACAGATGTCACCCCAGAAGCACTTGGGAGGGGGGGGGATGAAGGTGGGCACAATCCTGCGAATGCCTTCGCTGACTTTTTAATGGAGCGAAACAGGTAAGCCTAAAGCGCCGAACGCTCAATGCGTCCGACTGAACCGTTTTCCAATGTCAGTGCTAATGCCTACCTTGGTATGTGCAGTATGAACTGAAATCTCGCTCTTCGATCTCAGTGGTTTAATCGCCCAGACCATCTGTTAGCGTGGAGCATTCAGCGCCAAATCCCTGAGCTAGGGCGCGAGTCAAATGACGCTTTCGTGCCCGTGCAGCAGCAATTGCCATTGGTCGGTGCAATCTGTCTCTCATCGTAATGTGCCCGAATGGGAACATTAAGCCTAAAAATGATGGTTAATGTGCCTTATTGGGGACATTAAATGTAACCGTCCGGGCAACACACCTTCCTGATGCCGTCGCTTAAGGCGATGGTGTCCACCTAAATTTAAGTGGACACCATTTTTAGCCTTTTTAAGCGGACGCCCATGCCACAAGAACGCCGTTCCTATTCCAAGTCCTTTAAGGCCCAGGTCATCGCCGAGTGCGCACAGGCTGACACCTCGATTGCCAATGTCGCCTTGACCCACAACCTCAATGCAAACCTTGTCCATAAATGGATACGGGTGCATGCGCAGAAAAACCTGGCACTGCAAACTGCCTTTATTCCGGTCAAGGCATTGTCTTCGACAGCGGCTCCTCAAGTTCTTCAGGCCACGATTCGAATCGAAGTGCCTCATTCAAAAGGTGTAGTCGTGGTGAGTTGGCCGGCAGAAAATGCGGCGGCATGTTCCGCTTTCCTGCGAGAGCTGCTGCGATGATTCGCATCGACACCATCTGGCTCGCCATCGAGCCCATGGACATGCGAGCCGGCACTGAAACCGCGCTGGCACGAGTTGTCGCGGTGTTCGGTGCGGCGAAGCCGCACTGTGCTTATCTGTTCGCCAACCGCCGTGCCAATCGTATGAAAGTGTTGGTGCATGATGGCGTGGGAATTTGGCTTGCTGCCCGGCGCTTGAATCAAGGACATTTCTTTTGGCCTAGCGTGCGGCACGGCTCTGAAGTCGAGCTGGATGCAGAGCAACTTCAAGCCTTGGTGCTCGGCTTACCTTGGCAACGCGTCGGTTCCGGAGGAGCCATCACGGTGCTCTAACTCGCCTGTCATGGCCTGCTTGCCAGCGCAATTGGCCCATCAGTCTATCGCCGCCCATAGCCCTCTCTGGCAAAATCGGCGGTATGACTTCTCATCCAAATCTCGATCAATTAAACCCTGAAGAACTGCGTGCTTTGGCGGCGCAGTTGATCCAGCGCGTCGAGTCGATGGACAAGCAGATCAATCATCAAAAGTCGGTCAACGAGAAGTTGGCCCACGAGATCGCGCTGCTCAAGCGCTTCAAGTTTGCCAAACGCAGCGAGCAACTTAGTCCAGATCAGGCCAGCTTGCTCGACGACTTGATCGATACTGATATTGCCGCTATCGAAGCCCAGCTTGAGGCGCTGCAACCGACACCAGTCGAAGCCAAAGTGCGCCAGCAACCTAAGCGCGCAGCGCTGCCGCTGCAATTTCCTCGCACGCTGATCCATCACGAACCGGACAACAGCCATTGCCAGTGCGGCTGTACTCTCAAGCGCATCGGCGAAGATGCCAGTGAAAAACTCGACTACACGCCCGGCGTGTTCACCGTCGAGCGTCACATCCGTGGGAAATGGGCCTGCGAGCAGTGCGAAACGCTAATCCAGGCGCCGGTACCGGCGCACGTCATCGACAAAGGCATACCGACCGCAGGTCTGTTGGCCCATGTCATGGTGGCCAAGTTCGCTGATCATTTACCGCTGTATCGTCAGGAAAAAATCTTCGGTCGCGCCGGGCTGCCCATCGCCCGTTCGACCTTGGCGCAGTGGGTGGGCAACTGCGGCGTGCAACTTCAACCGCTGGTTGATGCGCTGCGCGAAGCCGTGCTGATGCACGGCGTCGTCCACGCTGACGAAACGCCGGTACAGATGCTGACGCCTGGCGCGAAGAAAACTCATCGCGCTTACGTCTGGGCCTATGCCACCAGTCAGTTCTCCAATCTGGCGGCGGTCGTTTACGACTTCAGCCCGAGCCGTGCCGGCGAACATGCTCGAAATTTCCTCGGCCCCTGGAACGGGAAGCTGGTCTGCGATGACTTCGCTGGCTACAAGGCAGGCTTTGAACTGGGCGTTACAGAAATCGGCTGCATGGCCCATGCACGCCGAAAGTTCTTCGACTTGCACGCGACCAACAAGAGCCAGATCGCCGAAAAAGCGCTGCACTACATCACCGCCTTGTATGAAGTTGAACGAGAGGCACGCGAGCTGGAACCGAGTGTCCGGCAGCGAATACGGCAGGAAAAGGCAGCGCCGCTCATCGACGCACTTCATACCTGGATGATCGCCCAGAGGCAGCTTGTGCCAGAGGGATCGGCCATCGCCAAGGCGTTGGATTACAGCCTAAAACGCTGGATAGCGCTGACGCGCTATCTCGATGACGGTGCTGTACCCATTGATAACAACTGGTGCGAGAATCAAATCCGACCGTGGGCTCTTGGGCGCTCGAACTGGCTGTTCGCTGGCTCGCTACGTAGCGGTAAACGTGCGGCGGCGATCATGAGTTTGATCCAGTCGGCGCGGCTCAACGGGCATGATCCGTATGCTTATTTGAAGGACGTGCTCACGCGCCTGCCGTCGCAGCGGGCGAGTGAGATTGCCGATCTGCTGCCACATAATTGGGCGGCCATCTGACCGCGCATATTTCCATGCGGAAATTTGCGGCGTAACTCCAAGTAGCCTAATGCTACGCGATTTTGATTACTACCTTACCAAAGGCGCCGCTGGCCAAATGTTCGTACGCTTCGCGTGCTTGATCGAATGGATACACGTGATCGATTACCGGGCGAATCTTGTGCTCATTCAAGAATTCGTTCATTCGGTCAAATGACGAACGTGGAGCAACGGCTATGCCGCGAATCGTTGTTTGTCGGAAAATCATAGGCATCAGGTTCAGGGTAGAGGCTTGGCCTGTCAGAAAGCCGATCTGTGCGATACGTCCACCTACCTTTGTTGCAGCAATCGATTGATTGATGCCGTCACCGCCGGCCACATCCAGCAGAAGATCCACTCCCTTGCCTTCAGTGAGCTTCAGAACTTCCTCTGCCCATTCAGGGGTGGTGCGATAATTCACACCAGCAACAGCGCCCAGTTTTTTTACAGCTTCCAGATTGTCATCACGGCTGGACGTGACGATAACCTTGGCTCCCAAAGCCGTAGCAATCTGTGCTGCAAAAACAGAAACACCTCCAGATCCCTGAACCAAAACGGTTTGGCCGGTCTCGATCTGGCCATAATCGACGAGCGCATACCACGCCGTCAGAGCAGCAATTGGAAGGGTCGCTGCTTCCTCATCTGACATGTTGTCGGGGGCACCTACCGCGCTGTCTTCATGGATGATCATGTATTCCGCCAGACCACCAGGCAATGGCGATCCAAAGCAGTAGTTAGGCTCATCTGGCCCAGGCATGCCGTCCAACCAACGTGAGTAGAGGTGTGAGTTGACCCGGTCTCCGATAGCGAAGCGGCTGACACCATCGCCAACTGCAACGACAGTCCCCGCCGCATCGCTGACGGGGATCAGTGGCTTGGGCACCATGTGAGGTTCATAGATGCCGTCAACGATGGCCTTGTCCCGGAAATTGAGTGATACAGCGCCTACTTTAACCAGCAGTTCACCAGCTTGGGGCACGGGGGTTTCCGTTTCGCCCTGTACCAGATTATCCAAGCCGAAATCTTTCAGAAGCCACGCTTTCATTTTTTGTCTCCAACAATTTTGAATGTGTAGGTGAGGAAAGCTCCTCCCTTACGCTGAGGACATTGTTGAGATTTCCCGGCTATAGATAAATGTGCAGAAACGAACAGGATTGTTATCCTAATCAGCAACAATCACCCAGTTAACACGCTTCCCGAGAAGAGACTTATGGAGCTTCTACAGTCGATGCAAGTATTCGCCAAGCTAGCGGAGTTGGGGAGCTTCACCAAAGTCGCAGAGGCAATGCAGGCCGGACGCCCGCACGTCACACGCACCATTCAGGATTTGGAAGCCTCGCTGGGTGTCCGTCTGTTCCAGCGTACTACGCGTAAGGTAAAACTGACGGCTGAGGGCGAGCGGTTTTATGAACGCGTCAAAGAGATTTTAGCCACCATCGCAGAAACCACTTCCATGTTCGACCGTAGCGGATCGACGCTGCGAGGCAGGCTTCGAATTGACATCCCCACTGCATTTTCCCAGCGTAGCTTCATGGAAAACCTTAGGAGATTTAGCGAGGCATTTCCCGAAATCGAGCTTGCGCTAGGCGTGACCGACCGTACGGTAGATCTCGTCGCCGAGGGCATCGACTGTGTATTGCGAATTGGTGACCTCCCGGATTCAAGTATGGTGGCCAGAGAAATTGGCACCGCCACCATGGTGACCTGTGCGTCTCCAAGTTATCTCCAAGCCCGCAGCGCACTCATAACCCTACAAGATCTAGCAGACCACCAATGTGTAAGCTTCCTTTCCGGTCAAAATAACAGACCGCTGCCTTGGCACTTCTCGGTAGACGGCGAAGATCGTCCACACACGCCTCATGGTGGAATCACTGTTAATGAGTCGAATGCCTACGTTCAGTGCGGTGTTGCAGGCTTCGGCATTGTTCAAGCTCCTGGAATTGCCGTTGAGACATTCCTCGCAAGCGGAGAACTGGTTGAAGTGCTCAGCGCATTTCGTCCTAAGCCTCGTCTGGTATCCGTGCTTTATCCAAGCAGAACGCATCTTGCGCCTCAGGTCGACGCATTTGTGGATTGGCTGAAGGAACATTTTCCTGTGCTACACCCCAGCTGGTTCACAGCGCATTAACCTTCGCTCGTATGCTTACTCCGCACTCAGACGGGCTGGTGCAAGATGTGTTTGGCAGACGCTTACCATTAAATATGTATCTCAGAACGACGTACCAATAGCGCTCGATTCTAGGAGGGAAGTAGATTCTCTGATTCGCTGGGCGAATGGCGAGCCCAGCGCAACGTAGCTATCGACATGAATTGCCTAATCGCCAGCGCTCCCCGCTCATTTCTGGCTTTCGAGCCAGGCAGGGTCAGTGCTGCCTCTACCTTGGCACGACTCGCTTCGTACATTGCAAATGCGTTGAACTCAGAATCAAGCAGCACCAAGAGCACAGTATCGAAGGGTTGTCGTAGATCAATTGCACCCATACGGCCCTTAATCTTTTGCGGGTTCAGGATACATCGCCCCTTGATCTGGATTCTCGCGACGCCATCTTCCAGCATCTCTGTAGCGTCGTAACCTGCCTGCCTTGCAGGATGCAGTAACAGGCCGAGTCGAGTAGCAGCTTCGTACTCTGCCACCTCGCCGGTCACGCCCAGCGGCTTGCCGGTCAAGCGATAGAATCTACGCGCAAGCACCTTGGCTTCTTTCAAGATCTCTAGGATTTCATCCTGGATCATTGCAGCCTGCTGAGGTTCATGGGCATGACTGAGTTCAGTCATCTGCAAATGCCTCGAGCGCAGCGAGCAGCTTGGCTAGCTCAGTCAGGTTGGCTGCAGTCACGATGTCATATTCTCCTCGACTACTCAGCCGATATACCTCTCGAGCCTTTTTGACCCGTTCCAGTAGAGGAACAACAATGCCTGACGCTCTTTCAAGAAATTCGTTAATGTCTGCCCGTGTTTGAGGGATCTTGTAGCCTTTGGCCGCGCTTGTGATGATGACGTCCGCATCCCGAAGCTTGGCAATGCCACTGGATCGGATTCTCTGGCCGTTGACCTCTCCCAATCCGCTGTCTTTTAGATGGGCCATGATCTCCGTAGTCAGCACGTAATCCTTGGTGACGAATTCACTTTGAAATCTTAAGAACCGCAGGATACTCAATTGCAGGCGCTCATCCTCATCAGGGTGTTCACCAGCCCGCTCGCTAAAACGATCAGCCTGGCGGAGAGCTTCTTGATGTACCTGGTAGTCTGCATACCCAGATTCATCCGTCGGCGGTGGCAGAAGAGACTGGTACTTGGATGGCCACTCAAGCATTCCGAGAGTCAGGCTGCGTAGGATCTTTTTGTAGGCAAGAACTGCTTGTTCCGATGCTTTCTCTTCGTAGATCTGAGCGACTGAGCCAGCAAAAAAATCTGCAACCTGAACCAAAACGTTGTCCTTACTGGCCATCGTCTGGAAGGCATCCTTATCGCCAAATAGGTCGTCCACGAATCGTTCTGCAACGTAGCTTTTGAGGCTTTCCTGAAATTCCTGGCCACCATGCTCGTCTACGATCATCTGGAGGTCAGGGTATGCGCGGAACAAACGTTCATAGAGCAACCCGTTCACGTATTTTATGAACGAGGTCTTGATACGGAGGCCGCCGTCTTTGTGAATTCGGGACTTATCAACGACGGTGAAATAGAGCTTGAATGGCAGCTCGGCTAGCTCATTTAGGATCCGGGCGCGACGATCTGAATCCTTGGGCTTCAGATTGCTGGATTTGATCTCGCCCGTTTGGAAATGGCGCATGCGGAGTGCTTCAGCTTGGGCATAAGCAGCTTCCAGGTCTTTCTCTGCCACCAGAATGGAGCACACGATGAAGAAGCCCGAGCTTCCTCCCTTTGACGTATCAAGGTCGGAATTCCCGGACTCATCCACGAAGGCATAGGTTCTGTCCATGAGCTTGCTCCATCAACAACGTGCTGAGCGCAGTGGGTCGCCCAATGGCAAGGTGGCGAACTTAGTTCGTCGCAGTGGTAGTGCCTGGAGCGGGGCCTTCGCTGAATGTGTAGTTGATGACCACGTCATTTCGAATCAAGACGTCGAGGGTCTTCTGAGTGCCAGTAGTCGTCACCTTCATAGTGACCACGTAGCTTTGGGCATGGGCTGAGCCATTGGTGTAGGTGTAGATCCACTTTTCGTCAGTCTCGCTGACAGCACTCTTGGCGTAGGGCTCACCAAACAACGACTTCAACTCAGCAGTCGTGGTTTTACCCTTGGTGATGCTCGCCACACTGGCCGAAGGGAAGTCTCGGCCTGCGGTGTAGTGCGAAGTAGCGCAACCGCCAAGTGCGGCACATATCCCCATGACTGCGATGAGCTTTTTCATATCCTTCCTTGATCGTAGAAAGCTCCAAATCTAGCTGGCATCGAGGCCAAAAGCCATCACCAAGGTGATTAGCTACTTTCACGCACTCGCAGATAATGCCTTGCACATGTAGCAACGGGACAAGCAACTTTCTTAGTTAGCTATGATCTAGCCCTAATGGCTCTAGAACGAAAATGGCGTTAGCATTCCGCCCACTCGGCTTAAACAGCCTGTTTTTCAGATCAGGGTCGCATTGTGGAAAAGCTAAAACGCCTCGAAAGTGGAATCGAAGGGCTTGACGCTCTGCTCAAGGGCGGACTGGTAGCAGGCTCTTCATACATAATCCAAGGGCGCCCAGGGTCTGGAAAAACGATCCTAGCGAACCAGCTTGGGTTCCATCATGCGAGCAGTGGAGGCCGGGTTCTGGTCGCCACGCTGCTGGCCGAATCGCACGACCGCCTCTTTCAGTTTCTTTCTACCCTGAGCTTTTTCGACTCTTCCAAGGTTGGCGCCGAAATTCAGTTTGTCAGCGCGTTCGACACCCTGGAAAACGAAGGATTGGACGAGGTGGTGAAGCTGCTTCGCCGCGAGATAAGCCGTCAAAAAGCCACAGTGATGGTGGTAGATGGCTTGCTCAATGCGCGCTCGAAAGCCGATTCGCACATCGACACCAAGAAATTCATTTCCGAGTTGCAAGGGCACGCCGCTTTTGCTGGTTGCACGGTGCTGTTTCTTACCAGCTCCCGCCTCGACGACGGCAGCCCTGAGCACACCATGGTTGATGGCGTGATTGAGATGGGTGAAGAGCTATATGGCACTCGCTCAGTGCGTCGAATTCAGCTACGTAAAACTCGCGGCAGCGGAGCCATGACCGGTCTTCACGAGTGTGAAATTACCGACAATGGCTTGGTGGTTTATCCGCGACTCGAAAGTCTCTACAGCCACCCATCCGCTCCCGACAGCGCGGATATGACGCGTATCCCCAGTGGCATTGAATCACTGGACGATATCTTAGGGGGGGGGCTGCACAGTTCCAGTGTGACTCTCGTAATAGGCCCCTCAGGGATTGGTAAGACGACTCTGGGCCTCAAATTTCTGGCTGAGTCGACTATGGAAGCTCCTGGCCTGCATTTTGGTTTCTACGAAAGCCCACAACGGTTGCGACTCAAAGGCCAATCGCTGGGTATCGATATCAAAGGCATGGAAGACAGCGGCGCTCTGAACATTGCCTGGCAGCCTACTACTGAAGGCTTGCTGGATGGGCTGGGCGCACGACTTCTGAGTCTCGTTGAAGAAAAGGGCATCAAACGGCTGTTCATCGATAGCTTGAGTGGTATGACGCGAGTCTCCACAAACCCGGCCCGGATTACTGACTTCTTCAGTGCTCTGATGAACGAACTGCGATCCAGGGGGGTAACGGTATTTGCCTCTTGGGAGATGCGCGATCTGTTCGGTTCAGAGGTAAGCGCGCCGAACTCTGACCTATCCAGCATCGTCGACAACCTGATGCTGATGCGATTCTATGAGAATCACTCTGAACTAAGCAGGACGCTTTCCATTCTTAAAGTGAGAGACAGCTCCTACGATCCTTCGCGATTTGAGGTCGTGATCCGTGATCAAGACGTTTTCCTGAAAAAGGCTTCAAGACATGAACCTTCAGTCCCCACTGAGACATCGCCTGGTTCAAAATCTTAAGCCTTTGTGCGGGTTGAATTAAAATGACCACCATCTTGGTCGTCGACGACGAGTATTTGATCGCTGACATTCTCAGTTTCGCACTGGAGGATGAGGGGTTCATGGTGGTGACGGCCAGCAACGGTCAGAAAGGGCTTGAGGTGCTCGATAGAGAGCGGCCAGCCTTGATCATTACTGACTTTATGATGCCGGTGATGGACGGCCTAGAATTCGCTACAGCCGTCCGAGCGCTTCCATCCGCCCAGCATTTGCCGATCATCTTGATGAGCGGTGCTCAGGCCCATATCGGCATGGAAAGATCGGATCTGTTTGATGCAGTTTTGGCAAAGCCATTCAACATCGACTTGATCATTGCCGAAGTTAAAAAACTACTAGCCTCTGATTAGAAGTGCCCCACGTGCATACCCAGAGCAACCTCAATCCGGGCTCCCCTCTAGTCCGGCGGCAGCTTAGCGACTGGGATGAGCGCAATAGCTCATCTGCAACATAAGTGGCGTGACTGTGATGGTGCGACCGTCAAACGATTTAGATACGCGCAGCGTTGAAGCCACTTATAAGAGCCTTGGAGGGAGAGCGAACCTGGGCGTGGCTACATCGACTTTACCGAGACGACGTCCACATACTTGTACTTCTTCCTAGCGGCTTTCACGGCCTCTTGCTCAGCAAGCAACGAGCTCAACGTGTCAGCCTCGTGAATCAACTCGTGCATTTTTCCCTCAAATTCGTTTCCAACCCTGAGAGTGACCTTCAGCCTAGGCGTAAAAGCTTTTGCCGCTTTCTTCTTCACCTGGGGAGCTGCTGGCTTTGTAGGCAATACTTCTGGCACATGCTCCTGGACTTGAGGAGCAGACACATGCTCTTCGGGCTGAGGCGTACCGAATAGAGCACGACGCATTTCTTCTTCAGTTAATTTAGAGTTCATAGAACATCTCAAAGGGACGCATTTCGCTGGGCAAGTTCTAATAGGATTGTTGCTGACCGGTGTTCGGGGAGCCTGCGGGGACGTCAAATCCCCAATTCGATTTCAATACAAGAGCCTCGCAAGGCTCGCGAAAGCTGCGCCTTTGGCAGCAGTGTAATGAGCCCATCAACTAAGTTGCTAGCGTGACGAGCGTATAGCGTTACTGTGCCTGCATCAGGCGTTCGACCTGGCACGATGGCACCTACCCGCTGCTGGGCAATTTTCAGTATGCTCAAGACGTCCTGACTCACCTGATTGATGGACAGGTGCTCAACCAATGGTCTGGGCGGAGGCGCGGCGCGGCTCCACATTTCGATGACCGCTTGGAGGAGTCCGTCTGAGCCAAGATGCTCGAGGGCCATTTCCCATAGCTGACCTTCCTGCGCCATATCCAGGCGAGCCCTAGCCATTGCGGAGTTCTGACAATATGAGGCTCTTTCTTGATTGCGAGTTCAGCCAACTCTCAGCCACAGCGAAGCTGATATCACTCGCACTGGTAGCTGAGAATGGACGCGAATTCTACGTGGAATTGCTCGACACATGGCGAGAAGAAGACTGCAGTGATTTCGTAAAGGAAATCGTGCTTCCGCAGCTCTGGGGTGGTGACAACGCACAACCCATCATAGGGGCAAGATTTGCACTACTCGATTTCTTCGCCTCGTTCGACGAAGTCCTGGAGATTGTCACAGACGCTCCACAGTACGACTGGGAGCTTTTCTGCGAACTCGCTTATGACGATGGTAAATGGCCAAGGAACGTCCGGAATTACCCCACTGACGCAACCATTCTGGATGCCACAAGTGACGGGGTTCCGCTTCCGCATCACGCTCTTCTTGACGCCCGTATCATCGCTAGCATGTTCACCACAAGCAATCCAAAGAAAGGGCTACCCTGAGAAGGCGCATGAATCAGTAGTCTGTATGTGTCATTCAAGGGGAGCGAAGTATGAAATGGAAAGCGCGCACGACCGAGCAAGTCGCCGAGCTGATCTGTGGTGACAACACAGACGGCTATTTCCGCTACCTGACCGGCCCAAACCTGACGCGGTTTTTTAGAGATGTCGAGACAGAGTTTGTCCATGACGGCTCAACGCGCCGATTATGGGTCGCGGATGTTCTGCAGAAGATTCTGGATCTCCCAAGCTCAAATCCACTGATGCCGCCTGACGCCATGCTGCGCGTGATTCGCCTCCTGATGGATAGTGAGGATGTCTTTAACGAAAAGTCACCTCGATTGAATGCGCTCAAGGCGCTGAACGGAGCGATCAAGCGTGAGGGTTTTGAAGCATTTTTTGCAGATGACGATCAGTGTTATCTCCGTCACTCCCGCACCGGCGCGGTAGGAAATGAATCAACGAGCCCCCATCGCCCTCTTTCTCCCGTAGAAATAGAGAAGAGAAACCAACTGATCTCTTACCTTGATCAGTGCTCAGAAGATGATCTGATTGAGCATGTTCTACTACCTCTATTCAGGCAGCTCGGATTCACGCGAATTACTTCTGCCGGGCACAAGGACAAAGCCTTGGAATACGGAAAGGACATCTGGATGAAGTTCACGCTTCCTACCCAGCATGTCATCTACTTTGGCATTCAGGTGAAGAAGGGGAAACTCGACTCTTCGGGAGTGACGAAGGGAGGACAAGCCAACGTCGCCGAGATCCATAATCAGGTGCTGATGATGCTAGGCCACGAAATCTTCGACTCAGAGCTCAGTCGGCGCGTACTGGTCGGCCACGCTTTCATCGTGGCAGGGGGGGAAATCACCAAGGCCGCACCCAACTGGATTGGTGGCAAACTCGACCAGTCCAAACGCAGCCAGATCCTCTTCATGGACAGGGAGGACATCGTAAACCTCTTTGTGGTGTCGCCTATAACTCCGCCGCAAGTGCCCATACAGCCTCCCTTTCAGTTCGACGATTCGATCCCGTTCTGATTGTGAGTCTTTCAGGGAGCGGCAGGTGAAATCCTGCGTTTGGGTTTAAGCTCCCGGAACAAATACGAAAGCACCGTTAAGTGTTTTTTGATTACGTTACCTTCACAATAGTACAGGGAAGAATAGATGCTAAAGCCTATCCAAAAAGAGCCAAGCGTTAACGAAAGCGAAAGGATTCTTTCATCAATCGCCACAAACACTTTCTTTAGTTTATGGTGCTACCCCAGCCTTTTCAGGTCAGTGGGAAAAGGAAAAGAACTCACCGACCTTACAGTGTATTTTAATAACACTTTAATTCTTTTTTCTGATAAAGGGCACGTGAAGTTCCAGGCGCACAATGAAATTGATCTCGCATGGAGCCGATGGTACAGGGGAGCGGTAAAAGAGTCTGCCAAGCAACTTCACGGCGCTGAGAGCTTTGTAAGAAACCACCCTGAAAAGATCTTCCTCAATAGTAAACTGAAAGATCCATTCCCATTCGACCTGACCAATCCACACTTGAAGATTCACTTAGTCGCGATCACCCGTGGGATCGGCGAGCATGCAAAACGATTCTTCGACTCTATTCAGCCGGGCAGCCGTGGCACATTGGCATACTACTATCAGGTTCCTGAGAAATTACTTCTTGAAAAACCTTTTTTTGTAGGAGACGTAGACCAAGAAAAAACATTTGTTCACGTTCTTGATGAAAGCGGCATAACCCTTTTGCTCGAAGAATTGGCGACACCAGCAGATTTTATTCATTATCTGGAAGTGAAAGAGAAGGCCATCCGAGAGCAAAAATTATTGTTTAGTGCTGGTGAAGAGGAGACTTTGGGATATTATTTACAAGAGGACGGTGGTCACGGCTTTGGAGATATCCAAAACCCACCTGAAAATAAAGGCAATTTCTTTGCCATTTCTGAAGGCGAATGGAGGGATTACAGGCAGACGGTGATTTACGCGCTTCGCCATCAGCATAAGGTAAAAGCAAGACTTTGGAATGAAATCACAGCTCGTTTTGCTGACTGCATTACTGACGCGCGCGTCGGTGAGAGAAATGATCTACCATTTCTAACTCACTCAAACGCCGTTCAAGTCCTGGCTTCCGAGAACGTCCACTCAAGTAGTGTCCTAGCGGCTACGCTTTTCGAAAAATTTGATAGCGTGCCGAAAGGTATTCGCTCTTCTCGGTCAATGCAGTCTTTGAGTAATCCCGGTCGAATGTATGTATTCGTGTTCTTTCCATGGACTGACCAATATAAATCTTACGAAGAGTACAGGCAAGATCGAACAGCATGCATGCAGTTATATGCCCATGTGGCCCGCTATAAATTCCAAAAGGCGAAAGAGATATTGATATTAGGCGCTGATACTAAGGGCAGGCCTGGCGGATCGGAAACCATACTAGCTATTGACGCGTCAGTTGCACTTAAAAGCGAAGAGCGGGTGGCAGCGCAGAAAATAATGAAGACCTACAAGATCTTGGATAGCGTTTCGGAGAAGCGAGTAAAAGCTTCAGGTCAGCCAAAAAATATAGGCCGAAACGATCCATGCCCTTGCGGCTCTAACAGAAAATACAAAAAATGCTGTTTGACATCAGGAATGCACTGAGTATGGGACACTATTGTCGGCTTAACTTAGTCAGGAAGGGATGAGCATTAGGCACTGAGTTTCGTCACGTCCTACCTCCAAGCCTTAGCGTTCTGCCTACACTCAGCGAAGTCACCTAATTGTTTCGATAACCGCGAACTTCCTAAGGACTAAATCCGATGCCCATGACTCCTGAAGCTTTGTATGTCCAGCTCGGCCAAATCATCACCGAGATGCCAGACCTGCGAAATCATGGCTGGAACAGTCCAACGGGACAGCAGTGGCTAGGCCGGGCCTCGGCGTTGGTGGAAGCCGCTGGCGATATGGCAGATGCGATAAACTTCAAAACTACGGCCCAAGGGCTGTCTAGCAATGCTTACGTGCCAGGGCATGATTCTGCAGTGCAACGCATGACGGCAATTCTGTATCAAGCGCTTGCCCGCGCTGAAATGCGGGCTCCCGCCACGTCAAGAAATGGGTTTATACCCACAGGTGAGCCGTACACTGCCCTGAGCGCAGTAGCTCGGGCTTTCGGGGACGCGAGTCAGTCCATTTTCATCATCGATCCATATGCGGACGTAAATCTTTTGGATGAGTACGTGCTTCAGGCGCGAGAGGGAATATCGATACAAATCCTAGCTGACGCTCAGGGAGTGAAACCGGGGCTTGCGCCGGCGATGCAGCGATGGGTTGCCCAGTTCTCGACCAATCGGCCACTTGAAATCCGCCTTGCCCCAGCACGGACGTTGCATGACCGACTAATTATTGTAGATGGCGTCACTGTGTGGAGCATCGGACAATCATTCAACGCCCTCGCTGTCCGATCCCCAACCGCCTTGGTCAGGGTTGACCAGGAAACAGCAGCCTTGAAAGTCGCAGCTTACGACCAACTATGGTTTGCCGCACCAGCACTCACTTAGGTCACCAATCCTGATGGCAGCAATCTGGTCTGCAAGGGCCGGATGTGGTGCTTGATATAGTTCAAGTTCGCTGTTGATAGCTGAGCGCGTCAGCCCGAGGCCAGAAATTCCTCACCTGAGAGGAGCAAGCGCAAATCACAATGATGCAAGCATCATTGGAGCCGACCTGGCGTCCGGATATACCGATCACCCGCAATACGCATGAACTCTCGCAAGCTATGGCGCCCGACGTCCCGCCTGAACGTCGCAACGACGTACTTCGAGTTGACCGTGTTGATCACCCAAAACCTACCTTCCTTCGTAACGGACTGAATGTCCGATGTCCGAATCAGCCTTCCATCTGCAAATCGTTGGTACGGCCCAGGGCAAATGTGACCGAACACCACACCAACAGCACTGCACGCATGAATATGGACATTCACCATTTAGGCCGTGACCAGCCCTTCGTAGTCTTGACTCACTGCTTTGGCGATGCGAAGGAGATCGAAGTCCGAATAGCGCTTTTCGCGTAAATCGACCGCGACGGTATTGATGTCATCCATGGCTACACCGCATCCGACGCTGAGGATACGCCGGCGGTTGCAGCACTGCGCCGATATAGCTCCCTGATCCCAATCAAGGCATCAACATTCAGGTCGCGTTGATGGGTATTGACGTACACATCACCACTCTCGACCTGCAGGACACAGATCGGCACTTCTGCCTGGTTGAACCCCATGGACAGTGATTCCAACTTTTCCATCTTCCAGCCTGACCCTTTGTTCATCCATGCCGGGGTGACGACCTGGACGTCTTGAATGACCAAGCTCTCGTCCTGGGAGATCAGCAGCTCCACCAAGCGAGGCTCATCGTTCAGCATCTCTTCATAAGCTACGAACCGTCCCTCATGCCGGCGCTTGAGGCTCACGTGATACCAATGGGTCGCGAGGGTTCGTGACATCGCGTGAAAATGAGCGAGGCCGTCGCCGAACATTCCAACAGGGCCAGCTTGGTCTTGCATGCAAATCCGGAACATCATTTATCTCGTATGGAGCAAGCCCGCATAGCGCACCTGCGATTAACATAAGCCGAATATTGTCTTCAGTGACGCAGTCATTTCGCGTCCCTGACCCACCAGTACGTAGACCGTATTTCGCGTCTCGAACAGGCAAACGCCATCGAATGATTTGCATAGGGTCGAGCGCACCCAGCCTCCTGGCGGAAACCGTCCATGCCCGTCATAGATAACGCAGTGGGCATACATGAACATTGGCTCAAGGCCTGTTGCTCGCACTCGGGCAAGCGATTCAGCCGGTTCGTCCACGTGGAGGATGAGCCAATCCTCTACGGTGCAATACGCCTTGCCAGGGAAGCGCTCGGCCACTAATGCCTCTACCTCGGCGTGAGATAGCGACGTGCCTGCGGAGGATATCCGGCCTTCCTGGAGCAACTCATGCTCAGGACAATTACCCATAAATTGATGATCCTCACATGGCGCTAACAAAAGTTTCGGGTGCGCCGAACGCATTAATTATTCGATGATACAGCCAAAAATCCCACGACAATGACTATATACATTTGAATGGGATCGATCAAACCCTGCATACCGTCTTCTTTTTGGAGAGGACTGCCTGGATGTCTTTGCGCAAGGCATACGCAGCAACATTGCAGTGGCTAAGAATGAGGCGGGGCTTATCGCAAGCAGAGCTTCAAACCCAGACCGACCAAGCTCACATCAGCAGATTGGAAGCATCAAGTAGATCTGCCAGCGTCGACCTCAGTGCCGACCTCGCTCAGGCTCTGGGCGTAAAGCCATTGTCGTTTTTCACACTGGTGGCTGCCGCCCATGAAGGAAAGACTGCGCGCGCAGCATTGAATGAAACGCTCGCAGAATTGGAGCGACTGGGAGTTTTAGACGATGAGCTCCCAGGCGAACCTCAACAGCTCATTCCGCCAAGAAAACTTGCAGCGGACGAAAAGCTGAAGGCGATACGCAAGCTGAGGGAGAAGGGGCTTACTCAAAAGGAAGTTTCCCGACAGTTGGAATTGCCGACAAGCACTGTTGGGCGACTTTGGCACCTTGATGATTGATCAGAACGTACGCGGGCTCGTTATGACATGGGCCCGGTCTAGAACACTCGCCGGTAGCTACGCGATCAATAAGGGTGGGACACTAGATTCAGATCCCACCTAATCCGAAAAGTCAGGCCGTCATAGCCCGATTGGAGGCAACAATTTGCTCGTGAGTAAACTGACTCCCGGGAGTCATGAACGTAGCGATCAGTGCGTCGCGGTTTTGAGGCGCACGTGCCTTGTCTGCCGCTTTCAATGCCAATTTGAGTTCCGGCAAGGTCAGCTCAGTGCAGTAAGCAGGTGTACCTGGTTGCTGGCGCCACGAGTCTTCAAGGGGGCCTGAGGCAAGCGCTATAAAGCCCGTATCCTCAACAAGATCCTGCGCGATTGTTTCAGCCCTGGTATCTCCCCCAGCTACGGGAATGGCTATGCGTGCTAAAGAACCGGCTGGTTGACCTTTGTCGGCAAGGGTCGCAGCAAGGACTGCATTCCATGCCTTTACGACCGGGTGGCCGATCTGCCCGACGACCCAGACGCTCTCAGGCATCCCGTCGTCAACTTCCTTGATTGCCCCGTCGCGTCCCGGATAGTAATTGGACGTGTCAATGATGACGGTTGTCTCCGGCACATTGCTCAAGGTCTGTTTGAGATCAGGGTAGCTTGCGAAGGGGATCGAGAGGATAACTACGTCTACCTCCGACACCGCCTCTTCTTTAGTAACCGCTCTTGCGCCAATTTCATTGGCAAGGTTCTGAATGCTTTGCGGGCCCTTCGAGTTTGCTAGTTTAACTTCGTGGCCGCACGCCGCGAGCTTGCGGGCAAGGGTAGCGCCAATGTTACCTGCGCCGATAATTCCGATGTTCATAGAGATTCCTCATTTTTGGAGCTTAGGTGTGCATGACATGTGGATCAGCGCGGGGAGCTTCACGGCAAGGCGTTCCCCTTCGCTAACTCTTCTACAAGCGCATCGCGGCTCTGTGTGCTTGTGTCTAATCTGCAACTGCCAATCCGCTGATAAAGCTATGTCTTTGCTAGCCGCTTCTGGTGGAGGTACTAGGTGGTAGGCGGTCGCGCCAAGCCCTCAAGCGTGCACCGAAGCTCCTCAAGATCTTCCGTCGTGAGCTTGCACGCAGTTCTGATCTTGTCGGTGATGCTGCGAAGCTCATCCTCCATGGCACGGCTGCGCTCTGTGAGATCAATAAGCACTCGTCGTTCATCGGAGGAATCACGTGTGCGTGTAATCACTCCAGCAGCTTCAAGCCTCTTCAGTAGTGGCGTAAGCGTGCCGGTCTCCATGTCGAGGCGATCACATAAATCGCTCACAGAAAGAGGCGAACCGTTCAAAAGCTCCAGCGTGACCAGGTACTGCGAGAAGGTGAGGCCAAGCGGTTCGAGAAACGGTTTGTGTAATCGAACCATCCGGTTCGCAGCTGCGTTGAGCGCAAAGGACAGTTCTGTAGCCACGCTGCGTGATGCCGAATCCATATGTGTAGTCTACTATTGTATAGTGTGCTACATAAAGTATGTGTAGAGCCCCCTTGTGTCAACCTCTACCGAGGCTAGTAGTAGTTTTCGGATGAGGTACCACTACGCGGGAGATTGATAAATGATTTCCAGAAAAGACAAATCTGTGCGACGACCGCGCGGCCAGCGTCCTTGGCGTCACTGCGTCCATCTGTGTCCTAGCTCGTGAGTATTCACGAGGTCTCTCGGTTGCCGTCCTTCGAGACCCGTAAGCAAATTTTCCAGTGCACGCAGTGCCATCGCATTGCGTGTATCGCTTGTTGCAGAGCCGATATGAGGCACAGTGACAACATTCTTCAATTTGAAAAGACCTGAACTCACAAGCGGTTCTTTCACATAAACATCTAAACCCGCTGCTCGTATCGTTTTCTCCTCAAGCGCTTGAAGGAGTGCGTCCTGATCAACCACAGGGCCGCGAGAAACGTTAATCAAAATACTCTCCGGGCCCATCAACGCTAGCTCCTTACGTCCGATGAGGTTTCTCGTGCCGTCCGTCAACGGCACGACCGGACAGACAAAATGAGACTCGCTTAAAAGCTTCTCCTGCGGGACGAACTGCGCACCGAGTTCTTTCTCAAGTTGCGGTTTACGATTGTTGCCGCTGTAGAGGATGTTCATACCAAAACCGAAACGCCCTCTGCGTGCGATGGCCTCTCCAATTTTGCCTAAACCAATAATGCCCAAGGTCTTTCCATGCACATCGCATCCAAAGTGGGATGCTTCGATGGTCTTTGTCCAATCGCCGGCTTTCGTCCAAGCATCAAGCTCAGGGATGCGTCTCGCTGTGGCCAGGATCAGGGCGAAAGCCAGATCAGCGGTGGTTTCATTCAAGACATCTGGCGTGTTGGTCAACATGATCCCTCGGCCATTGAGATAGCTGAGGTCATAGTTGTCGTAGCCAACCGATATGCTCGAAATGATCTCAAGGTTTTTAGCCGATGAGAGCTCAGCTTCACCTAGGCGCCGATTCCCGCCGATCAATCCATGAGCGCTGGGAATGGCATCTTCGAACTGAGCATCCATGTCACCAAGCTCTGGACGCATGACGATGATGTTGTACGTATCTTTGTAAGGCTCAAGCAGCGTGGGTGAGACGCGGCTGAAGGCCAGGATTGTCTTTTTCATGACGCTTTATGGCACCTTTTTCAAACTCAATTCGAATCGTGTTCAGACTTCAAATAGGTCTTTGCCCACTCTCGGTAATTGTCCGAGAGCGTGTATTTAGAAAGCAGCTCAGGGAGGGATAACTCGCTCCCCTCTGTGCCGCTCTGTTCGCGCAGCGCCTCGTAAGTCGCTTTGATTGCGGACAGATAGGGTGCATGCCCATTGACCACAATCCGCACGTTGGCTGCACTCAGTTTCCCAACATCGCTCAGAGCAGGATTTCCATAATTGATCAGCATGATCGGCACGCTGAGGTGTGCTGTGAGTGCTTCCAAGTGTTGGAAATCTTTTACTCCGACGAGGCAAATCGCGTCGGCCCCGGCTTTTTCATAGGACGTAGTGCGTGCAATGGAATCTTCCAAGGTAGTAACGGCCACATTCGTTCGGGCGATGATGCTGAGCGCATCATCTGAACGGGCAAACCGCGCAGCGTAAATCTTGCTCGCGGCTTCTTCCCTCTCGATAAGCACATGCGACTGCTCGTCGTACTTGGCCGGGAGGTGGGTGTCTTCTAGGGTTAGGGCAGCGACACCGGCTTTCTGCAGCTCGGTCACTGTTCGCATTACATTCAGCGCGTTTCCGAATCCATGGTCAGCGTCACCAATGATTGGGATTTGGCTGGCCCGTCCGACTCTGGAAACCTGCTCGACATACTCATCCAGCGTAAGCAGTGCGATGTCCGGCGCCCCGAGTACCTGAAGCGAGGCGACGGAACCACCTTGAATGGCGACCTCAAAGCCAAGGTCGGAAGCCATACGAACCGAGATCGGGTCGAATACAGAAGCAGCAAATTTGCAGACGGTTCCCTGGAGTAAATCACCAAACGCCTTGCGCAGTTCATGATGTGATCGCTCAATCATTTTTGGCTCCATCAAATTCTTACAAGTAATTTGTTGGTCTCATTCGATTTGAACGAAACCTGGAAGGCACTACCGGTCACAACCTTTTCTAAGGCGAGATGACCGGCTCCCTTTGCAGATTATTTCTGCGCGAGCAATGCCTTCCTGGCCGCTTTTTCGTGTTTCATAGCGGCGATTTCACGCTCGCAGGCCTCGACATCGAACGAGTTGTCCCACTTGGCAATGGCGATGGTGCCGATGCCGTTACCAATCAGGTTGGTCACGGCCCGTGCTTCGTTCAGGAATCGGTCAATGCCCAGTAGCAAGACGAGGCCCACCAGAGGAATGGAGTGGATGGTTGTTAGCGTTGCCGCAAGGGTTATGAACCCGGCACCTGCGACGCCAGCGGAGCCTTTTGAGGTCAGCAGGAAGACGCCCAACAGAATCATCTGATCCATAAACGTCAGTGGCGTATTGGTTGCCTGTGCGATAAAAATCGCCGCCATGGTGAGGTAAATGCAGGTGCCATCTGCATTGAAGGCATATCCAGTGGGTAGCACCATGCCTACCACTGACTTCTTGCACCCCAGCTTTTCAAGTTTCACCATCATTCGCGGAAGCACGGCTTCGGTTGAGCAGGTGCCAAGCGTGATGAGAATTTCATCTTTGAAATAACGAAGAAATTGCATCAGCGGCATGCCCGACCATCTGGCAACCGTACCCAGCACTACCACGATGAAAATCAAGGTGGTGATGTAGAGCGCGACCAGCAACTGGCCGAGCGACAGCAAGGTACCAATGCCGTACTTGCCTATAGTGAAAGCCATCCCGGCGCCGGCACCAAGGGGAGCAAGGCGCATCACCATTGCCACGATCTTGAAAAGCCCTTGCAGAAACAAGTCGATGGTATTGATCAGCGGTTTGCTGGTTTCGCCCATCTGGACAAGGGCAACGCCCATCAATACCGAAATCAGAATGACCTGAAGCATGACGCCATTCGAGAATGCGCCAATGAAGGTGCTCGGGATGATGTTGAGAAAGAAATCGATAGTGCCGCCCTGTTCCGTGGCGGCTTGGCTGTACTTGGCGATAGCGCTGGAATCAAGCGTGGTAGCGTTGATATTCATCCCGGCGCCTGGCTTTGCGATGTTGACCACAATAAGGCCGATGACTAGCGCAATGGTTGAAAGGATTTCAAAGTAGAGCAGCGCCTTGACACCGATCCGCCCAACCTCCTTGATGCTGCCCATCTTGGCGATACCAACCACGACGGTACCGAAAATAATGGGCGCCAAGAGCATTTTGATGAGTTTGATAAAGCCATCGGCAAAAGGTTGAAGCTTGGCTCCAAATTGTGGTTCAAAGTGACCAATCGCAGCGCCGATGACGATGCCGATCAGCACCTGCACATATAGCTGGCTGTACCAGCGGGACTTGGAAATTTCCACGGAAGCACCTCATTTTATTTTTGTGATGGGCATGTGGTTTGGCGTCAACGGATGACGCCTGAGTCTGCGGTCTCTTTAAAAGAAACCGCAGATCGAGGTTGATCAGCCTTCGCCTAGCTCGCGCATAACTGCGTACAAGGCGGACTTGGCTTCGAAGCCAACACCTGGAATATCTGGCAGGCCGACATAACCATTTTCCACCTTGATTCCGTCGGCGAAGCCGCCGAAAGGCTGGAACACGTCAGGGTAAGATTCGTTGCCGCCGAGGTGCAGACCGGCTGCGATGTTCAGGGACATCTGGTGACCGCCGTGCGGTACTACGCGGCGGGAAGACCAGCCCATCTCTTCCATCACTTTCAAGGTGCGCATGTACTCCACGAGCCCGTACGACAGCGCACAGTCGAACTGGAGGAAGTCGCGATCCGGACGCATGCCGCCGTGACGCAGCAAGTTACGAGCGTCCTGGTGGGAAAACAGGTTTTCCCCGGTCGCCATGGGCAGTTCATAGTGATTGGCAAGCTCAGCCTGAAGTGCGTAATCGAGCGGGTCGCCGATCTCCTCGTACCAGAAGAGGTTGTACTTCTTGATGGCTTCCGCGTAAGCAATACCGGTCTGAAGATCGAAGCGTCCGTTGGCATCGACCGCCAGTCGACGACCGTCCCCAACTACTTCGAGCACTGCTTCGATGCGACGGATATCTTCGTCCAGTGGCACCGCACCGATCTTCATTTTGACAACGTCGTAGCCACGATCCAGGTAGCTCTGCATTTCTGCCTTGAGTTTGGTCTGGTCTTTACCTGGGTAGTAGTAGCCACCTGCTGCATAGACCCAGACTTTGTCATCGGCCACGCCGTTACGGTAACGATCAGCCAGCAGACGATAGAGAGGTTTGCCTTCGATCTTGGCGACGGCATCCCATACAGCCATGTCGATAGTGCCAACTGCTACTGAACGCTCACCGTGACCACCAGGTTTTTCGTTGGTCATCAGGGCTTTCCAGATGGCAAACGGATCCAGATTGTTGTTTTCGTGGTCGACGAGCGTATCTGGATCAGCTTCGGTGATACGCGCCAGGAAGCGATCACGCATCAGAGCGCCTTGACCATAACGACCGTTGGAGTTGAAACCGTAGCCGATGACAGGTTTACCATCGCGAATCACGTCCGTGATAACGGCTACGACCGAGCAGGTCATTTTGGAGAAATCGATATAGGCGTTGGCAATTGGGGAGGCAATAGAAACAGTTTTTTCACGGATGTCTACGATACGCATGACGGGTTCCTCTTGTTGTTTGTGGCCCCACGTTATGCTTTGCGTGGAAACCCGCCCAATGCTATTAATGCCGCGCCCTATGCACAGGAGGCATTGCCCTTGGAACTCGTTTGGCTTGAGGATTTTTCAGCGCTTGCGGAATACGGCAGCTTTGTTCGGGCGGCTGAAGCACGCCACGTAACTCAGCCTGCCTTCAGTCGCAGAGTCCGTTCTTTGGAGAATTGGATGGGGGTCGAATTGTTCGTACGCACCCCACAAGGAGCGACCTTAACCGAGGCTGGAAGACAGATTTTGCCAAGCGCTCAAGAGGCCGCCAGACGTTTGTACCGGATGCGGTCTGATGCTCAGGAAGTGGCAGGGATGGCCGCAAAAACACTGCAATTTGCAGCCACTCATTCCTTATCATTCACCTTCTTCCCAAGATGGTTGAGAAGCGCGGAAAATGGCGCACCGATAGATGCGGTACGTCTGCATTCCGACAGCATGGCTGTTTGCGAACAGATGCTAATTCATGGTCAGGTTGAGTTTCTGCTTTGCCACCGGCACCCAGATGTGCCGCCTTTGCTAGCCCCTGATCAGTTCACTGGAAAGAAGATTGGTGAGGATGTACTCGTTCCACTGGCGAGCCCCTCTGCCAATTTCGGCACATCCCCTGAAACACTGCCTTACTTGGCCTACACGCACGAATCGGGCCTTGGCCGAATAGTCGCTCACCGACTCCATGGCAAAGAAGACTATCTTCATCTCAAGCCTCTTTTCAGCAGCCATCTTGCTGCCGTTCTGATGTCTATGGCATTGGAGAGCAAGGGGGTCGCCTGGTTACCTAAGAGCCTGACGGAGCAGGAGATGACTGATGGACGTCTGGTTCGGGCGCTCGACGAAAGTTGGGATATTCCTCTAGAAATTCACCTCACTCGTCCAACTGCCCCCATTAGCCCGTCAGCTGAAGAATTCTGGGCCCGAGTAGGAAACGATAAGCCGCGTTCCTTATGACACGTTGCGTTGATACGCCCGGCGAGGCAAATAGCGGGTGCAATTAATTCATCCATGTAAATTCAGGGTATGATTTTGACATAACCTTCTCATACAAATCACATCGAGAATTTCATGTCCAAACTTGCCGAATTCCGCCAACTCGAAAAACATCTCGCCGAACAACTTCAAGCACTTGAAGCCCTCAAGGGCGACGCTGGCCTTAAGAAAGAAATCGAATTCGAAACTAAGCTGCGCGATTTGCTCGCAAAATACGGCTATAGCCTTAAGGACGTGGTCAATCTTCTTGATCCGCAAGCAGGTCGTCGCGCTCCAGCCGCCGAGTCCAAAACCGGTAGTCGCAAGCCTCGCCAGTTGAAGGTTTATAAAAATCCGCATACCGGCGAAGTCGTAGAAACCAAAGGTGGCAACCACAAGACGTTGAAAGATTGGAAAGCAGAGCACGGCTCCGCGACCGTTGAGTCCTGGCTGGCCAAGTGATTTTGCTTTGAATACAAAAGGGCCCTTCGAGGGCCCTTTTTTGGTTAGAGAATAGAGTATCTCTTGGCTGCGGACTGCGATCAAAATGCAGCTAATGACAAGGAAGTAGTCTATCGGTCATCGAAAGTGGGTCGCACCGCTGAAGTTAATCCAGGAGGCGTTTGTGAGGGTGTTACGCATCAAAAGGGTTTCTTCCAATGTCGCTCAATTGCTGTTTAGAAGGACGTGAACAAGTAGCTTGCGATCAAGCGTGTCTCGTCAATATCTCTGGCGGCGTCACTTCGATAGGTTGCGTTCCGTAGTCGCACAGAAAACCCCCTCAACGACCCCTGGAAGGCGTAGTTTACGTCCACATCACGCTCCCACTCTTTCTCGGCACCGACCGTCTTCAGACCATCCCCCCGGATATACGCAGTGAAAAAGCTCAAACCTGGAATACCCATGGCTGCGAAGTCGTAACCATACCGTAGCTGCCAGCTACGTTCGCCTGCGCTTCCGAAGTCGTGGTATTGAACGTAGTTGGGTAGGTAGGGGTTATTGATGTAAGGAAAACCCGTAGCACCGCCCATGACTTGGTAGGTCGCCATGACGCTATGCCCATTGTCCAAGACGTAGCCGAGCGCGGCAGCATAGGCGCGGTTATCAACTTCTCCTGCTTTGGCTGCGCCGACGTCACGACTTGAAAAGGTGCGCAGATCAGTGGTCAACATGCCTTTGCCGATACGCGTGTTGTGTATCAATCCAGCGAACTGCTGACGGTATACGTCATCAAGCTCGCCATAGAAGTACGTTGCACTCAACTGTGACGTTAGCTTGTATGTCCCACCGCCATATCGGTAGTTGTCGCCGACGCCCGTTGCACGGTAGCGACCGTCTTTCACTGCCAGGGAGATGTCCTGAAGGTCGGTAGAGTCCGGTGTAATCGTCTTGTCGAATTGAGCCAAGTTCAGAGTCAGGCGATCCACGTCGGTAGAGTTGATCTGCCAACCTTGGAACGTCTGAGGAAGCAATCGGCTGTTGTTGTACTGAAGCACTGGAACCTTTGGCAATGACATACCATAGCGCAGTGATGTGTGAGATATCCTGAGTTTGGCGCCATATCCCGCTTTTGAGTATTCATCAGCGGCCTCTCCGGAAGCCCGCTTTGGAAGCAGGCCACTTCCGGAACGATCCGGGCTCGAATCCAGTTTGTAACCTGCAAACACCATCGCGTCGGCGCCGAAGCCGATGATTCCCGGTGTGTATCCCGACTCGTAGTTGAGCAAAAAGCTTTGGGCCCATTCTTCCCTTTTGGATACGCCTGTCCCTTGGCGGAAATCTCCGTTGTAATAGAAGTTTCGGGCTTCCAGACGAATTTTACTGTCCGTTATAAACCCATCGGCCATGGACATGTCGATGGACATAAACACTGACGCGAGCAGAGCAATATATGAGGCGCGGTTCATTTTTATTATTTCCTGACGCAGGAAGCCGCTGTTCGGTACAACACCGAACAGAGACTTTTTAGATATATTGTGATGGGTGGAGCTGGGGTGTTACTGCTTGGTGCCAAGTTCCAGGGCGAGCTTGTCGCGATCCAGTTCTTTTTCCCACGCGGACACGACTAGCGCGGCGACACCGTTGCCCACTAGGTTAGTCATGGCAAGTCCGGTACCCATGAAGCGGTGGATGCCTAGAATCAGTACCATGCCAGCCACAGGTACAAGCGGCACCACCATTAAGGTGCTGGTCAACATGACAAAGGCTGCACCGGACACGCCGCTCGCGCCTTTAGAAGTGAGCATGGCCACGATGACTAATGTGAGTTGCTGCGAAAGTGACAGATCGATGTTTAGGGCTTGAGCGATGAATAGCACCGACATGGTCAGATAGATGTTGGTACCGTCGAGGTTGAAGGAATAGCCCGTGGGAATTACCAGCCCGACGACGGGTTTTGAGCAGCCCAGTCGTTCCATTTTTTCCATGATCTGAGGCAGTACCACCTCCGACGAACTGGTACCTAGTACGACCAACAACTCCTCTTTGATATAAGAGATAAAGCGCAGGATGCTGAATCCGCAAATTTTCGCGACTCCACCCAGCACCACAATCACGAACAACGCACACAGGATGTAGAAGCTGCCTACCAGTTTCATGAGAGGGAGGAGTGCGCCTACACCGTAAGTACCGACGGTGAAAGCGATGGCGCCGAATGCACCGATGGCGGAGAGCTTGGCGATGATGTGCACGATGCGAAAGAACACGCCGGATAGACCTTCGATCATGTCGTAAACCGGTTTGCCTTTTTCTCCCATGGCTGACAGGGCGCACCCGAAGAGCACGGAGACCAGCAATATGCAAAGCACGTTACCTTCGGCAAAGGCCTGCACAAACGTCGAGGGAATGATCCCCATCAGAAATTCGACCATGTGCATGTGCTGAGCCTTCTCAGCGAACCCGGTGACCGCAGACGCGTCCAGCGTATTGACGTCAATGTTGAAGCCCGCTCCTGGATTGAACAGGTGACCGCCGATAAGACCAATCAGCAGAGAAACGGTCGAAATGACTTCGAAGTAGAGCAGCGCTTTCCCACCGACTCGCCCCACCTTTTTCAGATCGCGCATCCCTGCGATGCCAGTGACGACGGTGCAAAAAACCACGGGCCCGATGATCATCTTGATCAGCTTGATGAAGGCATCGCCCAGTGGTTTGAGATCGGCGGCAAAGGTGGGCCAGAAGTGGCCGACGGCGACGCCTGCGATAATTCCCAGGAGCACTTGAAAGTACATTGCGCGATAGAAGGGTGGCTTGGTCTTCACCTTGATGGGAATGGATACTTCGACCTGAGCAGGTGCAGGACTGGAGTTCATAGCGGTCACTCACTGAAAGTCTTATTTTTGGAGGCGCAGCAAAGGTTGTAGCGGCTAGCGTCCGTAAAGCTTCATCGGGTTATCGATCAGCAGTTTTCGACGAAGCAGAGGATCGGTACAGAAGTCGAACATCAGATCAACCAACTCGCCGTCGTTGGGCATGTCTTTACTGATGTTCGGATGCGGCCAATCAGTGCCCCAGAGGACGCGATCTGGAGCAATCTCAATCAGTCTCTCTGCGAAAGGAGTGGCATCATTGAATGGTCGGCGGCCCGCTGATACTCGCTCTGCGCCACATACCTTCACCCACGCCAGCGGGTTTTCCATCAGTTGCTGTAACGCAAGGAAGGACTGCTGCTCAATGCCATCCTGAGCTTTAACCCTACCCATATGATCGATGATGAAAGGTACGGGTATACGGCTCAGTCTGTCCGCATAGGTAAGAATGTCTTGTGCATCAAGGTGCAGGACGACATGCCATCCCAAATCAGCAAGTCGATCCACAGTGCTGTCAAAGACGTCCAGATCTGGCGCGCCACCAAGATGTGCAACGAAGTTGAATCGCACGCCGCGAACGCCGCCAGCATCCATCTCAGCAAGTTGCTCGTCGGTTTCACTACCATCAACGATTGCTACGCCTCGATACCTACCTTCACTTCGCGCGATAGCATCCAGCATTGCGCGATTATCACTGCCGTGGCAGCTGGCCTGAACAATCACACCTCGAGTGAACCCCAAGTGGTCGTGCAATGACCGCAAAGTTTCAAAGGGAGCGTCAGGTGGTGTGTAGCTACGATCTTCGGCATAAGGAAATTCAGCCGCAGGGCCAAATACATGGCAGTGAGCATCCCAAGCACCCACAGGAAGTATCTGCGTGGGTTTTGTAGGATTAGAGTCAGGTGCGAGGCAGGTTTTCATCTCGTGTCCTTTAGTCATTGTTAGTGGAAGCGATAGCCCCGATGGTGGCCGTCTCTACGCACTACAACAACCGGATGCAGGCTCTAGCAGTTATGCTCATTTTGCATGCATATCTTCAGGCTATGCAGATCTCGCGAACCAATAGCATTGTCTGTTCTGCCAGACGAGACAGCGGACGCTGCTCATATGTGGCTATAAATAGGTGTGTCTGAATCGATGGGTCAACGATTTGGGCAGCTTTCAAACCTTCCATTTTTCCGTCGGAATTTGCCAAGGCCGAGCGAAAAAGTACGCCGTATCCCATGTCTAGATTGATGAGTTCCAGTAGGGACGGGATGCTATCGATCTCCAGACAAACGTTCAGATGCACGTCATGCCGAGACGCTTCACTTTCGATGAGACGGCGTATGGAGTGAGGTTCGCTAGGAGTGATCAAGGGGTAGTGCCCCAAGTCTTTCATGGCTACCTGGGAGGAGAGATTAGAGTGCTGGCTACCGATGAGCATCAGCGGCTCTGAGTGGATGTGCTCATATTGTAGTTGTGCGCTGTGACCGGGATTGAAGAGCAAAGCAAAATCCAGGCGACCCAGCAGCAACCATTCACGCATCGAATGTGTGAGACCTTCCTTGATCCCTAATATGCAGTTGGGAAAACGCTCACGAAAGGTAGAGACCAGGGCCACGGTGTGACGTCGGGAAATACTAGGGGGGAGTCCGATGACGACTTTGCCAGACAATGTATCGCGTTGTTCGCGCAGATCTTCACGAGCCACTTGCACCTGTCGCAAGATGCCTTTGCCATGATCGAACAAGCGTTGCCCGGAAGTGGTCAGCAAGACCCCCCGGCCATTTCGCAGTAGCAGATGCTCCTGCAGTTCGACCTCAAGCTGCCTGACTTGGCGGCTGACGACCGATTGAGAAATGTTCAGTACAGCGGCAGCTTTGGTGAAGCTTCCGAACTCGGCCACCCTGACGAAACATTCGAGCTGTTTTAGATCCATGAGTGCGACTCTGGGAAAAGGCTATGTTACCGCTTTTCCTCTATAGTGCTTTCCCGAGCAATTGGACTGCCATACAACGTGTCTATCAGGTTTAACCAGTCGAATGGCTCAAGGTTTGGGTAATCAATATCGGCATCAAGCATGGCATCGACAAGCCCTAGCTGAGCGCTGACGATGGCTTGGCTCATGTTAGGAACAACGTCAACATCGCGAGCGGTTTTTGCCACTTCCTTCATTTCCTCTGAACGACGCCGACCGTGCTCTGCTACGCGGCTTATCAAGTAGTTGGGGAGTGCACCATCCCAACCCATCTGCGGAAAACTCTGGTGCAATGATGCCAGCACCTCGTCTTCAGCATGGTATTGGCGAGCGGTGCTCAAGCATTCGGTGGTTAGTGCTTCCAGGCCTTTGATCATGATGCTCCGACACATCTTAATCGCCGACGCTACGCCAATCACCTCAGCCACTACCCGCACGTTCATTCCGAGCCCACTTAATCGTTCGGCAACCAGGTTAGCGTGTTGGCCACCTAACAGAATCGGTGTTTTCAAGCGTTGTGGTGGAACCGGCGCCATGACTGCCGCATCGATGTAATCAACGCCATACTGTTGCATCGCTGTAGCTGCCGCACGCTTAGTAGAGGGGGCGACGGAGTTGATATCGATGAACAGTTGACCACGCCTCATCAGTGGCGCCGCGTTCAGTGCGACCTCGAGTGCGTTATCCGCTGTGACTGCTGAAATGATCCACTCGCCAAGCGCTATTGCTTGAGCCGCACTCTCGCATAGCTGAACGCCACACCTGAGAGCGCGCTCCTGCAGTGCTGCTCGTTTGGTGGGGTCTTCAAGGAGTCGATCATAGGCGAAGATCTTCACGTCCAGCGCGGCAAGATCCTGGCCCAGAATGGCACCTGCTTCGCCGAATCCGATCAGAGAAAAGGTAGTGCTCATTAGGGTTTCACCGTGTTTTGCCAGACATCCCCAGGAATGAGCACGTTGCCTTCGAACAATAAACGTGTCGTGCGTACCAGCCCGCAACCGGATAACTGACCGTCACTCAAACGCAGCTCGACCGTAAACTCTCCGGTTGGATGCTCGACAGACAGCCGTATTCGTTCACCCGTGTCCACTTGGGCCAAACTGCTCGCTACTGTCCCTTTAACCTGGCAGGCCGAGGCGACACTGACAGCGCCGAACACCCCAATCGATGTGTGACAGCGGTGAGGAATGAAGGTACGACTGCAAATTGCGCCTCCATTGCGGGGTGCTGCTATCAGAGACATTTTCGGTACCGTGCGCTCGCGGACATCCCCAAGATTCATCAAGGGGCCAGCCTGCAGCCGGATCGATTCCAACAACGCTTTGAGGTCGATGTTGGCGTCCAGTTGCGCAGGGGTTTCATCGCCCGTGCACCCCACATCAGTAGCCCTGATCAGCACTACAGGCATACCATTGTCGATACACGTCACTTCAATGCCATCGAAGCGGTCAATGGCATTTCCGGTAGGCAAGAGCGCTCCGCAACTGGAGCCGGCAATGTCTTCGAACTCGACAATCAATGGAGCGCTGGTGCCCGGAACGCCATCAATGCGGGTATCACCAGCGTACTCGACGATGCGACCTGGTGTAGGAACGTTAGCCACAGCAATCTGGCCAGTATTCATCATGAAAATCCGCACGGTCGTCAGCGATTCGTCTGCGCTGATCAGCTCCCGCTCAAGTGAAAAGGGGCCGACACCTGCGAGGATGTTTCCACAATTCTGGCCGTAATCCACTTGAGCGTGTTCGACTGAAACCTGAGCAAACAGATAATCGACATCAGCGTCTGGGCGATTTGAACGACTGATAATGGCGACTTTACTGGTCAGCGAGTTCGCACCACCGATGCCATCTATCTGGCGCGCATCGGGTGATCCCATAACGGCCAGTAATACTTGATCACGCAGCTTGCCTTCGGGCGGCAGGTCGTCGGCCAGAAAGTAAGCGCCCTTGGATGTTCCTCCACGCATCATAAGACACGGAATTCGGGTCTGGCGCATGAAAGTCATCCTTGCACGTCAGTGAGGCTGTCGTAATAAGTGAGGCCCCGGTCGATAAGCTTTTGACGCATCTCGTAGATATCGAGGCCCAACTCGCCAGCAGCCAGGCGAACGCGTTTCTCCTCTTCGATGCGAGCGCGTTTTCGGCTTGTTTCAAACACGCCGGGTAGTTCTTCGCGGCGAACAATGACCACGCCGTCATCGTCAGCGACTACGACATCCCCGGGCTCGACCAACTGGCCAGCGCAGATGATGGGCACGTTGACTGAACCCAGCGTTTCCTTGACGGTGCCTTGGGCATGAACCGCCCGCGACCATACCTTGAAGCCCATGTCCCTCAGCGTTCGGGTATCGCGTACCCCCGCGTCAATAATCAGGGCGCGTACCCCTCGGGCCATCAACGAGGTGGCGAGTAAGTCGCCGAAGTAGCCATCGGTGCAGGGCGACGATGTCGCGACCACGAGGATGTCGTCCGGTTGGCATTGTTCGACTGCCACGTGAAACATCCAGTTGTCGCCCGGCGCGACCAGCACGGTCACCGCCGTTCCGCTGATGCTCTGGTTCTGCTGAATGGGACGAATGGCAGAATTCAACAGACCTTTACGCCCTTGCGCTTCATGCACGGTAGCCACGCCAAGGCGATCCAGTTCGTCGATCAACGCCGCGTCAGCACGCGGGATGTTGCGCACGACAATGCCGGTTTTTCCGATCAGTGTGCTCATGCCAGGTTCTCCGTCACCCGTGGGAAGATGCTTTGATAGCCCTCGGCATAAACGATGTTGCGGGTGGAGGCGATACCCACATTGCGCTTTGCCTGAACGCCGCGTTGCAGTGCGACGCGTGTGTAGTATTCCCAAAGATGCTCTTGGCCTGCCATGCACTGGATGGCGGCGTATTTCTTGTCCCAGACCTCGGTGATATCCAACAGTACATCCGGGCGCCATTCGCATTGCTCAGGCTGATGGGGTTCGAAGCTGTAAACGGGAGGGGCACCCACAATTTTTTCGCCAGGCTTGTAGCCCTCAGCTTGGGCGATGATGCGCGCTTCCTGGGTCAGGTTCATCGCTAACGGGTGATCGTAGTTGTACGGATCTTTAATCGAGTGGCTGAGGACGAACTCCGGCTGTACTCGACGAAACACATCGGCCAGGCGGAACAGCGTCTCTTTGTCGGCACGCATCGGGTAATCACCGATGTCGAAGAATTCCACGCTCGCGCCAAGGATCTCCGCTGCGTCTTCAGCCTCGCTGCGACGCGCGGTTTTGACCTTGTCTTCAGACATCTCGCCTTTGCGCCAGAGCTTGGCCGACTCACCTCTTTCTCCGTAGGAAAGGCACACGATGTGAACGGCGTGACCTTGTTGGGCGTGCAGGGCGATGGCACCACCTGCGCGCCAGACGAAATCGGCAGAGTGGGCGCTGACTACAAGTGCAGTTTTTGTTTTATTGATCATGGGAGGGCTCTTCTTGCGGCTGTTTGATAGAGCCCACATTCGCATTTGAGGTGAGTGATGAATAATGCGTTTGGCGGAAGGAGGTATGCGTTTTACTTATCGGGATGGGTTCTGCATGCTGTACGGTCAGTTCCTAAAAAGCCGACAGTTGAATATGCAAAGTCCTGAGTTGCCCAATCTGATGCAGGTTCGAGCATTCCTTCGTGTTGTCGAACACGGCAGTGTATCTAGGGCCTCCGCCGTGCTTTTCCGGGCTCAGCCCGTTGTGACTCGCGCCATCCTGTCCTTGGAGAAGCGCCTCGGCGTGGCGTTGTTTGAACGCAACGTCAATGGTATGCGTCTGACCGATTATGGTGAGAGAGCACTGCCTCGGGCTCGTCGGGCCATGGATGAGTTGCTCGCCTTACCGCCTTTATTCGGGCAGGCGTTGGGTCAGGCCGCCGAGCCGCTTTACTTATTTCAGACCAGGCGGCTGGAAGCGTTTGCGAAGCTCTGCGAAACCCACCATATGCAAACGACCGCCAGCATCCTGGAGGTCACCCAGCCAGCGATCAGCGCCGCTATCAAAATACTTGAGCAGGGTAGCGGCTGCAGCCTGTTTGAACGCACCCCCCACGGCTTGCTGCCGACTCGTCTATGCCTGGCAATGTTGGTGCGGGTACGCCGAGCCCTGAATGAGCTGCGTCACATCGATGCGGACATCGCTGCGCAGGGTGGTTCCCTTCAAGGCGTCGTGCATGTAGGGGCCCTGCCTCTTGGGCGCACGGGGATATTGCCTGAAGCCATAGTGCGCCTGACCCTGGAACACCCTCATGTACGAATCGTCACCAACGAAAGTCCGTTCGACTTGTTGGCCAGCGAACTGCGCGCAGGCGATGTGGATTTTGTGCTGGGCGCTCTACGTCCGTCGGCCTACGCCAGCGACCTGCATGGCGAGGCGTTGCTGCAGGAAGAAATGGCGATCCTTGTACGCCACGACCACCCTTGGTTGAAACGGAAGCCAGTCTATGAAGACTTGAGTGCCGCCCGCTGGATCCTGCCTCGTGCCGGTTCCCCGGCGCGACAACTGCTGGAAGCATTTTTTTTTCACATCGGTATCGCCGCACCCAGCCCCGTGATTGAAACGGGCGACCTCGCAATTTTGCGCGGTGTGTTGCTTCGCTCAGACATGCTCGCCGCTGTTTCAGCACACCAGTTGGAGTACGAAATGCTCAGCGGTGATCTTGTTCAGCTGCCGCTTTCCCTAAGCCATACCACGCGGCCAATTGGTTTTATCTCAAGGACGGGAGCGCTTCAATCACCGGCTGCGCAGGCGTTGATGGACAAGATTCGGGAGGTGGTAGGGGAGACAGCGACGAGAATGATACAGTCGACCTGACGCAGATTGGCTGCGGCTTGGCGCCACCATTCGTCAGCAAAGTGCCTTAACTCTTATTGACAGCCAAGCTGTCTGGGCAAATACTCGATTCAATATTCATATAGATGACTAGATAACAAGGTGAATAAAGTCGATGAATTCTCTATCCAGTGATGTTCGCCTGCCGCTTTATCAACGCCTGCGTGACCACTTGGCTGAGCAAATCGCCAACAATCGCTGGCGCCCGGGAGAGGCCATTCCCACCGAAGCGGCGCTTTCAGCGGAGTACCAACTGTCCACTGGCACCGTCCGCAAAGCAGTCGACGCATTGGTCAGTGAGGGCATTCTGGAGCGTCAGCAAGGCCGAGGAACTTTCATTCGCCGTCCTCAGTTTCAATCGTCGCTGTTCCGTTTCTTCCGTTTTCAAACCGCTGCCGGCGAACGCCAGGTGCCGGAGAGTCGCATCCTGTCCATAGAGCCGGTGTCCGCGCCCTCGGCGGTAGCCCAGGCGTTGGGGCTGCCACTCGACGCGCCGGTGATTCGCATTGTTCGTGTGCGTCTGCTCGATGTTCAGCCGGTGCTCGCCGAAGAAATCTGGTTGCCGCGCAACCGCTTTCAACCGCTATTGGAGATCGACCTGAGTCGCGAAGGGCCGCTGTTGTATCCGATCTACGAAGAGGTCTGCGGTCAGGTCGTCGCCTCGGCCGAAGAAACGCTTACTGCTGAATCGGTGAATGACGTGCACGCGCGATTACTGCAACTCCCGATCAACAGCCCGGTGGTGGTGATCGAGAGGCTGGCGCGTGATTACGCCGGCACGCCGCTGGAGTGGCGTCGTTCTCGTGGGCATGCCGAGCACTTCCGTTACAGCGTGGATATTCGCTAACCCGTGCCAGGGTAGCGGATCGTCAAGCGGTGAGGCGCTCGCCGCTGGTTTCAGCGTCTTGTTTTTCATGACTGGCCCCGTAGCGGTGCGGTTCGCTCTCGGCTGCCTCACGTTCCACTTATAAGGATAAGAATCATGTTTAGCTGGTATCGCCAAGTCACTCCTCGGGAGCGCAAAACGTTTTGGGCCTGCTTCGGCGGATGGTCGCTCGACGCGCTGGAAGTACAAATGTTTGGCTTGGCGATTCCGGCTTTGATCGCCGCGTTTGCCCTTACCAAGGGAGACGCGGGGCTGATCAGCGGAGTGACTCTGGTCACTTCAGCCATCGGTGGCTGGGTAGGGGGGACGTTATCCGACCGCTACGGCCGAGTGCGTACGCTGCAGTGGATGATTTTGTGGTTCTCCTTTTTTACTTTTCTCTCCGCGTTTGTGAGCGGCTTCAACCAGCTCTTGATCGTCAAGGCGCTCCAGGGTTTCGGCATCGGCGGCGAGTGGGCAGCAGGTGCAGTATTGATGGCCGAAACCATCAATCCGCAGTATCGCGGCAAAGTGATGGGCACCGTACAAAGTGCCTGGGCCGTGGGTTGGGGGCTGGCCGTCGGAGTGTTCACACTGATTTATTCTTTAGTGCCGCAGGACATGGCTTGGCGGGTGATGTTCCTGGTCGGATTGCTACCGTCGTTCCTCATCATCTGGGTACGTCGCAATGTCGAGGAGCCCGACAGCTTTCAGCGTCTGCAAAAAGAAAACGCCATCCCGCAAAGTTTTTTCAAATCCTTGGCCGGCATCTTCCGTCCCGAGTTGATCCGCGTGACGCTGTTTGGCGGTCTGTTGGGCTTGGGTGCGCATGGCGGTTACCACGCGGTGATGACCTGGCTACCGACGTTCCTCAAGACTGAGCGCAATCTGTCCGTACTGAACTCGGGCGGCTACCTGGCGGTGATCATCTTCGCGTTCTGGTGTGGGTGCGTGGTCAGCGGCTTTTTGATCGACCGTATTGGTCGTCGCAAAAACATCGTGCTGTTCGCGCTGTGCTGTGTCGTCACGGTGCAGTGTTACGTGTTCCTGCCGCTGACCAATACCCAGATGCTGTTCCTGGGGTTCCCGCTAGGTTTTTTCGCGGCCGGTATTCCCGCGAGCCTTGGCGCACTGTTCAACGAGCTGTACCCGGCGGATGTACGCGGTGCCGGTGTCGGTTTCTGCTACAACTTTGGCCGGGTGCTCTCTGCAGTATTCCCGTTCCTGGTCGGTCACATGAGCGACTCCATGTCCTTGGGTTCGGCGATTGGCATCGACGCAGGGATTGCCTACGGCGTGGCGGTGATCGCGGCACTTTGTCTGCCGGAAACCCGTGGACGCGGTCTCGAAGCTTCGAGTGCATCGATGCCAGCAACGATCAACGGCAACGAAAGTGCGCGGGCCTGATGCCCTTTACCTTCTATAGATGAACGCTATGACTGACACCTGTTCTACGCCGATCACTGGCATCGACTCCCATGCTCATGTGTTTAGCCGTGATCTAAATCTGGTCGGTGCACGGCGCTATACCCCTGATTACGACGCCACGCTTGAGCAGTATCTGACGCACCTGCACGCTCATGGTCTGAGTCATGGCGTACTGGTGCAACCGAGCTTTCTCGGCACCGACAATAGCTACTTGCTGGCGGCGTTGAGGCAAGCGCCGGGTCAGTTGCGAGGCGTGGTCGTGCTGGAACCAGGCATCAGTCGCGCCATGTTGAATGACATGAATCACCTGGGCGTGGTTGGCGTTCGCTTGAACCTGATGGGTAAGGCATTACCTGATTTTCGTCAAAGTGCCTGGAAAGCGTTTTTCAGCCACATTGCTGATCTGGACTGGCATGTCGAGTTGCATCGGGAGGTAAAGGATCTGCCGGGACTGATCCATCAATTGACGCCGTATGGTTTGAAGTTGGTGATTGACCACTTTGGTCGGCCAGATGCCAATTCGGGCGTCGATCAGCCCGGGTTTTGCGAGTTACTGGAGTTGGGATCGAAAGGTTCGATCTGGATCAAGGTATCGGGAATCTATCGTTTAGGAGGTACGCCGCAACAGAACATCCATTTCGCTCGAATGGCATTACCGCTGCTGGAACAAAGTTTCGGCCTTCGCCAGTTGGTGTGGGGCAGCGACTGGCCGCATACGCAGCATGAGCAAAGCATTGGTTTCAGCACCGTAGTCGATCAGTTGCAAGCTCTGGAGTGTTCGACGCAGGTTAGCTATTCATTGCTGGTGCAAGCCCCTAGAAGGTTATTCGGTTTTGCAACAGGCGAAAGCTGAAATTTACGCCTGCATTTGCAGATGACCATTTATCTCACCCATTTAACGTTATCGCGTGCGCCGACCGGCATTACGGTTTCAAACTTCTCTTTCAAATATGAGTGCAGTTTGAGCGCCAGCCCAACCGAGATCCTTTCATGACTCCCTTAGATATAGACCTCTTACTGACCGCATTGGTGAGCGTTCTGGTGCTGGTGGCGCTCATCGTGTCGCGTCTCAAAATGCACCCGCTCCTGGCCTTGTTAGTCGTTTCCGTTGGCGTTGGCTTTGCAACCAGTATGGAGCCGGAAAACATCGTCTCCCACTTGATGACCGGCGCCGGGAAGACACTGGGGGCAGTGGGGGTCGTAATTGCGCTTGGAGCGATGCTAGGCAAAATTCTTGCTGACGCAGGCGTCACAGAGCAGGTCGCCGAGGTCATCCTCAAGCGAACATCGGATCGGATGATTCCTTGGGCCATGATGATGGTTGCATTTGTAATTGGCATTCCCATGTTTTTCGAGGTGGGCTTAGTGATCATGCTGCCGCTGATATTCAGCGTGGCGCGAAAGCTGGAAAGCCAGGCACGCTTCAAAGGTTCAGCGTATGTGTATGTGGGTGTTCCGGTGATTGCGGCACTTGCAGCCATGCACGGGATGGTACCGCCGCACCCTGGCCCCTTGACGGCCATCGCCGCGCTCAAAACCTCGGTTGGGCCCACAATGCTCTATGGCTTCATTGCGGCTATTCCTGCAATGATTTTAGGCGGCCCGCTTTATGGTGCATTCATTTCGCCGCGCATGAGCACTCGGCCCGATCAGGTTTTGCTGGATCAGTTTACCCTGGCTGAAAAAGCCGACGATCAACCAAGCGCTAGCGTATGGCTAGGCGTGCTGGCAGCCTTGCTACCGGCAATCCTGATGCTGATTCATGCCGTCGCTGAGATGGTATTACCCAAGGGCAATGCGTTCCTGAAATTGGCTAGTTTCTTGGGAAATCCCCTGATAGCCATGCTCCTGGGCGTGCTGTTCGCAGGGGCAAGTCTGGTACTCGCGCGGGGCGGCGATGCGGGGCAGTTGCGCGATTCTCTGGGCAAGAGCCTCAAGCCAATCGCCTCAATCATCATGATCATCGCCGGCGGTGGTGCCTTTCAGGAGCTGCTGACCAGCGCCAAGGTGGGCGATGCCATTGTGCACCTGACCCAGCAGTCTGCGTTCCCTCCGCTGATCTTGGGTTGGTTGATCGCGATGTTGCTCTCGGTATCTACCGGTTCTGCCACTGTAGGTATCGTTGGTGCTGCTGGCTTGCTGGCGCCGCTTGCAGGTGCTGATCCCAGCCTCAACCTGCCTCTGCTTGCCTTGTCCATAGGCTGCGGCTCGCTGTTCTTCAACTATGCGAACCATGCGGGCTTCTGGATGGTGAAGGAATCCTTCGGCATGACTATGGGCGAAGCCACCAAGACCATTTCGGTGGTTCAATCCATCGTAGCCGTGGTCGGTTTGATTGTGGTGTTGATGTTGAATGCAGCTCTCACGGTGATTTGAGTCAGGATCTGTTCGCAGGTAGTTACTCTGCCCGAGCGAGTTAGCCGAGGGTGGGGGATAGAGTTACGTTTAAGGTCTATAAAAACCCTCACACTGGTGAAGTCGTCGAAACCAAGGTGGCAACCACAATCAACTGAAAGAATGGAAAGCTGAGTACGGTTTCACCACCGTTGAGTCCTGCCTGACCAAGTGATTTTGGTTTGAATACAAAAGGGCCCAATTGGGCTCTTTTTAGTGTGCAATACACCTACGCGCTTGCTATGAAACGCCGCAATGCTCTAATGATATCGAGTGCTGCCTGGTCAGTAATGCGTCCAGGATTCTGGTCGAACATGTGTGGAGCCCCCGGGTACACATGATGCTCTAAGGCTACGCCTGACCGAGAAAGTCTTAATGCAAAGGTGACGTCTTCCTCCAGGAATAAATCCAGAGCACCTACCGATATATAAGTCGGTGGCAAATCCCTCAGGTCTGCCTGCATCGCAGGTGAAAACAATCCTACTCTCTCATCATCAAGTTCATAGTTTCCGCGAAGGCAACTCCAGCAGAATTGGTTGGCGTTGGGCTGCCAGCCAATTGTGCCCGTGATGCTGTTCTTGTGAAGTGAGTCCTCTATGCCCGAGCGGTAATCCAGCATCGGATAGATTAGGACTTGGCCTGCGATGGGGTATACACCTCTGTCTCGAGCAAGGATAGACAGGGCAGCTGCCAAACCACCACCAGCACTGTGCCCCATTACGACCAATTTGCGAGTGTCGATATTGAGGGCGTGCCGATTCTCGAATAACCAGCCAAGAGCCGTGTGGCAGTCTTCGAGGGGAATAGGGAAGGGATGTTCGGGCGCAAGGCGGTAGTCTACAGCGACTATGACCGCCTTCAGCTCCTCAGCCAGATCGGCCAAATAGTCATCTGCCATTTCAGGTTGCCCGAGTACAAAACCGCCTCCGTGGATGTAAAGGATTACAGGAAGAGCTTTGCGCTCCGCTACGACATCAGGCCGGTGAAAGCAAAGGCGCAAACCCTCCCCGTCGTGAGTGGTCGTCCAAAAGATTTCACACCGCGCTAGTTCTGACGATTTGAACGTCGCATGGACACGTTTTCTGATGGCAGGCAGCGTATCCAGCGTCCACGTTTCCTCGCCAGGAGTCAAAAAGCTTCGGAAAGCGGGATCAAGCAGCTCATGTGGTTTCAACGTTCCGCCCCTTTTTTTCATGTGAGGAGGCGCCTCAAATCGAAGCGCCCTTCACGATGAACTACAACAAGATGGAGCTACAACCAGGCTTTGATTTGCGCACAAACGGCTGGCGTTGAGATGCCATATCGGTCGTGCAGAGTCGGTAGTGCGCCAGCGTCCAGGAATGCGTCGGGTAAAGCGATTTGCCGGAAGGTAGGCGTCACTCCATTACGCAGAAGTAGGCCGGCAACAGCCTCGCCGAGTCCACCGATAATTGAGCTGTTCTCGGCGGTTACTACCAGGCGTCCGGACTTGCGGGCCTCGGCCAGGATGGTCTGCTCATCCAGCGGCTTGATGGTTGGGACGTGCAGCACTGCAACATCGATACCGTCTGCCTGGAGCTGCTTTGCCGCTTCCAATGAACGCATCGTCATTAGCCCCGTAGAGATGATCAGGACATCGTTACCAGTGCGCAGAGTCTTGGCTTTGCCAATCTCGAATTTGTAGCCGTACTCGTCCAGCACCAACGGGACATTGCCACGCAGTAAGCGCATGTAGACCGGGCCTTGATGCGCAGCAATGGCGGGCACGGCCTGCTCGATTTCCAGTGCGTCGCACGGATCGACGATCATCAGGTTTGGCATAGCGCGGAAGATCGCCAGGTCATCAGTGGCCTGGTGGCTTGGGCCGTAACCGGTGGTTAATCCGGGCAAGCCGCAGACAATCTTGACGTTAAGGTTTTCCTCAGCGATGGCCATGCAAATGAAGTCATACGCACGGCGCGATGCAAACACCGCATAGGTAGTGGCGAACGGTACGAAACCTTCCCGAGCCATACCTGCAGCGGCGCTCATCAGCAACTGTTCGGCCATGCCCATTTGGTAAAAGCGATCCGGGTGAGCCTTGGCAAAGATGTGCAGGTCGGTGTACTTGGACAGGTCAGCGGAAAGGCCGACGATATCTGGGCGCTGATCCGCCAATACAGCCAATGCGTGTCCGAACGGGGCCGACTTAGTCGCTTGGCCTTCAGAGGCAATCGAAGCGATCATCGCCGAGGTGGTCAGGCGTTTTTTGATTGGCTCGCCAGTTGAAGTCGGCGTGTTAGCGGCGTTGCTCATTGGTCTTTTCCTTCTTCAAGGTTGCTCAGTGCCAGATCCCATTCGTGCTCTTCCACGCGGATGAAGTGGGTTTTCTCGCGGTTTTCCAGGAACGGCACGCCTTTGCCCATTTTTGTGTCGCAGATAATCACGCGGGGTTGGGCGGCTGGATGATTGCGCGCGGTATCGAAAGCGGCGACGAGCGCATCAAGGTCATTGCCATCGACGCGCTGAGTGAACCAGCCAAACGCCTGCCAGCGATCAACGATGGGTTCGAACGAGAGGATTTCGCTGGAGTAACCATCGGCTTGCTGGTTGTTGACGTCGACGATGGCGATCAGGTTGTCGAGTTTCCAGTGCGAAGCCGACATCACAGCTTCCCAGGTCGAGCCTTCATTCAACTCGCCGTCTGAGAGCAGGTTGTAAACGAAGGAGGGCGAGCCCTTACGCTTGAGTCCCAGACAGGCACCGACCGCGATGCCAAGGCCCTGACCCAGGGAGCCACCAGTGATTTCCATGCCCGGGGTGTAGGCGGCCATGCCCGACATCGGCAGGCGGCTGTCATCCGAGCCGTAGGTTTCCAGCTCATCGAGCGGGATGATTTCAGCTTCGATCAAGGCTGCATAAAGCGCAATGGCATAGTGACCGATAGAGAGGTAGAAGCGATCTCGCTCTTCCCAGTCGGGATCTGCAGGCCGATGGTTCATCGCATGGAAGTAGGAGACTGCCAGCAGGTCGGCAGCACCGAGGGCCTGGCCAACATAACCTTGGCCTTGAACTTGACCCATTCGCAGCGCATGGCGGCGAATGTTATGCGCGCGTTCAACCAAGGTCGTGGATGAAGCGAGTGAAGGATTAGTAGTCATGGTGAAACTCCATTAACTCAACGATTGACCAAAGCGGCGGGGATGCGCAGTACCAGAGCGGCGCCTGCGAACAGCACACCCGTGATCAGGTACATGCCAATGGCACTGGAGCCGGTGATAGTGGTGATCCAGCCAATCAGATAGGGCGAGCAGAACCCGGCAAGGTTGGCAAAGCTGTTGACCGCTGCGATGCCGGCGGCGGCGGAAACGCCTCCGAGTAATGTGGTCGGCAGCATCCAGAACAATGACGTCGCAGACAAAATGCCGGATGCGGCGAGGCAAAGGCTGAGGATGGACAGCGTTGGATTACCGCCCATTAGTGCCGCCAAACTTAGGCCGATTGCGCCGGCAATCATCGGCACGATGAGATGCCAGCGGCGCTCGCGATGTTTGTCACCACTGCGTCCCACCAGCAGCATGGCGGCAATGGCACAGAGATAGGGCAGGCTGGTCAGAAAGCCGATGTGCAGAGGGTCGGAAACGCCTGAATTACGCACCAGAGTGGGCAGCCAGAAGGTGATTGCGTACTGTCCCATCACCACACAGAAGTAGATCGCAGCCAGTAACCACAAACGACGGTCGCGAATGAATTCGCCGACGGAGGCATGGGTGACTTTCTGTTGGTCGTCTTCGGCCAGTTCTCGAGTGATCAAGGCTTTTTCTTCGTCGTTGAGCCAGGTGGCCTGATGCACCCCGTCCTTCAGGTAGCTCAAAACCAAAAGACCAACGACAACGGTCGGCACGGCCTCAAGAACGAACATCCATTGCCAGCCCGCCCAGCCATGCATGCCGGCGAAGTGATTCATGATCCAGCCGGAGAGGGGGCCTCCCACCATCCCCGACAGAGGAATGGCGATGAACCACAACACGGTCATGCGTGCGCGACGATAGGATGGAAACCAGTAGGTCAGGTAGAGCAAAAGGCCAGGCGCGAGACCGGCTTCGGCAATGCCTAGCAGAAAGCGAAGGGCATAGAACTGCCAGGCGGTTTCGACGAAGGCAAACATCGCCGAGACGATGCCCCAGGTGATCATGATGCGTGCGATCCAGACCCTCGCACCGACCTTGTGGAGAATGATGTTGCTGGGGACTTCACAGAGGAAATAGCCGATGAAGAACATGCCAGCGCCTAGTCCATAGACCGTTTCGCTGAGCGCCAGATCGTTCATCATCTGCAGCTTGGCAAACCCGACGTTGACGCGATCAAGGTAGGCGCACAGGTAGCACAGCATCAGAAAAGGCATCAGGCGCCAGGCCGTTTTACGGTAGGCATTGGAACGCACGGACGAAACCGCTTCGAGCGACAGGGTTGTCATGATGGTCTGATCTCTTGTTTTTATTGACCGCCGGGACATCAAGCCCGACGTGTCGTCGATCCAGAACCGCACGGGCCGCGCAGGCCCGCCCAGGTGTACTCAGTGAATTAGCATGCCGCCGTTCACATCCAGCGTGATACCTGTGAGGTAAGAGGACAGGTCGCTGGCCAAGAAGAGGGCTGCGTTGGCGACATCCTGTGCGGCGCCGAGTCGGCCCAGGGGAATACCGTCGATGATCGCGTGGCGGCGATCATCCTGCATCAGGCCCCCAGTGATGTCGGTGTGAATCAAACCAGGGGCGATGGAGTTGACGCGAATATTGTCCGGCCCCAGTTCACGTGCCATGGCTTTGCCCAGACCCAATACGCCAGCCTTCGCCGCACTGTAATGAGGGCCACCGAAGATGCCGCCGCCGCGCTGAGCAGAAACGGAAGACATGCACACAATGCTTCCGGAAGATTGTTGGCGCATGACTGGAATCACGGCCTGCGACATCAGCAGGGTACCGCGCAGACTGACGTCGAGCACCTTGTCGTAGTCTGAAGGGCGTATGTCCAGAGTCTTGAGTGGCTGAGTAATGCCGGCATTGTTGACGAGGACGTCAATGCGACCGAAATGCTCGATGATTTTGGCAACGACCTGCTGAACCTGCGACTCGTCAGCAACGTTGGCCGCCAGACCGAGATGACCTTCGCCTAAGGAAGCAGCGGCATCACGGGCAGCGGATTCATCCAGGTCAAGGATCACGACGTGAGCGCCTTGTTGCGCAAACGTGGTCGCTGTAGCGCGGCCAATGCCACGGGCAGATGCGGCACCAGTGATGATTGCGACTTTGCCTTGGAGAAGCATGGAGGAGTACCTCAAATTGTTTTTATTGGGTCGATCCGTCAAGAACCGATGACTCAGCTTGTTCTCCAAGGGTGGTCTGAGCAATAACGCGAATGTCACTCGATGCTGAAAAAAATTCAGCACTCGTCAAGGCAGTTGTCAGGTGATTGAATGAAAGACAAATCAAATAATCGTCAAAAAATGCAGTGGGGTGCCATGCGCACAGATGCTGATACACCAATCATCCTGCCACCGCTGAGAGCAATTCAGGCCTTCGAGCAAACGGCGCGCTTCGGAAACGTTGCCAGGGCAGCTGAAGTATTGGATTTAACGCCATCAGCTGTTAGCCACCAGTTGGCCAAGCTTGAGGGGATGATTGGCAGGCAATTATTCGTTCGAGCGGCCCGTGGTGTCTCCCTCACTCCGGTGGGGGAGCAGTACCTGAAAGAAGTCTCCGGGATCCTACATAGCCTTGCAGTGGCAACCGAACGCGCGGCCAGCGATGTCAGTCTCGATTGTCTGCGGCTGCACTCATCGCCCAGCTTCGGCCTGCTCTGGTTGATGCCGCGATTGGAAGCGTTCCGTGCAAGTCATCCCGATATCCAGCTCAACTTGTCATGTTCTTACGAGTCACTGCACTTCAGCCGGGACAAGATTGATGTGGATATCCGCCATGGGATGCCCAACTGGCCAAGCTATGAGGTTCGCACGGTTCAAAATGAAAAATTCGCCGTACTGACATCACCGAAATTGCTGGCGCTACGACCTGTCCGAGTGGCGTCGGATCTACTCGATTGTGATTTGGTACTGTCTGAAGCCACACTGCTGAAGTGGCCACAATGGTTCGCCCAACATGGTTTGGCTCGACCGGAAAGACCCTACACATTGAGTTTCGACCGATCCTATATGTCACTTGAGGCCGCTAGCCACGGGCTTGGATTCGCGTTGGAGAGTACGCTGCTCGCGCAAAAGTACCTCGCGTCCGGAGCGCTAGTAGAAGTTGCGCCAGAATCCCTCAGCGCTCCAGTGGCCGCTCACCATTTAGTCTTCCCAAAGGCGCATTCCGGCTTTCCGCGTGTGCGGCGCTTTTTAGAGTGGATGGAAAGTGAGTTGGGACATGAATTCACGTATTGAGTGGCGCGTAAGAATCTTAGAATAGAAAGTAAGATTCCGTGACTGTACTCAAGCCGCGTGCCTGCCGATGGCTCACGGACGGGAAGCCACCTCATCCAAGTGCCGCAGCAGTCCCAGAGGATCCTCGTAGACGCGGAGTGCACCAGCACGTTCAAGCTCTCCAGTGTCGTAACCACCAGAAAGCAGCCCTATACCCGTTGCCTTACAGCGGCGTGCGGCAAGCATGTCCCAGATGGCGTCGCCTATCACCAGGCAATCTTCGATGGGTACATTGAGTTTGCTTGCAGCGGCGAGGAAAAGGTCGGGATCGGGCTTGCCATACTTCACGTTATCACGGGTGATGAGATTGACCTCCGCGATATCCACGCCCAATGCCTTCAGATTGATCGCCGCAGTGTCCATGCCACCGCTGGTCGCAATACACCACTTGAGCTGATCGCGGTTTAGCGTATCGAGAAGCTCTACAGCGCCAGGGAGAGCGGTTATCTGGTCTTGCAGACCCTTGTAGGCTTCAGCATGTTTATCGCTGAGTCTTTTAGCTTGGTCTGGTTTGATTTCCAGGCCGGTCTCACGGGCTAACATCTTGAGCATCAGCCCGCCGCTCATACCGATTTTTCTGTGAATTCGCCACATGGCCAACGGTATGTCTTCTGAGTCGAGCGCGGTTTTCCACGCGAAAACATTCTGGTAAACGCTATCAGTCAACGTGCCATCAAGATCAAATATGAATGAGGTTTGCTGGCGCATACGTGACACCTCCGTAAAGCAAATTTCAGGTAGTAGATGTCGCGTATTGGAAATATGGGTCGCATCGAACACCAAGGGAGCTGACGTTAATCCTTGAGTCTTTCCAAGTCGGCTGGGCCGGGTTCCACACGTGGTTCGTCGCCAAGAAACTCATCTTCCCTAACAACTCGTTCGTCATCTGTTAAGCCTGTTTCTGACACGTCTGAGACGAGAGCAGAATCTTTCAGTGCTTTGCTGTTTTTGGATGAAACGGAGTTTTTTTTCAGTCATGAGATTTCTCCTCGACGCTCGAAATTTGAAGCGTTCAATTTTTCGAAAGCACATGGTCTGAGTCGTTCCGTCTTTCGCAAATTTCGAAACGCTGCAGCCGTAGAGCATGAATGGCAGTGCGGTTTGCTTTGCCTTGCTTCCGCTTTTTCGACGAGGTTTTTAGCGCGAACAGATTTGGTTCAAGTAGAAAAAGGGCCCTTGAAGGTCTTTTTTTATCTGCCGGCAGTGTTTATTGGAAATTTACCTTGAGCCAAAGGTTAATCAGACTCACGAAGCAAGCTGAACCATTCAGCATAAGGGGAGTTAGTGACCCGGAATCTATTGAAATCAGGACTGCCATCAGCCCACCAAACAGCGCCCCGCTCACCAAGCGCTACTTTGGCCACTTGTACCTTCTCCCAAGCGCGCTTTAGCTGCGATTCGTCCTCCGAATCTTTCGCTTTCTTCACCTCGCGTCGAGCTGCCATGAGTGCATCGACAAGACGCTGGCGCACGCCCTCTTCCAATGACGGGTTTGAACAGCGCCACAACTGCCCTTGGACAACGAAGTAACGACCGTCAGGGGTCACAGGATGCATTTTCTCACCTCTGATTTTTCCAAGGGCGCTGTACCAGGGAATTCACGAAGGACGACTACCTCAGCTTTCGGATAGGAAGGCGTTTAGCTTGTTTGACCCCAAAGAGTATTCCCAGTAATAGCGCTGCTCCCCCCGCCAGGAGTATGGGATAGGGATGTTTACCCGACATCCAGACGCCCTCAACTCCTTGTTGAACGCTTGTTGAAGTAGGGCGATGTCCCGATGACGATGGATTACGACTGATCGAAATGTCAGAGGGATCGATCTCTGCTTCGTAGGGCATTTCGTTCAAAGGTAAACGCGCACCGTCTGCAAGAATGAGGGTTAGGTCTTCTACAGTGCCGGCGAGTCGATTGGGGAATACTGGCTCACCCGTGGGATCAAGCTCATCGTAATAAAACTGCTGTCCTTCCAGCCAACCAATCGCCGTCATCAATTCGGGGCCAAGGTAATATTTCCCGTCGAGGAAGAAGCCTGGGAAATGTCGTGTGCGTTCGAGACTTTCTACGATGTAACGCTCGCCTGCCTTCATACCGGTTGCTGGGTTAATCATGATGAAGCCCTCAGATTCGCTGGTGTTGCGATAGAGGATGGGGTGTGGCGCAACGTTCCATCGAGATGACTGAAAGGCTGAGTGGCGGGGAGGTGACGGTCGGTAAGCCAATAAATCGAACACTCGAAATACAAACCCTCTCCAAGCTACATGCCCCCACCATTGAGGGTACTGAGAGGTGTGTATGAATAGCGATCCAAAGCTGCAAGGTGGGATGGGTGAGGATGACCCTATGCCGACATCGCCTGATCCATTGAGCCCAGGCCGCACCGAAGTTGATCCAATGAAAGAGGAAGGAGTTGACGAACTTCCGGATAACGAAGGTGAGCGCCCGCTTGATGATGACGACGTCGGGCTCGACCCTGAGCGTGTGCGGGAGGAGACGGATAATGCGGTGATGGATAATCAGCAGGATCCGCGTTAATCCTCGGACACCCCTTGCACAATCCTCAATTGAGTTGGCCAGGGAGGGCAAACTCGGATGGAGTGCATGCAGAACTGGACAGTTGATTACATATTTGGCGCAAAAAAAGACCCGCGATGGGGGACGGGCCGGGAATCACTAAAGGAGCTGTCACAACCGTACACCTGCAAATGTGAAATTATCGTGACGGGTGTTTCAGCGTTTTTCAGAATCAAGACTATTCAAGGATACGGGAGTGGCCTCCTGTAGCGAGCTCGGCAGCTGGTCTTCCAGTTTGGGGAGAGCTACTTCTACAAGGGGCCACTGGGTCGCGAAGCTCTGATTTTCTGTCGAAGCAGAAAGCTTGTGATGCAGATATTCGATCTGCTGCCTCACAAAATGAGCTGAGTACGCTGCGGTTGAGATGACGAATGCTACTCCTAGAATGGCAATCGTCCTGAGGGTTGACATGGCGCTTCCTTATGTAGAACCGTTAACTCAAGCGCGGTGCGTGCATTGGAAATGCGGCACAAGATCCTCGGAAGCCACCACGGCTTGATCATGAATTGCAGACAGAACGAGGTCGAACTTTACGATTGGCGTAGACGGAGGATTGCGTCAGTAATTCCCTGAGCATTTTTGTCGAGCGTTTCCATCGCTGCATTTGCGTTTGCTGCAGCGTCTCCAGCTCCATGTTCAGATAGCCACTTCGTAACCTCTTCAATGGCTGCGCATATTGCATGCTGGTTGTGGAGCAGCAGTGTGAGCGCGTCTGCTGTATTAACGTTTGCTTCAGAGTTAGCTCGCATCGTTATCGTCCGTAATAATTGATTCATTGACTCTGTCCATCGGTTGCGAGCATGAACTACACACCCGTTCAATTGATTCCCTAATTAACGTGATATCAGCTAACAATGGAGACCGGGCTCTCAGTTTTTTTAGCGTGGAAACAACATCGTAACGGCAAAACGAAACCCCCAACCCTGCGGCCCGTCCTCCGGACTATCGATCCAGTAACGGGGCCCGGCCTGCACTGTTAACGGCTGCCCCCCAATCTTCAACAACTGAGTAACGGTCAGGTTGATCGGCACCGACCATTCGCGCGATTGCCAATTGTAGGTAGATTCGGTGTTCACGCCCCACGTGGTCAATGTGCTTGTGGTGTAGGAAAGGAAAGGCTGCAGGAAGGTCTGATTGACTTTGTCCTTATCGTCCGGAGGGCTGCCGTCTAGGCCCCAGATGTGATTAGCGAGTATGCCGTGAGTCCAGCCGTTTTCCTGTTTCAACGCGACAGCAGTCGGGCCCAGTCCCCACTGTTCGCTACCGAGTAATTCATCGCTGCCCGTGGGAATCAGGATCGCGGGCCCAGCACCGAGTATCCAGCCACTCTCGGTAGGTTGTTTAGGTGAGAAGAAAAAGCTCTGCGTGATATCACCAACGCCGGACTTGTCCGCTGCACCGTCAGGCGCCAGACCATGTTGATCGATGACCGGTAAGATGGTGCGAGAAATGAGGTTCCAGTCGTCGTTGAGTGTGAAAGGCAGCACAGGTTGGATATTTGTGACGCTATGCATACCCTCACCTGTGGGCCCCATTTTTTGATCCCAGTTGTACTGCACTGGCAGGCTGTACATGGCCGCTACGGGATTGAGTGCTTTTTTGGCCAACTCTGCAGAATCTTCCGCTGCGGCGATAGGCATAAAGCACATCGAAGCGATCAAAGCGGGGCACGTGTACTTCAATTGAGATTTGATTTTCATTGCTGAGCACCTGGAAGCGGCGAAAAACGCGTGATGTGGAGACGGCTTAAGGTGTTGATGACATTGTTTGGAAGGCGCCTATGGAGCCTTTTGCAATACTCAATTTCTTCTACGTTCTACGGTTCAGAAATTGGTGTAGGTAGAGGGCCCAAAAACATTCTTTTCAAACGGCCATGCCCTAATGCACGTGCCAACTCCGACATGACGCAATACACAAATATTAGGGTAATGAGCAAAATCTGCACCGCCCAGAATTGAGGCCAGTTCATGGACGTCCACAACGCAGAGTTAGCATCCATGAAGGATGGTGCCTCTTTCCAGTATTCGTAGAGTCGTTCCAGATAGTGAACAACCAACGCGACCAAGGCGTACATGACTGTCTTCCAACTGACATTCCAGATCAGTGGCTTTTCAGGAAAGCGATTAATGAAGGGAAGCATATCAGCGACTAGGACGGACTTTCCGAGCACCAACGAGGCGAGCAAGATCGAACCTGAAACTGGAAGCGAAACGCCCGTACCCTTCATCATAAGTGCACGGATGGCGGCTACAATATGCAGTATTACGAAGAAGAAAATGGTTGGCGGTATCGCCTTCATTACTTCGTGCTTTATAGTTTGCATGACAGCTTTCATATTAAACCTCCAATAGTGCCGCAGACGCATCAGAGAATTGAAGTATCGTCTCAGAAGCGCCAGGTCGCTCCACCACCAATGATGTGCAAGGCCGAATTACGGTAGGTTCCCGAAAGACTTTCGCCCGAGCGCGACTTCGTTTGCTCGACCTCCATATCTCCCAGCCAAACCAATGTATAGGCCGCGTGTATGTCCAGCCCTTCATCGACTTGGTAGTTAATACCTGTGGCCAGACGCCAAGCTTCCCCCATAGGGTTGTCAACGGTGCGATCTTTATCGTCGACCGCCGAAGTGTCGTAACCCACACCCATGCTCCAGCGTAGCTTTGAGGTCGCCTGATATTGGGCACCAACAGAAGCGTGCCAAGTATCCTTATACTTCCGGTCAGCCGAACGGCTTACGTCGGCAGCGTTGGCGTCAACTTCAACCCCGATGTTGCCGAATTCGCTCCAGTCCTGCCAACCGAGACTGCCCAACAGCTTCCACTGCGGATCGAGATCGTGCGCGACACTGACCACAACCGTCTGCGGAACCGACATGTCCAATTCCAGAGAGTCAACATCCAAGCGGCGCAACGCTGCGCTGATGATCGGGTTATCGACTTTGCGCACGTCGGGCTTATCTTTGAACTCCAAGTCGATTTTGCTGGTATAGGCGAGACCAATCTGGGTGCGCTCGCTCAGCCTGTAGAGTAAACCGAAGTTAACCCCTACTCCGACGTCGGTATCCTTGTACTCAAGCTGACCATCAGGGCTATCGCGCAACCCAAGAAGGTTGTTGTTGATAGCTGTCTCGTTCCGGTAATAGCCGTACATGATGCGGGGGCCGATACCAATGGAGAGGTCATCTGTGAATTTGTGTGCGAGCGTTGGTTGAAATGAAATGCCGATGATCGCTGCTTCTTGGTTGAAGTAGCGACCAGCCCAATCATCGTCATAATCAAGTGCTAGCCCAAAGTTGCCATACATGCCGAAGCCAATGGCGGAGCGGTCATCGATTTGATGGCTGATAAAAAAACTGGCGCCTGGAAGGTATTGCAAGGCGTTGCCGCCTTCATTGCCGTCGAACTGATTGCGACTGTCGCGAGAGAAACCCAAATCCCCCAGAATGACCTGCGCATTTGCACTGATCTGGGTGCCTGACAACTGGGTAATACCCGCCGGATTGCTCATGAGCACGCTGGGATCGGTTGCGAGCGCTGCGGATCCTGCATTAGCCAGACCATTACCTTCCTGCCCCGCCTCATAAACCAGGATACCGCCTGCACAAGCGTCCCCTGCGATCAAGCTCAAGCCTAAGGCCAATGTAGAAAAGCCAAACCTGCCGGAGTGATTGTTTCGAAACATACGCATCCTCTGCGAGGGGTCATGCCCAGACGAAATTCGCTTCTTACTATTGAAGATCGGTGGAAAATACGGTCGTCAGCATCGTGTCTGCGTTGTAGATAGCGCATTGGTACGCTTAAGTTCGACAGAACAATCTGACGACCGGATTTCCATTACTTGTTTTTGAGTAAGTGGAAGGATTTGGCAATATCCTGAGCCCACACATCTAGCACGGCTTTAAAGTCATTCGCCTGCATGACTTGGGCGGAGTTATCCAGATCCGCACCCGCGCCCTTACGCACTACTTCTGCGACCACTCTGCTATCACTACCGTCGAGAAATGCAGCTTCGGTCGCTAGGCTCGTATCTTGGTCTCGGATACCGGTCGCGGCACTGACGCCTGCTGCGACCAAGGCGATTGGGATCACCTCGTAAGGACGAAGGCCTTTGGTTTCTGCGCTCACAGCTGTGATAGCTGGTCGCACCACAAGTACACCTGGGCCAGGTGCGGAGGCTAAAGTTAGCTCCCGCGAAAATGCATTTTTAAGGGTTTGATCGTAGTATTGGGTGATGCCTTGCAATGTTTTCAGCGGCAATTTCGCCGTAGGTTGAGGTTTAGGATAGAGCTGGCTCGGTTCGATATAGACGCTGGTGTATTGCTTTACATCCACTTTCGGATCAATCCAGCGCATAACAGCCGCTCCCGAAGGCGACTTGTCTTCTTTCAAAATACTGTAGTCCTTTAAAAATCCAGAATACTGAGTGGGATCGACGTATTTATCGGCGCATCCGGAGAGAGCCACCGTCAATAAAACCAAGGATGCGGACAATGATTTGATTTGCATATGAATGCTCCATACGATTCTATTCATCTTGCATGATGTCGGCAGCATTCTCACGCTGCCGACATTTCAAACTTCATGGCTACTTTTTAAGGCGTCACAATGTTGAACCAGAATTCGAAGTTGTCCATGTAGGACACCAGTTCCTCCAGTTTGCCTTGCGCACCGTCAACTTTGATATCACCGGAGGCTATTGCATCTTTCAAAGTAGTCTCCTTCAAAACGATCTTGTTAAGAGTGTCTCGAGTGAGAGTGATTTTTGCATCGGCGTCCTTGGCTTCAACGCCTTCAGTGTGATTGAGCACACCATTCTCCATTTCCACCGAGTATTTCTGTTTCAGGTCAGTGAAGTCGAAGTTGAGCGATAGACGTTTGCCATCGGCTTTTGACCCATCCAAGCGCATTGCCAGGAAGTCAAAGAACAAATCAAGATCCATGGCTCGCACGGTGTCAGGACTGGCGGTATCAGGTGTTGGCAGTTTCATCACACCTTCGCGCAGCTCTTTGGCACCGGTGAGATAGAAGTTACGCCATGGCCCACTTTCCGCTTGGTAACCCAGTTGTTCCAGTGCGTCGGCTTGCATATTTTTAGCCGCTTGGTTGCTTGGGTTTGCAAACACCACATGATTAACTACTTCCGCGACCCAGCGGAATTCGCCCTTATCGAAATATTCTTTCGCTTTCTTCAGAACGGCATCTTCGCCACCCATCATCTCGACATAATGTTTGGCACCTTCCACCGGTGGCAATTCGTTCAAGGTTGCTGGGTTACCAGTGAACCAGCCCATGTACAAAACGTAGGTCGCTTTGACGTTATGGTTCACCGAACCGTAGTACCCACGGTTGGAGAACTTGTTGGCGATTTCCTTCGGTAGTTTGAACTGCTCCGCGATCTCGACCATGGTGTAACCCTTGTTGATCATGCGCAGGGTTTCATCATTGATGTAGCGGTACATGTCGCGCTGGGAAGACAGTTGCTCGCGGACTTCCTTGTTGCCCCACACTGGCCAGTGGTGCATGGCATACATCACTTGAACGTCGTCGCCCCACAGCTTAAGTGCCTCGTTCAGGTATTTCGACCATGGCAGAGGCTCGCGGATCTTCGCGCCACGCAGCGAGTACGTGTTGTGAAGGGTATGGGTGGAATCTTCTGCAGTGTTGAGTGCTTTCTTTTCCTTGATGTAATAAAGCATCTCGGCTGGAGCTTCACTGCCCGGCGCATAGAGGAACTGATACGTCAAGCCATCAATGACGCGAGTTTCGCCAGTCTCCTTAATGATGTCGGTAGGAGGAATCAGTGACACCGTACCTGCCGACGTTGTGGTGCCCAAACCGGCGCCCAGTTGACCGGTTGGAGTAGGTGGCAGCAAGTTACCGTACATGTAGCTGGCGCGACGACTCATTGCCGTACCGGCCATTACGTTCTCGGATACTGCATGCTCTACAAACCCAAGCGGAGCATAAATCTTCACCTTGCCAGCCTTCACGTCCTCTTCGTTTACTACACCACGCACACCGCCGTAGTGGTCAACGTGACTGTGGGTGTAGATCACTGCCACCACAGGTTTTTTCGGGCGGTGTTGGTAGTAAAGATCCAGCGCGGCCTTGGCGGTTTCGGTAGAAATCAGCGGATCGAAAACGGTAATGCCGTCTTTGCCTTCAACGATGGTCATGTTCGACAGGTCGTAGTTGCGAACCTGGTAGATGCCATCGGTTACTTCGAAGAGCCCGGAGATATTGATCAGTTGGGACTGACGCCATAGGCTCGGGTTCGTGGTATCCGGCGCTTTTTCGCCTTCTTTGATGAAGTTGTATTTAGCCGGATCCCAGATCACATTGCCCGACTGACCTTTGATCACGCCGGTAGGCAGCGGCGCGATGAAGCCCTTGTGCGCCAGTTCGAATGAGGTTTTGTCATTGAACGGCAGCTCTTTGAGCAGCGCCTCATTGGCCGTTTTGGTGAATTGTGTTGCCGGTTTCGGCTTCTCAGCTTCCGCTGCAAATGCTTGGGATGCCAAGGCAAATGCCGCTACGAACGAGCACATTAGCCCTACGCCTCTGAGAGGTCGTGCAACCCCATGGGAATGAATCTGAGCTATTGAATTCTTCGCCAACTTCATCGTCCGTGCTCCTTGTTAGTCGGAATGCGCTAAACCTAAAGTGATAAGCGCAGGCACAAATAAAAGTAGTAGGCACTGGAAATTTGTCGAGAAATTCTTTCATTTCCTCACGTTACAGTCGCATACCGAGGAAAAAATGAGAACAGATCGACCATTTGTCACGAGGCTGTGGTGTTTGCAAGCCAGAGGTTTTTTTCGTTTTTTCCTCCCTTTTAGGGGAGAGTATTTAGCTAGATCGCGAGTTAAAGATAATGATGAGAACAAGACTCAAAAGCCTGTTGTAATTGGGGCAATATCAGCGTCCATCCTGCTTGATTCTTAAGGGAGAAGCCCATGGCCGATAAATCAGCGGCTGCGGTTTTCTTCGGAACTTCCCCCTAACTCTCCCCACTACTGCCTCCCCATTGCGTGCAGCAAGGAGAAAGCATGACAACGCACAGGCTAATAGCGAAGGGCTTGCAGTTGAATGTTTCTATCTGCGGGCAAGGCTCGCCGCTGCTTTTGCTCAATGGTTTAGGTGGCTTGATTCGTACCTTCGATCCGTTGCGCTATGAACTGGAAGACTTCACGACCATCACGCTGGACGTGCCAGGGGTCGGCAAGTCGCAAATGCCCCGTTGGCCCATTCGCCTGCCAAGCCATGCCGACGTGATTGCAGAGATGCTCCAGCAATTGGGAATCGACCAAGTGGATGTGTTCGGGGTGAGTTGGGGAGGTGCACTGGCCCAAGAATTCGCTCTTCGTTACCCGAACATGGTACGCAGGCTGATCCTCGCGGCGACCTCTCCAGGCCCAGTGCTGTTGATGAATCCCGCTGACGTTATGGATTTTTTCCGCAAGAGTAAAAACGCCAAAGTGCGCAAGCAAGATAGCTCCCGCAATTCAATTCACACGCTGCTGCGGCTCGGTGTGATGAAAGGCATGCTCTCTGTTAATCCGCGTACCTACTATTTCCAGCTCGCAGCCTTGATCGGTTGGACAAGCCTGCTTCGGTTGTCCCGGCTGCCTCAACGCACGCTGGTTCTTACCGGCGACCGCGATCCATTGATACAGGCGTACAACGCCCATATCCTGCGACGCACAATTCGCCGTGCCGAACTACACATTCTTGAGGGCGAGGGGCATTTTTTCGTGGTCACAAGCGCAAAGCGAACTGCCGAACTGATACGAGAATTTCTCTGCCAGCGGCACGATGACTTAGTCGAATCTTGCACTGCCAGCAAATCGAAAATACCGACGATCAAATAAAGCACTCCTCGGGCGGCGTACCCTCCCCGAGCGAGTATTACAACGCTGCGTTGCGCGGGCATGGGATCCATTTCCAAGAGTGATTCAAGCGCAGACCCACCTCGCTGAGTAGGGTTCTTTTCCTCTGGGTATGCTGCAACATATGATCCCCGAAGGTCAGGGGCAGGATTACTTCAGCCGCTAGACACGACCTCACTTAATGTCCCTTAAAAGGGACACTAACCTAGCTTTTGCCACTTAGTGACCCAGTTTAGGGTCATTAACGGATGTCTGTTTTGCGCTCAAAAATTAGCGCGGGGAGCGCTGCGACTGAGGCCGATTCCCTAGTGCCAAAATCTGCTGTCTCTAAATGCATAGCGGAAAATACCGGTTCGCGGCAAGTAGAAGACAGCTTTGTTAAAATAGCTGATTGGAAATGGAGCAATGGGGGGCTGGTCTAGTTCACAAGACGGGGTCGAGCACGATCTAATGCTGTCCTGCCATCGCTCCTTCGAGCCTACGGCTCGGCTCAGTACGTCAGCAAGACCGCAGATCTCAACGCACGAATCGCTTCAGTGACCGTCGACTCGCTATCACTTTCCCCCGTATCTCGTCAGGGTCAATCGACATGCCGCCATCAGGTGTCACGCGGAGCGACTGCAGCTTATTAAGGGCAGCTACGAAGGCGCGATCCCTCGCTTGCTCTGAGCCAGATCTTTTGTCAGGCCAAACGAATTCAACGCATCTTCTAAACAAGTTCATATCGTTCTCCATTGACGTCGACTGCTCATCACATAGCTTCAGCGAATGATATCTGGGATCTACTACTCTCAGCGACGGACGCTGATGTGCTGGGCCATAAAAGCTTAAGGCGCGGCGGTCAATCTTCATGCATTGACCGCCTGGCCGGCTTCACCGCAGGTGTTAGGTGAGTGAGCGATTAGCCGCTAGATATTGGACAGCTTGCTCGAGACCCGTTCTGCTTTTGATGAGGTCACGAGGTCGACTACACAAACTACGATTCTCGCTGCAGAGCCAGTTTCTTGCATTTCGCTCGTCACCAACGGCTGCGAGTAATGACTGATACACCTCAACTAAAAGCAAAGCACGGCTCCACGCGTCACTGCTCGGTCGAAGCAGTTCATGTCCATGGCGGAGAAGCAGCACCGACGAAACAGGCTCGTTCAAGACAGCTGAAAGTTCAGCGTCATCAAGCCCCAGCCCTTCGCCGGCCCGGATAAAAGCTTTGCCAAGTACAGCGCTTTCAGCGCTCGAAGCGGATTCCATGCTCCACCATATGGTCTGTGATAACTGGTCTGTAATGTCATTCTATGCTCTGTAACGCTGCTTACGTTACAAGTCAAAAGTTACGTTACTGTCTGTGATTAAACTCAAACGGCAAGCGGAGCGCGCAGGCGTGCGGGATGGGAGCCCGCAGGGCCGAGACGTGGCTTGCTACGGTTCGGTTCACGACAGCCCTCCGCCAACGGCGGCACGCCACTGTCGAGCCCAGCTTCAACCAACCCGAAAGAGGCTGAAATGACCCACGAAGAACTCCGGAAGCTGGAAAACACCAGGCGAAGAGCCCTTTGGGAGATTGCCAGATTCCTTCCTGGTGATTTGGAGGCAGCCGATGCCTTGGCCATCCTTGATGAACTCGACGAGGAAGAGCTAAACGGCAAACCCTTCACCGATAAGCCACTTGAACTCAACGACGTTCGTCACTCTGTCCCGGTGCAGCCTCACCAGTGCGGCATCGACATAGTATTGGAAATGAATATTCCCCAGCCATGGAGAGAGCGCTTCCTTCAGGCGAGCATCGGATCAACGCGACTCCCCGAAGCGCCATATGCTGGCGACTGGGAGAAGTTTCTGCGCAAGTGGGAATCCGAGATGGCCCACCTTGAGAGGCATAGAGCGCTCAGAGCGGACGTTGATAGCTCTAGCTAAAACAAGGAGGCCGTGCGGGGCATTACCGAACATTGCACCCTACGAATGCCCCCCCCTGCGCCAGAAGCTACTCATCCACCGCTGCATCCTGCCAGCTATCGCGAGCGCCACGTCTGTGTGCGATTAAGCTTTCTACGGCGTCGGTGGCTGATAAACCTTCGCGCTCCCGTACGAGTAAAAAAATCCTGGTCAAGCATTGCCTGGTTTTCAGCTACCAGTCTTGGAAAGGGGTAACAGTATCAGCAGGCGAGCGCCCGTCAGAGGCATACGACCTAACAGGGTCGACTAGAAAAATGTCTCCATTGGCCCGCTCTAGTAGAGCTACCCACAGCCCATGGGAAATGGTCGTGCGACTCTCATGTCGATGGCGATATGAGGGTACCCGCAGCAGCTCAGGAACTCGGCTAATGACGACTTCGCACGCGACGCGGAGCACCTCGAAGGGAGCGTCACTCATCCCTATGACCGAGCTGTGCTGCTGTTTGGGTATAGATTGGTAGGGCTCGTCTATTTTGACCGGATATTCGCAAGCTAACTGGAAAGCCAGAGCACCGAAGCGGTCGGCACTGAGCGATGAGGCGAGGCCTTCGATAGCCTCGAGCTCATGCAGGTTGCCCCGTGTCAAAGCTGTCAAATTCCCCGCACTTGCCCGGCAGCTCGATAAAACTGTTCACTGACTCGCTATCCTGCGGCCAACCACGCCATCCTGTGATCAAACATGCTGGCAACAATCGATTTAAGCTTCATCCAGCCAATGCGGTTAATGCATTTGAACTGAAAGGCAAGCGGAGCGCGCAAGCCGACAGGCTGAAAGCCCGCATGGCCAAGACCTGTCGTAGACATGGCTTGGTTAACGACAGCCGTCCCTGCTAGGGCATGACACCACTACCGCAGCGTTGATGATTACCGAAAGGTGCGATGATCAAATGATCGGGACACAACTCCCTGTGCGCAAAGATCATACGTTTTGCGCAACGCTACCTCGTCGCCAGAACAAATCCTCGGGTGCAGCATCTTGAGGTGCATCGTGTCGCGTGCCCTGTTAGTTAAGCTTAGGCCGGCAGATAGTGATCGTTGAGCTTAAGAAAGGCAGGGTGAAAGGGGGCGATTCAGCGAAGCGGATGAGGATCGTTTCGCACCACATACACGAGGTTGTAGGAATTTCAGGTGGTAGTTCCGTAAGTCCGGATCTGAGCGGGGGGTGGCAGGTAACTGCCATCCCCACAGCGACCTATTCGGTTTTTTTTGATTCAATTAGCGGAGGACTTCGTCAGATGCGAGATTTATCTATGCGGGTGGACGAAATCAGTTCAACCACGTTTCGTTCTTTCACCTTAGCCTTGAGCGTCTGATTCTCGTCCAGCAGTACCTCATTGATGGATGCGATGGTCGCGAGCTTGGCCCGAAGCTCCTCAATCTCATGACGGTAGCCCGCAGACTTCTGACGCTCAGCAATAAGATCTTGATGTTTGACATCTCGCATGGCACGACTGGATCGTCCCTGGAGCTCTCGTATAGCCTCTGCGATTGCTGGATAGTAATTATGGATGAGTGCCGTCGATACTCCGGCCTCACGAGCCACAGCGGCGATGGTCAGCTTTGTTTCGCCGCTACGAGAACGACCTTTTTGGATAGAATAGATGGCTAGCTTCAGATCCTTCGTTCGATCCACGGCAGGCTTGTAATTGGCTGATTTGTCCTTGCTCTTCATGCGCTTAGATCCTTTGGAGGCACGCCCAGCTGTACCAAAACCTCTCGGCAGCGCTTCAGGTCGCGCTCAACGCGTTGGCGACCTCCTTCACCAATGTCCTTGCAGTTCAGCAATTCTTTAAGGTCATCGTAGAGTCGCTGGTAGATAGGCGCGTGGGCGTGTCCGATCACTGAATGGTCGCAACCGCTACAGCGGGTACGTTCAAGTGTATTGCCGATGCAGCCGTCGTTGTCCGCCGTACACCAAGCATGGCCATTGCTGCGGATAGCAGTGCTTTCAGCGATGGATTTCAACATCGATGCGTGATCTTTGAAGATCAGCAGATTTTGCGGCTCCCGCTGCCATCCTTTGATGGCGCGCCCGTAGCCTCCTGCCAACGATTCTTCCCCCATCCAATTGTCGACGACGCCTAGTTTGATATCTTCCAGCTCATCTTGGATTTCCATGTACAGCTCAAGATCCAGATGCTGTCCCCAGCTATCGTCCATGGCATAACCGAGCGTCATGTCCATTGACCAGTGAGCGTAGTGCTCCTTTAGGTAGCGCAAGTCGCCAAAACGGCTGTGCGCTGCGTAGTTAGCGAACTTTCTCCGAAATTGATGGCTGGCTAGGCTCCAATTCAACCCGCAATCGTTGGCGAATGCTTTCAAGAGGGCGCCCCAACTGGTGATCGATAGTGTGCGGACTTGGTTGCCCTCAGTCATATAGACTCCTAGGAAAAGCGAATTACGATGTCTGTAAGCCTCAGCGATTTCTGAATCCTGCGGATTGATTCGACGCCGTTGAATGATTTCGTCGGCGATCATCGTTTGGAAGGGCGCAGCCCAGCGTTCCATAACGCGCAAAGCTCGCACTGCGGCCTCTGGGATCATCCAGTCATGAGTTCCTTCACCGGTTTTTTCGGATTTAGAACGCATCCAGTGATAGATCGTCCCCTCGTCGTCCTCAGTACGGCGGTGCGCTCCCGATTGCAGGTTGGACAACTCGTGATTGCGGCAACCTGAGGTGCTCGCGAGGACGATGTAGCAAGCCGTGCGCAGGTCTAAGAGTGACTTATTGAATATCTTCAAGCCTCCTGCCCAGCCCATGGCAGCCAGATGCCGGTTTTTACTTCGTATTACGTCAAAGATGTTTTGGGCCCCAACCTTCGATGCGATGCCCTTCAAATCATCGCGCAGGTCGAGCAATAGCTTGCCTCGTTCCACTTGCTGATGAGCCTTTTCGAACAAGGTGCAGAACACGTCATCCGGGATCAGGGGCGTTTTCCCTCCACTGACCCTACCGATAATTCCCGCTAAACCTTTTGCAGAGGTGTCGGGCCAGGGATGTTGCAGTATTGGGTCGTCGGTGTATTGGCTGAGCTCATAGATCGCCTCTACCGCTCGGTAGCGCTGACTTAGTGAGTCTAGCGACAGTGGCTTGCTCGATTTGGGGAGCCTATGAGCCCTGCAGGCCGCCAGATAGGTCGCTGCGATAATGGGAGTGACCGCACCCATATGTTCGATCCCTAGCATGTCCAAATGCCGCAAGAATGGGACTGCACAATCAAAGTATAGGCGAAGAGTCCCGCCCTTAGGCCGATCCGCTCCGCTACGCCCACGTCTCATATATCGATAGATGATCGCCTTCATCGTCGCGCGGAATGCCGGTGGCAGGCTGCCGAAGATGAGTTGCCTCCTGCAGGCCGGGACGTTGCTAGGCAAACCGTTAAGCTGCCAAATATCGTCACTGTAGCGGCTGAGGATGACCCATTGTCCGTCGACCTGGGTGGCGGTGATGATCAGGTTGTCGCGATCTGAGTCGGAAATCCCACGCACATCGCCAGGCTGAGCGGTGATTATCGACCAAGCTAATTCTTCCGAGGTGTTGTCACTCATGAAAAGACCTCCAGGCTGTCGATGAGATCAACTGACCAGAACGGGTGTGGTTGGATACGGGCGCGCTCACGAGCGGAATCAACTGCTGCAGCCTTGAATGTGCCACGACGCAGTCCTTCGGCGACGATGTAATGGTCTATTAGACGAGGGATGTGTGCGTAATCGCGAGCCCAGCGCCGCTTGTCCACTCGGGAGCGTTCACTCAGTACGCGGAAGTAGAAGCTAAAAAGTTTGTACAGGTCTTCGGCGGTCACTGCGTAGTGTTTACAGCGCAGGCAGTTCATGAAGTTCATGCAGGTCGCGCCTTCACGTTTTGGGGCGAACTGACCATTCACTGGGTCGCCACAGCGACCTAGAGGAGTGTCTTTGTAGGTCGCGCCGATGGTCGCAGTCAGCAACTCCTGCACTAGCATTTCTCCCATGAACGTCCAGTTTCGTCGGGCATCCTCACTGGGCGCTAGATAGTTTTGATCGGCTACCCGTGGGGTGTTGCCAAGTGCGGAGGCGGTGGTGGCGAGATCGCCATCCGTCAGCTCGAAGATTCGGTTGGCAAAGGTTTTACGCAGGCGGGATATGTTGATGCGCAGTGGATTTCCGTCGCTATCCTTTAAGTCATATTTGGCTACAAGGCGATCAATAGGTAACTCCAAAGAGTTCTTAACCAGCGTTGTAACTTGGCCTGATGAGTGTATCGAGCAGTTGCGGAACAGCCACACGCGTCCTTTGAGGTCATTCGGAGCCTCTGAATCCAATGGCTCAGTCAGCACCATTACTCGGCGGATCAAGCGTTCTACGTTGGTTCTGACGCTGGGCATTGCCTCTAGCAGACGCTCAGTTTTCGATTCAGCCCGCAAAACTACTTTACTTGTGTTGTAGCCACGCCGCTTCCACAGCACCAAGAAGACGGAGTCCTCTTTAGGATGCGGGCGCAAGCAGTTGCGGCCCATTTCCAGCAAGGGAGTGAGATTACGTCCAGTGTGTAGAGCTATGACAAGTAAGGCATATACCAACAGGTCGCTAGTGATCGGAGTGCCATCGATCCATATGGGTTTGATGCTATGTCGCAATGCCGCCGCAAATTCTTGCCGCTCGCGCTTCGAGAGCGCTATCTCGCCCTTCATCTTGCGGTTGGAGTTCGGAAATGGATTGCGGGGAAAAGTGGCTGCATCGCCAGATGCGATCAAAGGCAAGAGCCCACGCCGTGCAAGAGCAAGAAGAACTGCTTTGGTTTTTGAGTAGTAGTTTTTCTGAGTGGTAGTCGATGTGCCCCGTCCAGATAGGTGGCCAAGAAAGCCATCGATAAGGATTCGGTTCACATCATTCAACGTTAGGTCGCGCTCGAACGCTGTCGCTTGGAGAGTGCAGTAATCGAGGAAAAACACCAATCCACAGTTGCAGTAGTTTACAACAGTAGCACCCGAGACAATGCCGTCTTGACCCGCCAAGAAACGCTCAATTTGACGCTGACAGGAGTAGGTGATGGCATCGATTCCAGCACCGTACCATCGGGCGAAATCGAATCTCCTGAGGGAGCTTGAGTTGCGCCCAAAGTTAACCATAGTGATTTGCGGAGGGATAGCGTCGGGCAAGATGACCACGTTGCCTGCAGTATCGAGGCTGTGCTCGACTTGCGGGACGCTAAGGTCAGTCTTAGTAAATACTTTGCGCTTCCCCATCAGGCTGCTCCCGCCATTTCATTCAGCTCGTCGTCATACGCAAGCACGGCTTCATCGGCCATTTCGTTGATCAGGTGCAGATACACCATGGTGGTCTGAATCGAGCTGTGTCCAAGTTGACGCTGCAGGTACACCAGGGGATCGAGTCCGTTTTGAGGGTTACGCTGAAGGTTAACCAGGGTGTGGGTTGCGTAGGTGTGCCGCAGCATGTGCGTATGGACTTCAATTCCAGCTAGCTTCCCGGTCTCGCTGATGATCCGGTTCAGGCTCTTGCCGGCGCTTCCGTAGGTCTCTCCGAGATGGTTGAGGAGCAGTGCCTTTTGGTTTTTGCTCAGAGATGCGCGCTCGCCTCGTACCTTGGACACGTAGCGGTAGATTTCGGCCATGAATTTGCGGCTGACCCAGATTTTTCGTTCCTTGCTACCTTTGGTCTCCATGCCGGTACCATCGCACGGGTCAAGCTTAATTCGGAGATTGCGCTCGGTTCGCCCTGCTTTGTCAGGGTCAAAAACATATGCCACTGGAAAGGTGGCAAGTTCGTTACGACGCAATCCCGTATGCAACGCTAACCGAATCATCATCCGGTGGTGTGGGTTCTCCGCTGCCGCCAGGAGCGACTTGGTCTGGGCCATGCTCAGGAACTTGGGCAATGGTTTGTGACGACGCGGCATCACGTCATTCACCAGCGCTTTACCTCCACTGGCACCAACATGCTCCAGGAAGCTGGTCTCGTGCGTTACGGTGCGCTCTTCATGGCCGAACGGCAGGCGCTTGACCCAGCCTTTATCCAGGGCGAACTCGTAGAACTTGCAGATGTACGTTAGTCGCTGGCGAGTAGTGTTCCGGGCCAGCCCGCAATTCTCTAGGCAGTAGTCTCTGTAGGCAGCAGCAAGGCTTTTGGCTTCACCGCGATCTACGTCTCGCCAATCCAGATCATGGGCTTGCAGGAAGCAGAAGAAGTCGTACAGCGCCCGTCCGGTATTCGGCCAGGATTCCTTTGAACCAATTGCCCCACGAAGGAGGTAGTAGCGGAAGAATTGGTTGGCTTGGCTGCAGCTCTCCATGGAGTCCCACAGCAGAATCGGAAACCCTTGATAAGGTTGCCCGGCGATCACGAAATCTTTGGTTCCCCAAATAAGTTCCATCTTTCACCCTGTTGCCGACCAATCAATCTGAGGCTCTGTCTGCGTGGATGGTGTGAAGGCTTCTACTGCAGCCCTTCACTCCCAATCCTCAGAGCTATTATTTAGATATCACATAGATCTAACTGTCGCAACGCTCCAGATCATAGCGTGTTCCTCAAGGTTTGCAGGTGGGCAACCTGACGGCAGAACTCGGCGCTGGACAAACGCTGGTTCGGAACCGGGCTCAGGGCCTGGCTGATGGCGCGGGTGGGCTGACGGGTCAGGCGTGACAGTGCCAGCCATTGTTCGGCAACGTTCAATCGATCAAAACCGGGATGGCGACGGCGCGCGCGACGCAACACGTCTTGTTGCAAGGCTTGCAGCAGCGCTTGCTGACCGTTGTGGCGCAGCAGGAAATCCGCGCTGGCACGCAGGTGTTCCTGCAATTGTCGGCGGCCGCTCGGCGCCGGTGCCTGAAGCGAGCCGTGGCGCACACCGACATGCCACAACCACAGGCCGATCAAGGCGAGCAGGGCGACGATGGCCTGCGGGAAGTAGCGCCAGAGCAAGGTCAGCAAACCGTCGTGTTCGCTGTTGTAGATCAGCGTGACGTCGGTGTCGGCGCTCAGGTACCAGAGCAGCCAGGCATTGTCGTATTGCGCGATGGTCTGGCTTTTCCACAGCTCGGCGTCAGTGACCACGGTGATCGAGCCGAGGCTGTAAGGCAGTTGCATCATGTGCGTGGCTTTGCCGCTGTTGGCCCAGGCTTGCGCGAGGTTTTTCGGGTCGTCGAGGTGGAAGTCCGTGTCGAACCCGGCATAGGCCGGCGCGTCTTCATCCTCCACATACAGCTTGGTTAATTTCGGGAAGGGGTCTTGCTCAAGGTCTTTGGGCGGATCCTTGAGATCCTTGCTCAGGGATTGATGCAGTTGAACGCGATCGAGCAACAGGTCGTTGCTCTGTCTGGTCTGTTCGTCCCATAACGATTCAGCGACAAACACCAGTCGCCCGCCGGCCCGCGTCCAGTTCAACACTTGCTCGACCTGACGTGGGGTCATGCGTGAACGGTCGTTGAACAGCAGCAGCGTGTGTCGGCGTGGGTCGATATCCGGCAGTACGGAAAGGCTTTCGGCATGACTGACTTTGAGGCCGCGCTCACGCAAAAACATTTCCGCCGCCAGATACGGCTTGGCTTGGGCAGCAGGGGACGGGCCGTGATCGACTTCTTCCTGATAAGGCTTGGCCTTGAGAAACAGAAACACGCTCAATGCGATCAGCAGTGCGACGAGCACTGCGCCGACCCACCACAGGGTACGGCGATTCAACGGGCAGCTCCGTGGCCAAACAAGGCGCGCCAGCCGTCGCACAATTCCTGTTGCAGATGCGCTGCCGGGATTCGATGCCCGTAGGCCATGCTCTGCCAGTGCACAGTGAGGTTGCGACTGAAGGCGAGCAACTCCGGTCGCTGCAGTTGTTCTACGCGCGCCAGCACCTGATTTTCGGTGTCGGCAGGTTTCAGCGTCAGATCGAAGTCATGCAGCAGATGGCTGAGCAGACCGCGATAGAGCAGGCTCAACGCCGCGCGCGGTTGGCTGAGCCAGAGTTGTTCGGCGCTGGCGGCGATGTCGTCGGGCAAGGTGTCGCGGTTCAAATCCAGACCGAACGCTTGCTGCGGCACCGCTCGTTTTGGCAGCGCTGGCAGTTTCGGCCGGCGACTGACGAAGGCCCGGAGAAACTCCCGGTAATGCCAGATCAGCCAACCGATCAAGGCAATCAGCACACCCCACAACAGCACCTCGATCAGCTTGGCCAGCCCATTGAAGTGTCGACCGTCGAGCCAGCCCAGCAGGGTTTTCAGCCATTGCGGTGCGTCGCCGGGTTTTGCGTCTTTGGCCGGCGCTGCCGGGTCTTCGCCAAAACGATAGCGGGTGACCGATTCCTTGTTCTTGAACGGCGGTTGTTCGAGCAAAGCCTTGATGCTGTCGTGGGAGGCCTGACTGGTCAGCGGCTGATTTAACAAGCGCGGTGCATCCGGACGGGTGTCGGGTTCAGCCGCCCAGACCGAGGGCACATTCGGCAGCACCAGACAGATCGCCAGCAACAGACCGAGCACGCCGTTGTTCAGGCGCTGGCGCAAACGCCGGAACACCAGTTCGATGTCCCACGCTTCGAGTTGCGTGCGGCGGTTCAGATACAGGCTGAATCCGCAGGCGACGTAGATCGGTTCCCACACCACCAGCACCAGCGCATAAAAAGCGTTGGTCAGGTGTTCGAGCCAGCGCCATTCGTGATCGGCCGAGAGAATCAGCGACTGCCAGTCCCAATCGGTTTCCACTTGCTGCGGCAGCAACAGATAGAACAGCACCATCAAGCCGATCCACAGCGCAGTCTCCAGATGCACGCCAATGATGGTCAGCCATTGCGCCGCGCCGGCGTTGCGCTGCAACAGCACTTGCAGGCGTTGTTGGCGAGCGTTGCCGTCGAGGCCTTCGAGTTGCACCACCGGCAGCAGAAAGCTGCGACTGAAGCTCAAGCGGCGCCAGGTCAGGCTGGCCAACAGTTGCGGTTTGAGCAGGCGCGGCCATTCGCGCAGCGCTTGTTTGAGGGTGGGCGTTTCGCCGAACAGCGCTTTGGACAGGATGTACAACGGCAGGCGTTCGTACGCCGGTTTCAGCCACCAGAAAATAAACACGGCCAGCGTCGGCGAATCCCAAAACACCAGGCTGAGCAGGGCGAACAGCGGCAAGGTGACGATGGCCCAACTGGTCATCAGCAAGCATCGATGTTGCTGGCACATGAGCACGCCCAGATCCATGGCTTCCCAAGTCGTGCGCGGGCGGATCACCACGGTGGCGTCACTCAGGCGCATGGCGTGTCCTTCCGGCGAACAGCAGGTAGCACGCGACCAACGTCCAGAGTCCGGCGCCGACCAGGTATTTGGTCAGCGGCGCGACACTGGTTTTCGATGACCAATAGGCCTCGATAAACGCCGCGATCAGCAGGAACAACATCACCCCGCAGACCAGCAACACGCTTTTGCGCGCCGCGCGTTTCAAGGCTTCGGCGCGGGTCAGGCGCGCGGGCGCGATCAACGCCCAGCCGAGTTCCAGACCGGCCGCGCCGGCGAGAGCAATCGCCGTTAGTTCGAAAGCGCCATGGGCGATGACGAACGACCAGAAGGTCTCGCCGAAACCGATCTCGGTCAGATGCCCGGCCACCGCGCCGATGACCAGGCCGTTGTAGAACAGAAAGAATGCGCTGCCCACGCCCATCAACAATCCGCTGGCGAAGGTCTGAAAGGCGATGCCGATGTTGTGCATCACGTAGTAGCCGAACATCACCCAGTCTTCACTGGCTGCGCGTTCGGCGGGGCGCCCGAGGTGGCCGGCGACCGGGTCATACATGCCTTGCATCTCGCGCACTTGATCGGCGGGAATCAGGTTGTAAACGAGGTCGGGAGACACATACACCAACAGCCCGACGCCGATCAGGCTGCCGAAAAACAGCAGCGCGGCGACCAGCACAAATGGCCATTCGTCGCGCACCAGTCGCGGGAAGTCGGCAAGGATAAAACTGAGCAGGTTGGCGCCAAGGCGACTGCGATGGCGGTACAGCTGTTGATGGCCGCGCAGCACTTGTTGCTGCAACGAGTCGATGAGAAAACTGCTGTAGCCGCGTTCCTGCGCCAACGCCAGATGCTGGCAAAGACGTCGATAGCTTCTCGGAAATCCGGCGATTTGCGAGGTGTCCTTGCCGCGTTCAAGGCGTTCGAGGGCCAGCGCAAAACGCTCCCATTCGGCCTTGTGGCGACTTTCGAAAAGGCTCTGCTTCATGTCGGGCCCAATAAACCGCGCGCGATGCCATTGAGTTCGGCAACGGCTTTGGGCGCGGAGATATGCAGCGGCTGGGCGAGCAGGGCGGCCAGTTCATTGACCCGCGCCGGTGACAGTTCGCCTTGACGTTCGGCAAAACCGAGCACTGCACGTTGTTCGCTGAGCGTCAGCGGCACGGGCGAGCGCCGGGGTTCGGCGTCAGGCAATCGCGGACGCGTCAGCGGGCGTTCGCTGTAAACCACCAGCGTGCCGGCAGCGATGTCGCCGAGGCGTTTGAAGGTCGGGTGTTGCAGGCAACTGAGGCTGCCGAGGAAGTAGCCGAACGGCAGCAGATCAACGAAGCGCAGCAGATTGCGCAACAACGAGGCCGACCAGCCGACCGGCGTGCCGTCGTCGTGTACCACGCGCAGGCCCATCCACTGTTTGCCCGGCGAGCGTCCCTGCCGCAGCACTTCGAACAGCACCATGTACCACCAACTGATCGCAAACAGCAGCAGCGAACCGAGGCCCATGCCGAGCTTGCCGAGAAACGCCAACGCGATAAACAGCACGCCCATGATCACACCGCGAATGCCCAGATCGATGGCGAACGCCACGGCCCGTACCATTAACCCGGCAGGGCGCAGGGGCAGGTCGATGCCTTCCGGCGTTTCGACCTGATGCCGCGTATCCAGCGGCGGGGCCAGCGGTGCTTTCCTTGGCGGTGCTGTGGGCTCGAGCATGGGCTACCTGATGTCGCCTGTTCTGAGTGCAAGTGCGTCCGATGCTAGCAGCCTCTCGGGGGGAAACGACATAACTATGTATGGCACAGCATGTGTCGCCAGGTGTTTGAATGTTTCAAGACTGGCCGCGACGGCGGTTGAGCGCCTAGACTTTGCCGATCTTCAGTTCAGGATCCGCCCGTGACTTCAATCTTCTGGTACGACTACGAAACCACTGGCATCAATCCGCGTAACGACCGCCCGCTGCAGGTCGCCGGGATTCGCACCGACCACGAGCTCAACGAAATCGACGAGCCGGTCAACCTTTACTGTCAGCCCAGCGAAGACATCCTGCCGCACCCGGCGGCGTGCGCAATCACCGGCATCACCCCCAGTCAGCTCGCCGAAAAAGGTTTGAGCGAAGCCGATTTCATGACCCGGGTTCACGCGCAATTGGCCGCGCCCGGTACGTGCGGCGCGGGTTACAACTCCTTGCGTTTCGACGACGAGATGACCCGTTACAGCCTGTATCGCAATTTCTTCGATCCCTACGCCCGCGAATGGCAGGGCGGCAACAGTCGCTGGGATTTGATCGACGTGGTGCGCGCCGCTTACGCCTTGCGCCCGGACGGTCTGGTGTGGCCGACCGATGACGAGGGCCGCGTCACCCTCAAGCTCGAACGCCTGACCGCCGCCAATAACATCGATCACGGCCATGCCCACGAAGCGTTGTCGGACGTGCGCGCGACCATTGCGCTGGCGAAACTGATCCGCGAGAAACAGCCCAAGCTCTATGACTGGCTGTTCCAGTTGCGCAGCAAACAGAAGGTGATGGATCAGATTCGCCTGTTGCAGCCGCTGGTGCACATCTCCGGACGCTTCTCGGCGGCGCGCAGTTATGTCGGCGTGGTTATGCCGCTGGCTTGGCACCCGAAAAACCGCAACGCGCTGATTGTTTGCGACCTGCACCTTGATCCACAGGGCTTGCTCGATCTCGACGCACAAACCCTGCGCCAGCGTCTGTACACGCGCCGTGAGGATTTGCTTGAGGGCGAATTGCCGGTGCCGCTGAAGATTATTCACATCAACCGTTGCCCGGTCGTCGCGCCGTTATCGGTACTGCGCGCCGACGATCAACAACGATTGGGTCTGAACATGGCGCTTTATCAGGAACGCGCGCTGCGGCTAACTGACGCACAACAAGTTTGGAAAGATAAAATTGCGGCTATTTATGCCAGCGAAGATTTCACCCCGAGTGAAGATCCGGAACAACAGTTGTACGACGGATTTATCGGTGATCGTGATCGGCGTCTGTGTGAGCAAGTGAGAAACGCGGATCCGGCACATTTGGCACAAGAGCAATGGCCGTTCGATGATGAACGTTTGCCTGAATTACTCTTTCGATATCGCGCACGTAACTTTGCCGATACGTTGAATTCTGAAGAACAGGCACGCTGGAAATTATTGTGTCAGCAACGTTTGTCGGCCCCGGAATTCGGCGCGCCGAATACCTTGAAATCTTTTAGCGAGGCGGCCGAGCAATGGTTGCTTAGTGCTACGCCAGAGCAGAGCGCAGTGCTCAATGAATGGCAGAGTTATGTCCAGGCATTGCGCAAACGTTTGGGTCTTTGAAATCGAACATGTTTGTTACTAAACGTCAGGCATAAAAAAACGCCAGCATTCGCTGGCGTTTCTTTTTTCGCGGATCGCTCTGCGAAGGCGTTGCGGCTTAGCCCAGCAGGGTAGCCCAGCCTTCAACCACGTCGCCGCCCCACTTGGCTTTCCACTCTTTCAGAGTTTTGTGGTTGCCACCTTTGGTTTCGATGACTTCGCCGTTGTGCGGGTTTTTGTATTGTTTAACTTTGCGAGCACGCTTGGTGCCGGTAGTTTTTACTGCGCCGCCGCGTGGTGCTTTGGTTTTCGACTCTGGGTCCAGCAGCGCGATGATGTCACGCAGCGACTTGGAGTATTCGCCCATCAGGGTGCGCAGTTTGCCTTCGAATTCCAGCTCGGTTTGCAGTTTGTCGTCTTGCGACAGGTTCTTCAAACGGGCTTGCAGCTCTTTGATAGCTTCTTCGGTGGCGCGATATTCGTTGATCAAGGACATGATTACTACCTTAGTAGAATGCTGAATGACAGGGGACAGTGGCGCAATAATAGTCAGGCTGTTTCATCAAGTAAACATTTAACCGGGGTTTTTATTTAAATTAGTTACGAGAAATAGCCGCAAATTGATTGTTCAGTTAAATAGTGTGAAGCCGTCAGCACAGATATTCACAAATGTCTGTTTAACAATGCCAGCAAAGCGCCATCCCTCTGGCGTTTGTTTCCGTCAAAAAAGTGTGGGTATCAGGCGCCGGCCATGCCAGCGCTCATCAATACTGCAGTTTTCCCGCGCAGTCGCTAGAATGGCGGCCTTTGCGAAGTTCTGGAGTCTTCCCCTCATGCGCACTTTTCGTCTGGTGATTTCTTGCCCGGACCGCGTTGGCATCGTTGCCAAAGTCAGTAATTTTCTGGCAGCCCACAATGGCTGGATCACCGAAGCGAGCCACCACTCGGATAATCAGGTGGGCTGGTTCTTCATGCGTCACGAAATTCGTGCCGATTCGCTGCCATTCGGTATTGAAGTATTGCGCGAGAAGTTTGCGCCGATCGCCGAAGAGTTCTCGATGGACTGGCGCATCACCGACACCGAGCAGAAGAAGCGCGTAGTGCTGATGGCCAGCCGCGAATCGCACTGCCTGGCGGACTTGCTGCACCGCTGGCACAGCGACGAGCTGGATTGCGAAATCTCCTGCGTGATTTCCAACCACGACGACCTGCGCAGCATGGTCGAGTGGCACGGCATCCCGTATTACCACGTCCCGGTCAATCCGCAGGACAAGCAACCGGCGTTCGACGAAGTGTCGCGTCTGGTCAAACAGCACGACGCTGAAGTAGTGGTGCTGGCGCGTTACATGCAAATCCTGCCGCCGGACATGTGCCGCGAATACGCGCACAAGGTGATCAACATTCACCACAGCTTCCTGCCGTCGTTCGTCGGTGCCAAGCCGTACCACCAGGCGTCGCTGCGCGGCGTGAAACTGATTGGCGCGACCTGCCACTACGTGACCGAAGAGCTGGACGCCGGCCCGATCATCGAGCAGGACGTGGTGCGTGTCAGCCACAGCGACAGCATCGAAGACATGGTGCGTTTCGGCCGTGACGTCGAGAAGATGGTGCTGGCTCGCGGCCTGCGCTATCACCTCGAAGATCGCGTGCTGGTGCACGGCAACAAGACTGTGGTGTTCTGATCGAACACACGCAGGCTTGAAAAACCAAGGGTCTGGGCGTTCAATCGCTCAGACCCTTTGTCGTTTAAGCCTCGAGGAAACTTACATGAGTGATCCACTGGACAAAGCCACGTCCAACGCACCGGCGACGTTGGGCGAAGGTTGTTTGAGTCGCTACGACCCCGAGGACATGACCCCGGAAGATGGCACCGAGTTTCCCGGTGCGGCCGAGTTGTGGGAACAGTTGCAAGAGTCCGACGATAAACAAAACGATGCCTGAAACGCGATCCCTGTAGGAGCTGCCGAAGGCTGCGATCTTTTTACGTCTGCGGCACTTTCATCAATTTGCGCAACAACGGCCGCCCCAACATCATCAAAAACACCGGCCCCCCCACCAGCAGATAAAAGTAATACGTCACCACCCGCCAAATCAGAATCGCCGCCGCTGCGGTGGATTTCCCCACCATCGGCGCCAACAGTGCCGCCGAAGTCAATTCCGCCGCCCCCGCGCCACCCGGCAATAAACTGAACTGCCCGGCCCCCAGCGAAAGTATCTGCACCAGAAAACTCCAGGCCCACTGCAAGTCTGCGCCCAACCCGCGCAACGCCAGATACAACACGCTGTAACGCAATAACCAATGCACACACGTCAGCGCGAACACCTTGATCAGGGTTTGCCAGGGCAACTTCAACGTGTCGGTAAACGCCGCGAGAAAGTGCAGCAACTTGCGCGCCCAGCGACGGCGAGTGCCCGGTTTAACGTTCATCCTCACCAATAAGCGGCCACTCAAACGAATCAACGCGCGGTGATAACGCGCAATCAACACGCAACTGAACAAGCCGCCAAACAACGAAATCGCGCTGACTGTCAGCAGCCATTCCAGGCGATCGCTCAGATGTTGAAACAACGCATAAATCAGAATTCCACTGAGGGCGCAGAGAAAGAACAGCAAATCGCTGAGTTGATCCATGGCAAACACCGCGCTACCACGGGCCGGACGCACGCCGCAGCGGGCGAGCAACGCCATGATGGTCAGCGGCCCACCGCTGCCACCGGGCGTGGCGCAATAAGCGAACTCGGCGGCCATTACCACGCCGAGGCTTTTCAGCGGCGTGATGCGGTCGCGCTGATCGCCGAGTAACAAGCGCAGGCGCAGGGTATTAATGCCCCAGCAGAGCAGGATCATGCCGAACATGATCAACAGCCATAACAGTGGAAAACTTTGCAGGCGCGCCCAGGTTTCGCCGCCACCGAGCACCACCGGGATCAACACCGCCGCGAGCAGGCCGATCAACAACAGAATGCCGCGACTCATGCAGCGGATCCCAGTTGACCGCGCTGTTGGGCGAGCCAGTGGATTTTGGTCATCGGTACGCGTCCTTCATTCAGTAGTCGCTGCAAGGTGTGCAGCCAGTAATCGCGGGAAAAACCGTGGCGCATGTCCACTGGGTGCAAGCCTAGCCGAATCACCGGCGCCTGGCGCCAACGCTGTTGCCGCTGCTCACTGACAATTTTCGATAAACCGCGACGCCAGGCGCTGCGGGCACTCCAGACCAGACCCGGCGCGTCGATGGCGGTGAAATCCGGCAATCGATAAAGATGCTGTGGATCACTGGTGTAGCTCAGCGGTAATTCACGCAGGGCTTGGCGGGTGCCGTCGCTCATCAACCACGCCGGGGCGACGAACCCGTGCAACGGCCAGTCGTGGCGCTGGAAGACTTCGATGCCATCGCGCAGACGGGCGAGGGCGGTTTCGCGGGACAAACGATAAAACTCGCCTTCGTGGGTGTAAACACGGCGCATGAACCAGTCGCGCGGGGTGGTCGGGCCTGGTTCATGGTCATCGTGGAAAAAACCGTGCAAGGCTAACTCATCGCCGCGGGCAACACGCTCATCGAGCAATCGACAAAACGCCGGATGCTCGTTGAGGGCGTTGCGCCGATGGAAATCGGGGACGACCAGCCAGGTCATCGGCACGCTGCCCAGTGCGTCGACGGCTTCGACAAACGGTTGGTAATCCGCCCACGTCGACGGTGCCACGTCATGCAGCACCAACAACACGGCGGGGCGATTCAGCGCCTCAGCCATTGGCCACCTTGGGCAGCGCATGGCCGAGGACGGCGTGATAGTGGCCGAGCAGACTGTCGACCACCGTGTCCCACGCGTAATGCTGTTCAACGTGCTGTCGCGCTTGCTCGCCCAATTTCACAGTGCCGCGACTGAACACTTCGCGCACGGCATTGGCCATCGCCTGTGGATTATTCGGTGCACAGAGCAAACCGCAGGATTCGTTGACGATTTCTTCAAACGCCCCGGCCGCCACCGCCACCACCGGAATGCCGCAGGCCATGGCTTCGAGAATCACCAGGCCGAAGGTTTCCTGATCGCCGGCATGGATCAGCGCATCGGCGCTGGCCATCAATTGTGCGACGCGCGGTGCCGGGCAGAATTCATTAATGACGCTGACATTGTCCGGCACCACGGCGGGCATCGACGAGCCGACCAGCAGCAAGTGATAGCGCGGGCCGAGGCGTTGCATGCATTTGAGCAGCACTGGCAGGTTTTTCTCTTTTGAACCGCGCCCGGCGTAGATCAGCAGGCGGGTGTCGTCGGCGATGCCCAGTTCTGCGCGCAGATTCGGGTCGCGGGCCTCGGGGTGAAAGGTTTGCAGATCGACGCCCAGCGGTTGCACGAAGACATTGCGCACGCCGAGGCCGGTGAGCTTGTCGGCCATCACCTGACTTGGCGCGAGCACGCGGTCGAAGTTGCCGTAAAGCTTGGTGACATACGCTTCGACATTCGGCGTAACCCAATGGCCCATGCGATTGCCGACCAGCAGCGGCAGATCCGAGTGATAAAAGCCGATCACCGGCACATCCAGTTGCCGTCGGGCATCCAGTGCGGCCCACGCGGTGAGGTAGGGATCGCCGACTTCGATCAGATCGGGCTGCAAATCCTGCAGGACGTTTCGCCACGGCGCGAGGCGCAGCGGGAAGCGATAGCCTTTACCGAAGGGCAGGGCGGGGGCGGGAACCGTGTAAACGCCGTCGTGTTCGCCGAAGCGGGCGCCGGGGATCAGCAGGCTGTGGCGAATGCCGGGTTTGATCCCCAAACGACGATGTTTGGCATCCAGATACGTGCGCACGCCACCGCTGGCCGGGGCGTAAAACATGGTGATGTCGGCGATGTGCACGGTGAACAACCCTCCGCTGCGTGGTACTCCCTTGGTTGACCTATGTGCGCAATGGATGGTTCGGTCGGAATCCGCGCTGAAGCGGCCCCTCACCCTAACCCTCTCCCGAGGGAGAGGGGACTGATTGGGGTGGATGTTGGAGATATGCCGACGTGAGAGACCTGAGTCGAGCTCAGGTTTTGAAAGGCTTGAAGATCTGCTCCCTTTCCCCTCGCCCCCTTGGGGGAGAGGGCTGGGGTGAGGGGGTAAAGCTCTTGATCTTAAATCCTGAAACTACCCACCAACTGCTTCAACCGCGAAGCCTGCTGTTCCAGATCGGAGCACGCCCGCAACGTCGCCTGCAGATTTTCCACCCCTTCCTGATTCAGCGTATTGATCTCGGTGATATCAACGTTGATCGACTCAACCACTGCCGTCTGCTCTTCCGTCGCCGTCGCCACTGACTGGTTCATCCCGTCGATCTCGCCAATCCGCAGGGTCACGCTGTTCAAACGTTCGCCGGCAAGGTTGGCAATCTCGACGCTGTCCTGACTGTGACGCTGACTTTCACTCATAGTGCTCACCGACTCCCGGGCGCCGACTTGCAACTCCTCGATCATCGTCTGCACCTGCTGCGCCGATTCCTGCGTGCGATGCGCGAGGTTGCGCACTTCATCCGCCACCACCGCAAAGCCACGCCCGGCCTCACCGGCACGCGCCGCTTCGATCGCGGCGTTGAGCGCCAGCAGGTTGGTTTGCTGGGAAATGCTGGTGATCACTTCAAGGATCTGGCCGATGTTCACGGTTTTGCTGTTCAGCGATTCGATATTGCTGCTCGACGCACTGAGCATGCTCGACAACTGATTCATTGCCTTGATGCTGCGATCCACCACTTGCTGGCCGTCTTCGGCGAGGCCACGCGCATCGCTGGCCTGGTTCGAAGCCTGCGCGGCATTGCGGGCGATTTCCTGAGCGGCGGCACCCAGTTGATTGATCGCTGCGGCGACGCTGCTGGTGCGCGAGGCTTGCTGATCGGAGTTGTACATCGACGAGTTCGACGCGGCGACCACGCGCAGCGCAACTTCGTTGACTTGCCCGGTGGCCGACGATACTTCGCGGATCGAGCCATGAATGCGCTCGACGAAACGGTTGAACGCGGTGCCCAACACACCAAATTCATCGTTATTGACGATGGTCAGGCGCTTGGTCAGGTCACCTTCGCCGTCGGCGATGTCTTCCATGGCGCGGGTCATCACGTGCAGCGGCTGGATCAGAATGCGGATCAGCATGCCGAGCAGGGCGAGGATGATTGCCACCGCGATCACCGTCGCAATCACCGCCGAGGTGCGGAATTCGCTGAGCATGGCGAACGCCTGATCTTTATCTACCGACAGACCGATGTACCAGTTCACCGACGGCAAACCTTTGATCGGCGCGAAAGTGACGATACGGGTTTTGCCGTCGACAGTGACTTCGCTGAAGTCGCCGCTGATGCGCGGGGTGTCCTGCGGGAAGGCGTCTTTCAGTGATTTCATCACCAAGGCCTTGTCCGGGTGCACGAGGATCTTGCCGTCGGCGCTGACCAAAAACACATAACCCATGCCGTCGAAATCTCGGGCGGCGAGGGTGTCGATGAGCGATTGCAGGCTCAGATCGCCGCCGACCACGCCGACGCTTTGGCCGGCCTTTTTCGAGGCGGTGGCGATGGAGATGATCAACTGCCCGGTGGCCGCATCGATGTACGGTTCGGTCAGGGTCGAGGTGCTGCTGCCTTCGGCACCTTTATACCAAGGGCGCACCCGTGGATCGAAACCCTCTGGCATCTTCGTGTCCGGGCGGATGGTGAAGTGGCCGGTGGCGTCGCCGAGGTAGGTGGCCATGAACGTCGAGGTCAGGGTTTTCTGTTCCAGCAGGCTGGCGACGTTGGCGGGCTCGGGGTTGATAGAGATGTTCTGGGCGGCGTTCTCGATCAGCAAAATGCGACCGTTGAGCCAGGTTTGAATGTTTCCGGCAGTGACTTCGCCCATCTCGTTGAGATAGTTGTTCAGGTCATCGCGGATCGCGTTGCGCTGCAACCAGTCGTTGTACAGCGTAAACGAGGCGAAAGCGGCGATGACGATGAGGGCGGCGGCAAGCAAAATTTTATGGCTGAAGCGCAGATTTTTGTTCATGGCTTGGGGTTCCGCTAAGGTCTTAATGTCCTGGGCGTGCTTTTATAAAGGCGCGCACTATGGGCAAGGGTGAGTACACGTGAATATTTCCGTCTCTCCTTAGGGAAATGTCCTACCGACTTTTCAGCCAGGTTCACGTTTTATCTATCGGCCAAAGCGAATCAAAGATTAACCATGGGTGACAAAATGCCTGACTCATCGCAACTCGTAATCGGCGCCGATCTCACGGGGCAACCGATTGGCCAGGCCATGCGCCTGGCGAACCGTCACGGGCTGATCGCCGGCGCGACCGGTACCGGTAAAACCGTGACCTTGCAGCGTCTGGCTGAAGCGTTCAGTGATGCCGGCGTGGCGGTGTTCGCCGCCGACATCAAGGGCGATCTGTGCGGCCTCGGTGCCGCCGCCAACCCGAAGGGCAAGATCGCCGAACGCATCGCCGGCATGCCGTGGCTCAACTACACGCCGCAGGCTTACCCGGTGACCTTGTGGGATATCCACGGTGAGTCCGGTCATCCACTGCGCACCACGTTGAGTGAAATGGGCCCGCTGCTGATCGGCAGCCTGCTGGAACTCACCGACAGTCAGCAGTCGGCGCTGTACGCGGCGTTCAAGGTCGCTGACCGCGAAGGGTTGTTGTTGCTGGATCTGAAAGATCTGAAAGCGCTGCTAAATCACCTCAAGGAAAATCCGCAGCTGTTGGGCGAAGACGCCGCGCTGATGACCACCGGTTCCAGTCAGGCGCTGTTGCGCCGTTTGGCGACCCTCGAGCAGCAGGGCGCGGAAGCTTTGTTCGGCGAGCCGGCGCTGCAACTCGAAGACATCCTGCAACCGGCCGCCGATGGCCGAGGGCGTATTCATTTGCTCGACGCCAGTCGTCTGGTGCATGAAGCGCCGAAGGTTTACGCGACGTTCCTGCTGTGGCTGTTGGCCGAACTGTTCGAGCAGTTGCCAGAGCGCGGCGACGCCGACAAACCGCTGCTGGCGCTGTTTTTCGATGAGGCGCATTTGTTGTTTGGCGATACGCCGAAGGCTTTGCAGGAGCGGCTGGAGCAGGTGGTGCGCTTGATCCGTTCGAAAGGCGTGGGTGTGTATTTCGTCACGCAGTCGCCGGCAGACTTGCCGGATGACGTGTTGGCGCAGCTCGGTTTGCGCATCCAGCACGGTCTGCGCGCGTTCACTGCCAAGGAACAGAAATCCCTACGCGCGGTGGCGGACGGCTTCCGGCCGAATCCGGCGTTCGATACGTTGTCGGTGCTGACGGAGCTGGGGATCGGCGAGGCGCTGGTCGGCACGCTGGCGGAGAAGGGCACGCCGGAAATGGTGCAGCGCGTGCTGGTGGCGCCGCCGCAATCGCGGATCGGGCCGTTGACTGAGACCGAACGCACCACGCTGATCGCCGGCTCGCCGTTCAAAGGCCGCTATGACAAGCCGATTGATCGCGAGTCGGCGTATGAAATCCTGATGGGTCGCAAAGGCCTGGCGCCGGAGGCTGAGACACCTGCCGGAAAACCCGTAGCGGAAGAGCCAAGCCTCGCCGACAGAGCCGGTGAATTCCTCGGCACCGCCGCCGGGCAAGCACTGAAATCCGCCATGCGCCAAGCCGCGAACAACCTCGGCAAACAATTGGTACGCGGCCTGATGGGCTCTTTATTAGGCGGCAGCAAACGCCGCTGATCCTGCTTTTGTAGGAGCAGAGCTTGCTCGCGAAGGCGTCATGTCAGACACAACATAGGTTGAATGACACACCGCTTTCGCGAGCAAGCTCAGCTCCTACAAAGGGCGGTGTCAGGACTTGTCTTTAGCGTGCGCCGCCAGCCGCTCCAGTGCCGCACGCAGGCCCGGATCACTGATCCCGTCCGCTGTCGCCTGAATCGTCGCCGCGGCATCCGTCGACAAATCCATGGTATTGCCCACCACCGCCCGCTGAATCGTCGGCGGCTGCACCTTGAACAAAATCCGCGTCAAACTGGCGAACTCATCAAACATCTGCAACTGGCGCTGCAAACGCTTTTGCTGATAACGCAGACGCGTGGCCCAATGACCATCGGTGACAATCAGCAACAAACTGCCTTCACGCCACGACGCCACATGGCAATGCTCGCGGGCGGCGGGTTGCAGTTGGCTTTCGAGCAGGCGTTGCAAATGCCCCAGTCGTTGGGCATGGCCGAGGATGGCCTTGAGCGGTTTGGCTTCGCGAAGCAGAACGGCGGGTGCTCTGGCCGTAAGAGGGCGAAATGCCATGATCGAACACCTGAAGTAACAGAAACGCCATGGTAGCAGAAAGCGGACTTTTCACTCGCCCATTGCAATTGCCCCTGCTTTACCCATTAAATCAACGACTAACTTCTTTTCCGTACGACTTGAAGTTGAGCAAAACGCCCCTATTTTAAGTGAGCCCCGTCAAAGCGCAGTGCCAGCATCGTGGAACATCGCCACTTTCCTCACCACCGTTTCCGGGTAGAATGCTCGTTCGCATGCGGCCATGAGGGCTGCTCGGGCGACTCACGGGGCCGCCCTCCATCCCTTTAGTGTGGAAGATCCTGCCGATATGTTTGCGCCTTTGTTAAAGAAACTTTTTGGAAGCAAGAACGAGCGTGAAGTCAAACGCATGCTCAAGACGGTGCAGCTCGTCAATGCCTTCGAAGAGCAAATGGTGGCCCTTTCGGACGATCAATTGCGCGCCAAGACCGACGAGTTCAAGGCCCGCATCGCCAAAGGGGAAACCCTCGACAAACTGCTGCCAGAAGCCTTTGCGGTCGCCCGTGAAGCCGGTAAGCGTGTCATGGGTATGCGTCACTTCGATGTCCAGCTGATCGGCGGCATGACCTTGCATGAAGGTCAGATCGCAGAAATGCGTACCGGTGAAGGCAAGACCCTGGTGGCAACACTGGGCGTTTACCTCAACGCACTGTCCGGCAAGGGCGTGCACGTTGTGACGGTGAACGACTACCTGGCCCGCCGTGACGCCAACTGGATGCGTCCTCTGTATGAATTCCTCGGCCTGACCGTCGGCGTCGTGACGCCGTTCCAGCCGCCGGAAGAGAAGCGTATCGCCTACGCCGCCGACATCACCTACGGCACCAACAACGAATTCGGTTTCGACTACCTGCGCGACAACATGGCGTTCAGCATGGAAGAAAAATTCCAGCGCGAACTCAATTTTGCCGTGATCGACGAAGTCGACTCCATCCTCATCGACGAAGCGCGTACCCCGCTGATCATTTCCGGTCAGGCCGAGGACAGCTCCAAGCTGTACATGGAGATCAATAAACTGATCCCGCAACTGGAACTGCACGTCGAAGAAGTTGAAGGCGAAGTCACCAAGGCTGGCCACTACACCGTTGACGAGAAGACCCGTCAGGTCGAACTCAACGAAGCCGGTCACCAGTACATCGAAGACATGCTTACCGGCGTCGGCCTGCTGGCTGAAGGCGAGAGCCTGTACTCGGCACATAACCTGGGCCTGCTGACCCACGTCTATGCCGGTCTGCGTGCGCACAAACTGTTCAACCGCAACATCGAATACATCGTGCAGGACGGCCAGGTCGTACTGGTCGACGAACACACCGGCCGTACCATGCCGGGTCGCCGTCTGTCCGAAGGTCTGCACCAGGCCATCGAAGCCAAAGAAGGTCTGAACATTCAGGCCGAGAGCCAGACCCTGGCCTCGACCACGTTCCAGAACTACTTCCGTCTGTACACCAAGCTGTCCGGCATGACCGGTACTGCTGACACCGAAGCGTTCGAATTCCATCAGATCTACGGTCTGTCGGTCATGGTCATTCCGCCGAACAAGCCGCTGGCGCGTAAGGACTACAACGACCTGGTGTTCCTGACGGCCGAAGAGAAATACACGGCAATCGTTGCAGACATCAAAGAAAGCATGGCTGCCGGTCGTCCGGTGCTGGTGGGTACTGCCACCATCGAAACCTCCGAGCACATGTCTGCACTGCTCGAGAAGGAAGGCATCGAACACAAGGTTCTCAACGCCAAGTTCCACGAAAAAGAAGCTGAAATCATTGCGCAGGCCGGTCGTCCGGGCGCGCTGACCATCGCCACCAACATGGCCGGTCGTGGTACCGACATTCTGTTGGGCGGCAACTGGGAAGTGGAAGTCGCTTCGCTGGAAGACCCGACCCCTGAGCAAATTGCCCAGATCAAGGCCGACTGGCAGAAGCGTCACCAGCAAGTGCTGGAATCCGGTGGTCTGCAGGTGATTGCTTCCGAGCGTCACGAATCGCGCCGTATCGACAACCAGTTGCGTGGTCGTGCCGGTCGTCAGGGTGATGCCGGTTCCAGCCGCTTCTACCTGTCGCTGGAAGACAGCCTGATGCGTATCTTCGCCTCTGACCGGGTGAAGAACTTCATGAAAGCCCTGGGCATGCAGCCGGGCGAAGCGATCGAGCACCGCATGGTGACCAACGCGATCGAGAAGGCGCAGCGCAAGGTTGAAGGCCGTAACTTCGACATTCGTAAACAACTGCTCGAGTTCGACGACGTCAACAACGAACAGCGTAAAGTGATTTATCACATGCGTAACACGTTGCTGGCCGCTGACAACATCGGTGAAACCATCGCCGACTTCCGTCAGGACGTGCTCAACGCCACCGTCAGCGCACACATTCCGCCGCAATCGCTGCCGGAACAGTGGGACGTTGCCGGTCTGGAAGCGTCGATTGCCAGCGATTTCGGCGTAACACTGCCGATTCAGCAGTGGCTCGACGAAGACGATCACCTGTACGAAGAAACCCTGCGCGAGAAGCTCATGACCGAGCTGATGGCGGCGTACAACGAGAAAGAAGATCAGGCCGGTGCCGATGCACTGCGCTCCTTCGAGAAGCAAATCGTTCTGCGCGTGCTGGATGACCTGTGGAAAGACCACCTGTCGACCATGGATCACCTGCGTCACGGTATCCACCTGCGTGGCTACGCCCAGAAGAACCCGAAGCAAGAGTACAAGCGCGAGTCGTTCACGCTGTTCTCCGAACTGCTCGATTCGATCAAGCGCGACTCGATCCGTGTGCTCTCGCACGTTCAGGTTCGCCGCGAAGATCCGGAAGCCGAAGAGCAACGTCTGCGTCAGGAAGCCGAAGCACTGGCCGCCCGCATGCAGTTCGAACACGCTGAAGCGCCAGGTCTTGAGCAACCGGAACTGCTCGGTGAAGAGGTCGATGTGGCCCTCGCCGCCGCCCCGGTTCGCAACGAACAGAAGCTGGGCCGCAACGAACTGTGCTACTGCGGTTCGGGCAAGAAATTCAAGCATTGCCACGGGCAGATCCAGTAAAACCCGTTATCACTGCTGAAATACCCGCGCCGCGACCGGCTTATGCCGTCGCGGCGTTTTGCCATTTAAACCACCGTCGCTGCGCGTGGCGGTGCTGACATCATTGAGTAAGGAGCGCATTCATGGCTGTTGGTCTTGGTCCTTTGCCAACGTTGCACCCGGTTGCCGGTTTTGAACTCGGTATCGCCTCGGCCGGCATCAAGCGCCCTGGGCGCAAAGATGTCGTTGTGATGCGCTGCGCCGAAGGTTCGACCGTGGCCGGCGTGTTCACGTTGAACGCCTTTTGTGCCGCGCCGGTGATTCTGGCGAAGCAACGCGTACAGAACGCCGTGCGTTATCTGCTGACCAACACCGGCAACGCCAACGCGGGCACCGGCGAGCCGGGCCTGGCCGCTGCCGAGCGCACCACCGCCAGATTGGCTGAGCTGACCGGCGTCGATGCCAGCCAGATTCTGCCGTACTCCACCGGTGTGATCGGCGAGCCGCTGCCCGTCGAGAAGATCGAAGGTGCGCTGCAAGCTGCGCTGGACGATCTCTCGGAAAACAACTGGGAAGCCGCTGCCACCGGCATCATGACCACTGACACCTTGCCAAAAGGTGCCAGCCGTCAGTTCCAGCATGACGGCGTGACCATCACCGTTACCGGCATCAGCAAAGGCGCGGGCATGATCCGTCCGAACATGGCGACCATGCTCGGCTACATCGCCACCGACGCCAAAGTCTCCCGCGACGTGCTGCACAACCTCATGCTCGACGGCGCCAACAAATCGTTCAACCGCATCACCATCGACGGCGACACCTCGACCAACGACTGCTGCATGCTGATCGCTACCGGCAAGGCTGCACTGCCGGAAATCACCCGTGCCGAAGGCGAGCTGTTCGCCAAGTTGAAGCAAGCGGTGTTCGAAGTGTGCATGGACGTGGCCCAAGCCATCGTGCGTGACGGCGAAGGCGCGACCAAGTTTGTCACTGTTGAAGTGAATGGCGGCGGCAATCATCAGGAATGCCTGGACGTTGGCTACACCGTGGCGCACTCGCCGCTGATCAAGACCGCACTGTTCGCCTCCGACCCGAACTGGGGCCGTATTCTGGCGGCCGTCGGTCGTGCCGGCGTGCCGGATCTGGACGTGAGCAAGATCGACGTGTTCCTCGGTGACGTGTGCATCGCCAGCCGTGGCGCGCGCGCGGCGACCTACACTGAGGCGCAAGGCTCGGCAGTGATGCAACAGGAAGAAATCACCATCCGCATCGAACTGGGTCGCGGCGAATGCAGCGAAACCATCTGGACCACCGACCTGTCGCATGAGTATGTGAAGATCAACGCTGAATACCGCACTTGATCTAAAGAGTAGGAGCGGGCTGCCGGCCTCATCGCGGGCAAGCCTTGCTCCTACCGGATAGCGTTGACTTGTAGGAGCAAGGCTTGCCCGCGAAGACGGCAGTCCAGACACCTCAGTCCCAAAGTTTCACTCTGACGAAAAGGCGCCACACCATGTCCTTGCACCTGATCATCGGCGACAAACTGCTTTCCTCCTGGTCTCTGCGCGCTGCCTTGGCGCTTGAACTGACCGGCGCTCCTTACACCGAAGAACTGATCAAACTCGGCAAGCCCGACACCCGCGAGCGGCTGCTCAAGCATTCGCCGACCGCCAAAGTGCCGCTGCTGCAAACCTCACGCGGCACGGTTGCCGATTCGTTGGCCATCGCCGAATACCTGGCCGAACAGTTCCCGTCCGAGCAACTCTGGCCGAGCGACATTTTCGCCCGCGCTCAGGCCCGATCCGCCTGCGCACAAATGCACAGCGGCTTCTTCGCCATGCGCAATCACATGCCGTTCAACCTCAGTCATGACGCGCCGCTCAACCCGGTGCCGCCTGAGGTGAAAGTCGATATCGAACGCATGCTCGCGCTGTGGGCCGAATGCCGTGACGCCGCCACCGAGAGCGGGTCGTACCTGTTCGGTCGCGTCAGTCTGGCCGATGCCTTCTTCGCGCCGATTGCCGTGCGCCTGCGCACCTATCAGGTGAAGCTGCCGGCCGCCGACGAAGCCTATGTTGAAACCGTCTACCAATGGCCCGCCTTCAAAGCGTGGCAGCAGGCCGGACTGGAGGAGTTGAATCCGTGAAACGTGTACACGTCGCCGCCGCCGTCATCCGTGACGACAGCGGCAAAATCCTCATCGCCCGCCGCGCCGACTCCCAGCATCAGGGTGGGCTGTGGGAGTTTCCCGGCGGCAAGGTCGAGGCGGACGAGACTGTCGAAAGCGCACTGGCCCGTGAGCTGAAAGAAGAGCTGGGCATCGTCGTTGGTGCTGCCCGACCGTTGATCAAAGTGCGTCACGATTACCCGGACAAGCAGGTGTTGCTGGATGTCTGGGAAGTCTCGGCATTCACCGGCGAACCGCACGGTGCCGAAGGCCAGCCATTGGCCTGGGTGACCGCGAAAGATTTGCCGAACTACGAGTTCCCGGCCGCCAACCAGCCCATCGTCGCCGCCGCGCGTTTGCCGGGCGAATACCTGATCACCCCGGAAGATCTGGAAACCCCGGCTTTGCTGCGCGGGATTCAGAAGGCGATTGCTGGCGGGATCAAACTGATTCAGCTGCGCGCACCGAATGGCTACGATCCGAAGTACCGCGATCTGGCTGTGGACGCGGCCGGTCTCTGTGCTGGTAAGGCGCAACTGATGATCAAAGGGCCATTTGAATGGCTCGGTGATTTCCCGTCGGCGGGTTGGCACATCACTTCAGCGCAGTTGCGTAAATACGCAGCGGCGGGGCGGCCGTTGCCGGCTGAGCGCTGGTTGGCGGCGTCGTGCCACAACGCTGAGGAATTGGCGTTGGCAGAGCAGATGGGCGTGGATTTTGTGACGCTGTCGCCGGTGCAGCCGACGCTGACGCATCCGGATGCGCAGCCGTTGGGTTGGCAGCAGGCTTCGGCGTTGATCGAAGGCTTCAGTAAGCCGGTGTTTCTGTTGGGCGGGGTTGGCCCGGCGGAGCGCGAGAAGGCTTGGGGTGTTGGGGCGCAGGGTGTGGCGGGGATTCGCGCGTTCTGGCCTGACCCTTTGTAAAGGCTACTGGCCTCTTCGCGGGCAAGCCTTGCTCCTACAAGGAGCAAGGCTTGCCCGCGATGGCGTCGGCTGAGACGCTACACCTCTGCAGGTTTGGCGGCTGGCTGCCAAAGAATCTCCGCAATCCCCTGCCGCCGCGCAATCAACCGCGCCGCCACAAACAACAAATCCGACAACCGATTGATATACGCCAAGCCAACCCCGGCCAAAGGCTCGATCGCATTCAGATGCTGACAGCGCCGCTCGGCACTCCGCGCCAGGCTGCGGCACACATGCGCCTGCGCAATCAGCATCGAACCACCCGGCAGAATGAAATTCTCCAGCGGCCCCAACTCCTCATTCCAGACGTCGATCGCCGCTTCCAGACGCTCGATTTCCGCCGCGTTCAGCGCCTGATATTGCGGCATCGCCAACTCGCCACCCAGATCAAACAGTCGATGCTGACAAGGCGCCAATACCTCGATCAATTCATTCAGCCCCGGAGTGGCCTCGCGCTCGGCAAGTAACCCGGCCAGCAACACGCCAACCTGACTGTTGAGCGTATCGACCTCACCAATCGCTTCGATGCGCGGATGATCCTTCGGTACGCGGCGGCCGTCGCCCAGGCCGGTTTCGCCTTTGTCGCCGGTGCGCGTGTAAATCTTCGACAAGCGAAAGCCCATGGGTTACCTCGGTAGTTGATTGATTTCAGCCGCGATGGCCGGTGGTGGCGCCAGCGGCAGGCGCAGGGTGAAGCAGGTGCCCTGACCGGGCGCCGACTGCACTTCCATCTGGCCTTTGTGATTGTTGGTGATGATGAAGTACGACACCGACAAGCCAAGCCCGGTGCCCTGACCGATTTCCTTGGTGGTGAAGAACGGCTCGAAGGTGCGTTTACGCACACTCTCGCTCATGCCGATGCCGTTGTCCTCGACCTGAATCTCGGCCCACGGCGGATTGAGTTTGGTGCGCAGAATAATCCGCCCCGGTTCGCTGTCGTCCTCGCGCTGATGAATCGCTTGTGCGGCGTTTTTCAGCAGATTGAGCAGCACCTGTTCCAGTTCGTTGGCAGTGCCAGGCACCGGGCCGAGCGCCGGGTCGAACTGGCGCACAATGGCCTGACCCTTGAAGTCGAAACCGATCGCCAGATCGAAGTCGTTGCCGGCGATTTCCACCGCTTGATCGATCAGCGCCGGCAGGTCGCACGGTGCCATTTCCCGAGTGCTGCGGCGGCTGAAGCTGAGCATGTGCGTGACGATTTTCGCCGCACGGGAACCGGCCTGTTGAATGCCGTCGAGGAGTTTCGGCACTTCGCGGCCTTGCAGGTAACGGTTGACGGTATCGAGTTCGATGCCCAGTTGTTCGGCGGTTTCGATGTTCTTCGGCAGATCTGCTGAAAGGCGTCGACGGATGTTTTGCACGTTGTGCAGGATCGCGCCCAGCGGGTTATTGATCTCGTGGGCCATGCCCGCCGCGAGGCCGCCGACCGAAAGCATCTTCTCCGACTGCACCATCATTTCTTCCAGCGACAAACGCTGGGTGATGTCATCGATGCGGATCACCACGCCACGTCCGGCGCCACCCATCAGCGGATAAAACGTCAGCGCGTAATGCTTCGGCTCGTCGTCCTTGAACCACGTCACCCGTTCGATTTTCGCCACCGTGTGTTGTTCGACGGTTTGCTTGAGCTGCGGCAGAAACGGTTTCAATGGTTCGAAGGCGAGGAAGATCGGCTGGTTCAGCGCTTCGTCCAGACGTGTGCCGGAAAGGGCGCTGGCTTCCTGATTCCATTGGGTGACGTAGAGCTGTTCGTCGAGGGCGATCAGTGCCGAGGGCATCGAGTCGATGATGCTGTTGAGGTAGTTCTGGAAACCGGTGAGCTTCTTCTCGATTTTGCTGCGCACCTGAACTTCCAGTTCCAGTTTGCGGTTGGTGTGGCGGGTTTCCTCGGCCAGACCTTGAGCCTGATCGTAGGCGGCTTGCGAGTCGTCACGGGCGCGTTTGAGCTGCTGTTCGCGGGCTTCGATGCGCGACAGCATGGTGTTGAACGCTTCGGCGAGGCTGCCGATTTCGTCGTGGTTGCCGCGTGAGGCACGCAGCGCGTAGTTCTCTTCGCGGGTGACCTGACGCGAGAGTTCTTCCAGTTGATGGATCGGCCGGGTGATCAGGCGTTTGATCTGGCGGGCAATCACCAGCCACAACAGCACGCTGAAAATCAGAATCCCAAGGCTCGCGGTCAGGGTGCCGGTGTAGAACGCCATCGGCAGTTCGCTGCTCGCCACCAACAGCAGATGGCCGGGCGCGGTGCCGGGGCGGGGCAGGGTGATCAACTGGTTGCTGCGAAATTCGGTGAGTTGCCAGGCTTCGATGTGCCGGTAGCGCTCCGGCAATTTCAGTTTGTCGCCGCGCTGCACCTGCGCGAGGCGTTCGCCTTTGCCGTCATAGATGGCAGCGGCGCGTAATGGCGAATAGCTGTCGAGCTCCTTGAGCAGGCGCTCGGCGCTCTCCGGTGATTGCAGGGACTCGCTGACCAGACTCGGGTTGGCGATCAGTCGGCCGATGGTCTGCAACGCCTGCGGCGCCATGCTTTCCTGGGAAATGTAGTAGGCGGCGCTGATAAAGGTCAGGTTGGCGACCAGCAACACAGTGGTCAACAGCACCAGCAGGGCGGCCAGCAGTTTCTGGCCGACCGGCAGGTTTTCGAGGCGCTGGCGCAATGGCATCAGTTTTATCGCAGCAAAGGAACAAGTGGCCAGCGTAGCCGCTGCTCAGTCGCTGGGCAATCCAAGGCTGTGCAGATGCGCGACGAGGCGCTGCTGCAACTGGTTGAGGTGCGGCAGATTCAATTGATGACGGGTGGCGACTTTGCAGGCGTGGCCCAATAGATAGCTGATTTCGGTGCGGCGCTGGTTGGCGACGTCCTGATACATCGACGAGTAATTGGCCGCCGTCGCCTGAATCACCCGTTCGACTTCTTGCTGCAGATTCTCAGCGGCAGCGGGTTGGCCGCAGTGCTGCAACAACTCGGCGAGTTCGGCGCACAGCGTGGCGACTTCGCAGTGGTGATCCTGCAAACCACCGTTGCGGCAGTGGTGCAGCACGGTCAGTGGATTGATCGCGCAGTTGAGCGCCAGTTTGCGCCACAGCCGCGTGAGGATATCGGTACTCCACTCGTGGGGAATGTTCGCGGCTTGCAGATCGTCCAGCCAGATCGGCGCAACCGGTTGAGTGACATCGCCCAGCCAGGTGAAGCCGTGACCGGCGAACACCACGCGCCAGTCGCCATCGCGAAACGCGCCTTCGGTGCTGGACGCGCTGATGCAGCGCGCTTGCGGAACGCGCGTGGCGACGGCGTCCTGACTGCCGAGGCCGTTCTGCAACAGGATCAGTTCGGCATCCGCTGTCAGGCGCGGAGCGAGGCGGGCGATGGCACTTTCGGCGTCGTAGGCTTTGCAGGCGACCAGCAGTCGGCGAATTGGCTCAGGGCTTTCGGCGGTTTCGCCCGGCACGGCATGCGTGCTGGCCTGGCCGTGTTCGACGAGCGTTAGCCCGCCGGCCGCTTCGTAACTGCGCAGGCGTTCGGCATCGCGCACGATCAATTTCACCGGCAAACCGGCCCGGGCCAGACGCGTGGCCCACAGGGTGCCGAGGCTGCCGGCGCCGAGGACGTGCCAAGTGGTCGACATCAGTTTTTTGCTCGATTGCGTACAGGCATGTGCGGCTCGCCGTGTTCGTAGGAAAAGACCCGTTATAATGAGCCCGATTTTAACCGCAAGCCAAGCGCGCTCCATCCTCATTGAGCGTGCCTTTTTATTGGAGAGATTACATGCCGTCGTTCGACGTGGTATCCGAACTGGACAAACACGAACTCACCAACGCGGTCGAGAACGCCGTGAAGGAACTCGATCGTCGTTATGACCTGAAAGGCAAAGGCAGCTTCGAGTTCAAGGAAAAAGACCTGACCGTGAGCCTGACCGCTGAAGCCGGGTTCCAGCTCGAAGCGATGATCGAAATCCTCAAGCTGGCGCTGGTCAAGCGCAAGATCGATGTGCAGTGCCTTGAGGTCAAGGACGCTTACGCATCGGGCAAGCTGATGAAGCAGGACGCCGTCCTCAAGGAAGGCATCGACAAAGAACTGGCGAAGAAAATCGTCGGCCACATCAAGGATGCCAAGCTGAAAGTGCAGGCCGCCATTCAGGGCGAGCAAGTGCGCGTGACCGGCAAGAAGCGTGATGACCTGCAAGAAGCCATCGCTGCACTGCGTGCCAAGGAATTCGGCATGCCGCTGCAGTTCAACAACTTCCGCGACTAAGCCCGGTCAGATGACCTGTGGGAGCGAGCCTGCTCGCGAAAGCTCTATGTCATTCAGCATTGAGTTGACTGACACACCGCCTTCGCGAGCAAGCTCGCTCCCACATTGATTTTGTATACCCCCGGCGGTTTCTGCCGCTTATCTTTCGCGTGCCGAATGGCCGGAAATCAGGAGATAGAAGATGGATTTGAATGCTGAGGTAGACCAGTTGGTCAAGGCATCCCAGGCGTGGATCCCGATGATCATGGAATACGGCAGCCGCGTGCTGCTGGCAGTGATTACCCTGGCCATCGGCTGGTGGCTGATCAACAAGGTCACGCAAAAACTCGGCGGTCTGCTGGCTCTGCGCAATGCTGACCTGGCGCTGCAAGGTTTTATCAGCAGCCTGGCCAACATCATTCTCAAGGTGCTGCTGATCGTCAGCGTCGCGTCGATGATCGGCGTGGAAACCACCTCGTTCGTTGCCGCAATCGGTGCTGCCGGTCTGGCCATCGGTCTGGCGTTGCAGGGCAGCTTGGCGAACTTCGCCGGTGGCGTGCTGATTCTGCTGTTCCGTCCGTTCCGTATCGGTGACTGGATCGAAGCGCAGGGCGTGGCGGGTACTGTCGACAGTATCCAGATCTTCCACACCGTGCTGCGAACCGGCGACAACAAGACCATCATCATGCCTAACGGCAACCTGTCGAACGGCATCATCACCAACACCAATCGTCAGCCGACCCGTAAGGTTGTGTTCGATGTGGGCGTTGATTACGAAGCCGATCTGCAAAAGGCCCGTCAGGTGCTGCTGGATCTGGCCAACGACGAACGCATTCTGCAAGACCCGGCGCCGCAGGCGGTAATTTCGACGCTGGGTGACAGCGCGATCACCGTTTCCCTGCGTGTGTGGGTTAAAACTGCAGACTACTGGGACGTGATGTTCATGTTTAACGAGCAGTCGCGTGATCGTTTAAAAACCGCTGGTATTGATATTCCTTTTCCGCAGCGAACCATTCGCGTAGTTCAGGAAACAGCAGCGCAGTAACAACCTTGATACCTGGCTTTGCAGTCAGTTAATCAATAAAGACCCAAGAGCTGTTCGCACTCTTGGGTTTTTTATGGCCGCCATTAAAGTTCGCCAGCTAATAGATAGCTGACTAATCTTTGTCATTCGAATGCAGTTAAGCCAGGCATAAAAAAACCGCCCACCTGAATCAGGTGAGCGGTTCTTGTTTAGAGCAGAGCTCTACAGTACTTCAGCTGTGCATCCCTATTAGAGGATGTTCAGTGGGTACTCAACGATCAGACGCACGTCGTTGTTGTCAGACGAGTAGCCGCTGTAAGCACCGTTCGAACGGTACATGGCATAACGCAGACGGAACGACAGGTCTTTGGCTGGACCTTCTTGCAGAACGTACTTGGACTCGGCGTTCCACTCGTTCTCTTTACCTTCACCCAGACCGTTGGTCTCGATGTTGTCACCCATCACGTAACGGGTCATGAAGCTCAGGCCAGGAACGCCGTAGTCTTTCATGTTGATGTCGTAGCGAGCCTGCCAGGATTTCTCTTCGCGACCCACGAAGTCGGAGATCTGGATGGAGTTGGCTACGAAGATTGTGCTGTTACCGTCAACGCCATAGTAGTAAGCGTTGTCGCCGCTCGACTGCTGGTAGGCAACGGTGAACTTGTGCGCGCCCAGGCTGTAAGCAGCGGCCAGGGACCACAGGTTGTTGTCCACACCCAGAGTGCCGTCACCGATGGCGTCGACCAGGTCACCACGGCTGTCGCCCTTGGTTTTGTAACCGTTCAGGTCGAAGTTCAACGACTGAGTGTCGTCGATCGGCAACGTGTAGTTCAGGTTGATGTAGTACTTCTTGAAGTAGTCATCAGCGTCGGAAGCAGCCAGTGCACCGGTGAAGTTGTCGGTGAAGGCGTAGCTGGCACCAAAGATATTGATGTTGGTCAGGCCTTTGCCGCCGTTACCGTTTTCATCAGGCAGACCGCCGATGCTGTCACGGCCCATACCGGTTTGCTTGCTCAGGGAAGTGAAGCGACCTGCGCTCAGTTCCAGACCTTTGATCTCTTTGGAAGTGATCAGGGTACCGGTCGCGACTTCTGGCAGCAGACGGCTGTCATCGGTAGCGAACACTGGGCTGGCAACAAATTGCTGGCCGTATTTCAGGGTGGTGTCGGAGAGACGGAATTTAACTGCGCCGCCGATTTTGCCCTGGGATTTTTCCGGGTTGCCGTCGCTGTCGCTGGCGAACAGGCCGTTACCGCGGTGGCCCGAGCCGCCGTCCAGTTTGACCGAACCCATTGCCATGGCGTCGAGACCGAAGCCGATGGTGCCTTGAGTGAAGCCCGACTCGTAAGTCAGCAGTTGGCTGACACCGGTGTCCTGGCGATAGCCAGCAGTACCGGAAGAGCCGTTGCCTGCACCGTTTTTAAAGTCACGGTTCATGTATTCCATACGAGTCTTCAGTTTCAGACTCTGGTCGCCGAAGAAACCTTTGGAATCATCCTGAGAAGACGCCACTGCGAACTGCGAGGTGCCTGCTGCAACAGCCAGTGCGATCATGCTCCACTTCATCACGCGCATCGTGATTTGCTCCTTTGGTTTTTAGAAGAGTACTGCCGTCCCACCTGTTTTATTATCTGGGCGGCTCTTTCTTTTTGTGTCGGCGCAAACTTATATCACGCCGACAATGTTGGCGATACTTGCGAATCTAACGTTTCACCTTCTTTACGACGCTGTCGCAGATGGCTTTGTAGAGGTCGCAAATTCACAGTACCGATGCAATCGGGTCTACAACTTTCTCGCTGTTTTTCTAGCCTTTTGCATCGCTAAAAAAGAGTCCCTGGCAAAACACTTGAATCTCCATCGGGCAACCCTGCCACTGTTTTTGTTGGGCTTGAGGCATCCACATCGTGTGGTGCGCTTATAGTCCATATGTGTACGAATGCAACAAGCGTGCACAAACCGCAATGTCGGTGCGGTTATTTTTCTGAACACCGCCTGTTACCTGTAAAAACCTCATAAATACGGGGCGCCAAGCCCCTTTCTACAAGGGCTTGACGCCATTCCGGCTATCGTGTTGCCAAGGCATCGGCCGCGTGCGACAGCCAAAAACGTTACCGGTTCACCCCGCCAGTGAGTATTCGGCGGATGCTTCGACGCCTGAGCGTAGACGCACTGTGCGGTTTTGGTGCAAAAAAAATGACACCCTGTCCTGTAATCACACAGTCCGGCATGTGGGTAATCTCGAACGCCTCAATGGTTTTCAGTCATTTACGCGTATTCGTTGTCACTCTCGGTTCCGTGCTGGTGCAGGGCGCCAATAAATGTCACATGTCGGGGCGTTCGGCGAAAGCGCCGCAGGGCACAGCTGTCGTGAAGACTGGCGTATTCGCGGTATGCTTCCGGTCTGTCGCTTGGTGCGCTGCCCATCGGGCTGGCCGCTAAGCTGAATATGTCGATCAGCCGGGAGTGCGCGCAGTGTTTGCTTTAGATTCACGACTTCAACAGGACACGCTGACCATCGGTGACTTCCCGCTCTGCCGCCTGTTGCTGTCCAACGACAGCAACTATCCATGGTTCATCCTGGTGCCTCGTCGCGACGATATCAGCGAGTTGTTTCAATTGGATGTCGCCGATCAGCAGCAGTTGTGGCTGGAAACTACCGCACTGGCCGAGTTGCTCAAGGACTTGCTGGACGCGGACAAAATGAACGTGGCAACACTGGGTAATGTTGTCAGCCAGTTGCACATGCATGTGATTGTGCGCAAACGCGATGACGCCGCCTGGCCGGCGCCGGTCTGGGGCAAACACCCGGCCAAGCCATACAGTGCCGAGCAGGTTGCCGCGATTCGTGAGCGCTTGCGTCTGGTGTTGACCGAAGACTTCACGTTTCTGGAGGGCTGAAGCATGAGCCTGGAACAACGCGTTACCGATCTGGAAAGCCGTCTGGCGTTTCAGGACGACACCATTCAGGCGTTGAACGACGTGCTGGTCGCGCAGCAGCGCGTAGTTGATCGTCTGCAACTGCAGATGGCGGCGCTGCTCAAGCGTCAGGAAGAAATGGTCGGGCAGTTCGAGTCTTTTGAAGAAGAGGCGCCACCGCCGCACTATTAAGACTTTTCTGAAGGCATAAAAAAACCGCGAACAGCCAGGCTGCTCGCGGTTTTTTATTGCCTTGGATCAGCGACGCGGCAGAGCAGCGATCACGTCCTCGGCTTGCAGGCCTTTGTCCCGGTTCATCACCGAGAACTCGACGCGCTGGCCTTCGACCAGAACGCGGTGGCCTTCGCCACGGATTGCACGGAAGTGCACGAAAATATCATCGCCGGAATCCCGGGAGATAAAGCCGAAGCCTTTGGAAGTGTTGAACCACTTGACGGTACCGGTATCACGATTGGTCATGTCATAGCTGGTTGGCGCGGCAGCAGGTGAAGAACGATAGAAGCTGACGGCCAGGTGCAGAACCACGGCAACCAGAGCGATCACCAGGGTGAACAGCACGGCTGGCTGGCCGGCGATGACAGGCATCGGCGCGATCAGGGTCAGGGTTTGCAGGACAACGGTCAGTACCAAAAGCGCGCTGACGAGGTTTTGCAGATGCTGACGCGGGCCTTTGTTCCAGTAAGGAATCACCGGGGCAATGATCAGGTTCAGCAGGCCGAAAAAGGCCAGGTAAAGTGCATCGGGTTGTTGCAGGTAGGGAACGGCTTCGGATTTCAAGCTAGGTATGAACGACAGCAGCAAAGCCGCTGCGCCCATTAGCAGGTGGACGATTTTCAACATTTTAATTGGCTCACGTTTATGACGGCTCACAAGGAAGAGCTGAAGGCGCACGGTTCGCTTCGGAACAAAAATAAGAGGCGTTGGACACGTACACGGCATCAGCCTATGCGCAACACCCCGAAAAATGGGGCATGGCGACACACTGCCTATTTAACAGCAAAGCCTGCGGCTACTCAAATCAGCCCGGCCAGCGGCACAGCGTCGGTCGATTTGTCGCAGCGTCTGTGGCCAATCAAGGCTGCGAGGTGTGGTCAGCCTTGCTAGAGTGGGTCTGCACCTGTTGGATGAATTCAATCGCCGTTAGGGGGTAAACATGGCAATCGATATCGGTATCAGTGAAGAAGACCGCAAATCCATCGTTGAAGGACTGTCGCGACTGCTGTCCGACACCTACGTGCTGTATCTCAAGACCCACAACTTCCACTGGAACGTCACCGGCCCGATGTTCCGTACGCTGCACCTGATGTTCGAAGAGCAATACAACGAACTGGCGCTGGCCGTGGATTCGATCGCCGAGCGCATTCGCGCGCTGGGCTTTCCGGCTCCGGGCGCCTACGCGACGTACGCGCGTCTTTCTTCTATTAAGGAAGAAGAGGGCGTGCCGAGCGCCGAAGACATGATCAAGCAACTCGTCGCCGGTCAGGAAGCGGTGACCCGTACCGCACGCGGCATCTTCCCGTTGCTCGATAAAGTCAGCGATGAGCCGACCGCCGACCTGCTGACTCAGCGCATGCAGGTGCACGAAAAAACCGCGTGGATGCTCCGCGCGTTGCTCGAAGGCTGATCGAAGCGCGCCTGTAATCGTTGGGTTGCAGGCGCGCTGTCCAGACTCTTACTTGTTGCGTTGGCTTATCCTACGTGGCGGGTCAACAAGTCGTCTGGCTATAACTTTGCGTCTGCGTTTTTATGGAGGTCACAGGAAGTGGCTTTGAAAATCCGCAGAGATGGCAAAGGAGTGTCAACGATATGGAAGATGCAGACAGGCGCAACGACAGGGTTGTCGTGCCGCCCCATGAACTGATCGTCGATCCGTTCGTCAATGAGTTCGACATGGCATTGATCCGGCCGCTATCGCGATCCGTGCGTTTGAATGGTTACGCCACCTGCCTGCGACTGGAGCAGGTGTACTGGAACATCCTCGCCAATATGGCGGCCAATAATTGCTGTTCGATCAGTTCGCTGTTGTCCCACGTCGACCGCGAGGTGCAGTTGCGTCACGGCGGAGTGAAAAATTTCAGTGCGCTGGTGCGGGTGGTCTGTGTGATGAACAGCGGTCGGGAGGTGGCGCCGGCCATCGCGGTCTGAACGGTGACGGTTGCAAGCGAGGTCGCGGCCCGTGCAGTCTTACGGCTGCACAGGCCGCATTTAATGGATATAATCCCGCTCTTTCGCCGCAAAGCCCTGCGCGCGGTAGCAATCTGATCGCCGAGACACCTCCATGCCGATGTACGATTACCAATGTGCTTCCTGTGGTCATCAGTTGGAAGCCATTCAAAAGATCAGCGCTGCACCGCTGGTCGACTGCCCTGCCTGCCAGGCGCCAGAGCTCAAGAAACAAATGTCCATGCCAGGCTTTCGCCTCAGCGGCAGCGGCTGGTACGAAACCGATTTCAAGACCGGCGCCAAGAAGAACCTGGCCGGTGGCGACAAATCTGACTAGGGTTCAGGCCCAGGTCGAACGACACGCGTGAGTGTCCCGATGGCGCACACAGTTTGGGTGCGGCGGGATCTCCACCGAATTTCGAATTACGAGAAGCGAAACCACTACCATGATGCGCAGCCATTATTGCGGCCAACTGAACGAAAGCCTGGAAGGTCAGGAAATTACCCTTTGCGGATGGGTTCACCGTCGTCGCGACCACGGCGGGGTGATTTTCCTCGATATCCGTGATCGTGATGGTCTGGCCCAAGTGGTATTCGATCCGGATCGCGCCGAGAGCTTCGCCGCCGCCGACCGCGTGCGCAGCGAATACGTCGTGAAGATCACCGGTAAGGTGCGTCTGCGTCCGGCCGGTGCCACCAACGCCAACATGGCGTCGGGCATGATCGAAGTGCTGGGTTATGAGCTGGAAGTGCTGAACGAGTCGGAAACCCCGCCGTTCCCGCTGAACGAGTTCTCCGACGTCGGCGAAGAAACCCGCCTGCGCTATCGCTTCCTCGACCTGCGTCGTCCGGAAATGGCCGAGAAGCTGCGTCTGCGTTCGCGCATGACCACCAGCATCCGTCGCTTCCTCGACGAAAACGGCTTCCTCGACGTTGAAACACCGATTCTGACCCGTGCCACCCCTGAAGGTGCGCGTGACTATCTGGTGCCGAGCCGTACTCACGCCGGTTCTTTCTTCGCTCTGCCGCAATCGCCGCAACTGTTCAAACAACTGCTGATGGTTGCCGGTTTCGACCGTTACTACCAGATCGCCAAGTGCTTCCGCGACGAAGACCTGCGCGCTGACCGTCAGCCAGAATTCACCCAGATCGACATCGAAACCAGCTTCCTCGATGAAAAAGAGATCATGGGCCTGACCGAACAAATGATCCGCAACCTGTTCAAGGAAGTGCTGGATCTGGAATTCGGCGAATTCCCGCACATGACCTTCGAAGAAGCCATGCGCCGCTACGGTTCCGACAAGCCAGACCTGCGTATTCCGCTGGAGCTGGTCGACGTTGCCGATCAACTGAAAGAAGTTGATTTCAAAGTATTCAGCGGCCCGGCCAACGATCCGAAATGCCGTATCGCTGCTCTGCGCGTACCAGGCGGCGCAAGCATGCCACGCAAGCAGATCGACGATTACACCAAGTTCGTCGGCATCTACGGTGCCAAGGGCCTGGCGTACATCAAGGTCAACGAGCGCGCTGCCGGTGTTGAAGGTCTGCAATCGCCGATCGTGAAAAACATCCCGCTGGAAAACCTCAACGCCATCCTCGATCGCGTTGGTGCCGTTGACGGCGACATCGTGTTCTTCGGTGCCGACAAGGCCAAGATCGTCAGCGAAGCCTTGGGCGCACTGCGTATCAAGCTCGGTCACGACCTCAACCTGCTGACCTGCAAGTGGGCACCGATGTGGGTTGTCGACTTCCCGATGTTCGAAGAAAACGACGACGGCAGCTTCTCCGCGCTGCACCACCCGTTCACCGCGCCGAAGTGCTCCCCGGAAGAACTGGAAGCCAACCCGGCCGGCGCGCTGTCCCGCGCGTACGACATGGTGCTGAACGGTACTGAACTGGGTGGCGGTTCGATCCGTATTCACCGCAAGGAAATGCAGCAAGCGGTATTCCGCCTGTTGGGTATCAACGAAGCGGAACAGGAAGAGAAATTCGGCTTCCTGCTCGACGCTCTGAAATACGGTGCACCGCCGCACGGTGGTCTGGCTTTCGGCCTCGACCGTCTGGTGATGCTGATGACCGGCGCCCAGTCGATCCGTGAAGTGATCGCCTTCCCGAAAACCCAGAGTGCTGCTGACGTGATGACGCAAGCGCCGGGTGTCGTGGATGCCAAGGCACTGCGCGAGCTGCACATTCGTTTGCGCGAAACGCCAAAGGCTGAGTAACACGGGCCTGAAGGCGCATCTTCGGATGCGCCTTTTTTCTATCTATAGAAAGCAGGTCGAGATTTTTTGTGTGCTGGCCGCTGCATGAGCAGGGCGGGCAACGTTTCAAAGAGAATTCGGAGCGAGTTATGGCTGGTCATTCCAAGTGGGCGAACATCAAGCACCGCAAAGAACGTCAGGATGCCAAAAGGGGCAAGATCTTCACCAAGTGGATCCGCGAACTGACCGTTGCGGCCCGTCAGGGCGGCGGTGATCCGGGCTCCAACCCGCGTCTGCGTCTGGCGCTGGATAAAGCGCTGAGCGCAAACATGAGCCGCGACATCATCGACCGTGCCGTTGCACGTGGCGCCGGTGCGACCGAAGCGGACAACGTTGAAGAGCTGACCTACGAAGGCTACGGCCCGGGCGGCGTAGCGGTGTTGGTCGAGTGCATGACCGACAACCGCAACCGTACCGCCGCAGCCGTGCGCCACGCGTTCAGCAAGTGCGGTGGCAACCTTGGCACCGACGGTTCGGTGGCGTATCTGTTCGAGCGCAAAGGCCAGATCAGCTTTGCGCCGGGCGTCGATGAAGACGCACTGACCGAAGCTGCGCTGGAAGCCGATGCCGATGACGTGGTTGCACACGAAGACGGTTCGATCGACGTGTTCACCTCGTTCACCAGTTTCTACGCGGTGCGTAACGCGCTGGAAGCGGCCGGCTTCAAGGGTGATGACGCAGAAATCGTCATGCAGCCGACCACCAGCGCCGAGCTGGATCTGGAAGGCGCGGAGAAGGTGCTCAAGCTGATCGACATGCTTGAGGATCTGGACGACGTGCAGAACGTTTACTCCAACGCGGACATTCCGGAAGACGTGGCTGCTCAGCTCGGATAAGAGCGACTAGTCTTCAATGTGGGAGCGGGCTTGCTCGCGAAGGCGGCGTATCAGCAAACATCAATGCTGAATGACACACCGCTTTCGCGAGCAAGCCCGCTCCCACAGTTGTTTTTTGTTGTTATGTAAATCGTGTTTTTTCAAAACCGCAGGCGTTATGACTTTAATTCTTGGTATCGACCCCGGTTCGCGCATCACCGGTTATGGGATTGTTCGTGATACCGGGCGTGGCGGCTGTATCTATGTGGCTTCCGGCTGCATCCGCACCGGTGCGGGCGAGCTGCACGAACGGCTGCAAATCGTTTATCGCGGTGTGCGTGAAATCATTCAGACCTACGGCCCGGTCACCATGGGCATCGAAAAAGTCTTCATGGCGAAAAACGCCGATTCTGCACTGAAACTCGGTCAGGCCCGTGGCGCGGCGATCGTCGCTGGCGCCGAAGAAAGCCTGGAGATCGCTGAGTACACCGCGACGCAGGTCAAGCAGGCCGTAGTAGGCACCGGCGCCGCCAATAAAGAACAAGTGCAGATGATGGTCATGCACATGCTCAAACTGACCGCCAAACCGCAAATCGATGCATCCGACGCCCTGGCCATTGCCATTTGCCACGCGCACACCCGCTCCAGTCTGCTGCCGCACGGCTTGGGCACTGCACGCAGTCGTGGCGGGCGCCTGCGTCTCTGATAGCATCAGCATCAAATTTCCCGAAAGCGGATGCTTGCGCCTGTGTCGTCGGCCCGAAATCCGCGTTTCGACAGTCGCCAGCCCACGGTTGGCCAACGCTCAAGGATCTGAAACGTGATTGGACGCTTGCGCGGCACCTTGGCTGAGAAACAGCCGCCGCACCTGATTCTGGATGTAAACGGCCTCGGGTATGAGCTGGAAGTACCGATGACCACGCTTTATCGTCTGCCGTCGGTCGGTGAACCGCTGACCCTGCACACCCATTTGGTCGTACGCGAAGACGCGCAACTGCTCTATGGTTTTTCCGGTAAACGTGAGCGAGACTTTTTTCGCGAGTTGATTCGTCTCAATGGTGTCGGGCCTAAATTGGCCCTGGCCTTGATGTCGAGTCTGGAAGTCGACGAGTTGATCCGCTGCGTGCAATCCCAGGACACCTCGGCGCTGACCAAGGTGCCGGGCGTTGGCAAGAAGACGGCCGAGCGTTTGCTGGTCGAGCTGAAAGATCGCTTCAAGGCGTGGGAAACTTCGCCGGCTATGTTTGCGCTGGTACCGAATCAGCCGGACGGCCCGGCGCCGGTCAATACCGCCGAGAACGATGCCGTCAGCGCGTTGATTTCCCTCGGTTACAAACCGCAGGAAGCGAGCAAGGCGATTTCCGCGATCAAGGACAAGAATTTGAGCAGTGAAGACATGATCCGCCGCGCCCTGAAGGGAATGATTTAAGTGATTGAAGCTGATCGTCTGATCGCCGCCGCGCACAGCCCGCGTGAGCGCGAAGAAGTCCAGGATCGGGCCATTCGCCCGGTCAGTCTGGCCGACTATATTGGCCAGCCGACCGTGCGCGAGCAGATGGAATTGTTCATCCAGGCCGCGCGTGGCCGCAGTGAATCCCTCGACCACACGCTGATCTTCGGCCCGCCGGGCTTGGGTAAGACCACGCTGGCCAACATCATTGCCCAGGAAATGGGCGTGTCGATCAAGAGTACCTCGGGCCCGGTGCTTGAACGTCCCGGTGATCTGGCGGCATTGCTGACCAACCTTGAACCGCACGACGTGTTGTTTATCGATGAAATCCATCGCCTGTCGCCGATCGTGGAAGAAGTGCTGTACCCGGCGATGGAAGATTTCCAGCTCGACATCATGATCGGCGAAGGGCCGGCGGCGCGTTCGATCAAACTTGATCTGCCACCGTTTACTTTGGTTGGCGCCACGACTCGCGCCGGCATGCTGACCAATCCGCTGCGTGACCGCTTCGGTATCGTCCAGCGTCTTGAGTTCTACAGCACTGCCGATCTGTCGACGATTGTCAGTCGTTCGGCGGCTATTCTCGGTTTGCCACTGGATCCGGAAGGCGCCTTTGAAATCGCCCGCCGTGCCCGTGGTACGCCGCGTATCGCCAACCGTTTGTTGCGTCGCGTGCGCGATTTTGCTGAAGTCCGCGCCAAAGGGCACATCACCAAATCGGTTGCCGATCTGGCGTTGAACCTGCTGGACGTTGATGAACATGGCTTCGACCATCAGGATCGACGTCTACTGTTGACCATGATCGAGAAGTTCGACGGCGGGCCGGTCGGTATCGACAGTCTGGCGGCGGCGATCAGCGAGGAGCGGCACACCATTGAGGACGTGCTGGAGCCGTACCTGATTCAACAGGGCTACATCATGCGTACACCACGGGGCAGGGTGGTGACCCGGCATGCGTACCTGCATTTCGGTTTAAACATCCCGTCACGAATGGGCGAAATGCCCGTGGCAGACGAGTTTCTCGATGCCGTGGACGATTAATACACATTTGTTGTCGATTTATTCAGGGTTTGTACTGTCAGACGACGGTACTTTTGCGTTAAAGCTTTGAAACCATGAAAAACAGTTGCCTGGCCGGATTGGCAACCTGAGGAGTAAGCACTAGAGTATGCGCGCGCAAAACGGGCTTGGGCCGTTCGCACATCGTTGTCGCGTTTATTACGAGGACACCGATGCGGGCGGCATCGTGTATTACGTTAATTACCTCAAGTTTATGGAACGGGCTCGAACCGAGCGGCTGCGTGAACTGGGCTTTGCCCAATCGCAGTTGGCAGGGGAGGATCTGTTGTTTGTCGTGCATTCCAGCGAAGCGCGTTACCACGCGCCGGCGCGACTGGATGACGAACTGCTGGTAAGCGCTGAAGTAATCGAATTGAACCGTGCCAGCCTGCGCTTTAAACAGCAGGTCAGGCGGGCTACGGATAATGTGCTGCTCTGTGAAGGGCAGTTTTTGGTGGCCTGTGTGCGCACTAACAGTTTGAAACCCCGGGCCCTTCCCGAAGACTTGCGTGCGGCCTTTGCCGACGCGGTCGGCCCGGGTACACACTCAAAGCAGGAGATAAAGCGTGGAAGCTAACGTCGTCGACCATTCCTCCATGTGGAGCCTGGTCAGCAATGCCAGCATCGTGGTGCAGTTGGTAATGTTGACCCTGGTGGCCGCATCGGTGACCTCATGGATCATGATCTTTCAGCGCAGCAATCTGCTGCGTGCCGGTCGACGCGCCCTGGAGAGCTTCGAAGAGCGCTTCTGGTCGGGTATCGATCTGTCCAAACTGTACCGTCAGGCGGGCAGCAACCCGGATCCGGATTCGGGCGTCGAGCAAATCTTCCGCGCCGGTTTCAAAGAGTTCTCGCGTCTGCGTCAGCAGCCAGGTGTCGACCCTGAAGCGGTGATGGAAGGTGTGGCCCGTGCCATGCGCGTTGCCATCTCCCGTGAAGAAGAGAAACTCGAGCAAAGCCTGCCGTTCCTCGCCACCGTTGGTTCGGTCAGCCCGTACATCGGTCTGTTCGGTACCGTGTGGGGCATCATGAACTCCTTCCGCGGTCTGGCCAGCGCCCAGCAAGCCACCCTGGCCACTGTGGCCCCGGGTATCGCCGAAGCCCTGATCGCCACCGCGATCGGTCTGTTCGCCGCGATCCCTGCGGTTATCGCTTACAACCGTTTCGCCGCTCGCAGCGAAACCTTGCTGGGCCGCTACTACACCTTCGCCGATGAATTCCAGGCGATCCTGCACCGCAAAGTGCACACCAGCGAAGAATAAGCAGGTAATTTCCAATGGCTTTAATCGCTCGAGCTCGCAAAAAGCGCAAGCCGGTCGCCGAGATGAACGTGGTGCCTTACATCGACGTGATGTTGGTGCTGCTGGTCATCTTCATGGTGACCGCGCCGATGCTCAATCAGGGCGTGAAAGTTGATCTGCCCAAGGTTTCCAGCGAAGCCTTGCCGCAGGACAACAACACGCAAGTCCTGACCATTTCGATCAAGGCTGACAAGACCTACTACTGGAACCTTGGCAGCGAAGTCGATACCGAGAAGCAACAGGACAGGGCCATGACCCTGCCGCAAATGACCGACGCGGTGACCAAGATCATTCGTGCCGGCACCGAAGGCGGCAAGCGTACCCAGGTCTTCATCCGCGGTGACAAGACCGTCGATTATGGTTCCGTCATGGGCGCCATGGGCGGGTTGCAGAAAGCCGGGGTCGGTAATGTTGGTTTGATTACCGAGGCCCCCTGATGCAGCAACAGCGAGAGCCGTCCGCCTCGGAAAGCTACTTCTGGCCTAGTGTTCTGGCAATTGTCCTGCACGTGCTGGTGTTCGGCATGCTGTTCGTCAGTTTCGCCTTTACACCAGAGCTGCCGCCGGCCAAGCCGATTGTCCAGGCGACCCTGTACCAGCTGAAATCGAAAAGTCAGGCAACCACCCAGACCAATCAGAAGATTGCGGGTGAGGCGAAGAAATCCGCCGCGCGTCAGACCGAAGTCGAGCAGATGGAGCAGAAAAAGGTCGAGCAGGAAGAGATCAAGGCTGCGGCGGAACAAAAGAAAGAAGAAGCGGCTCAAAAAGCCGAGGAAGCCAAGAAGGCCGACGAGTCGAAAAAAGCGGACGAAGCGAAAAAGGCTGATGAAGCCAAAAAAGCCGACGACGCGAAAAAGGCTGAGGCGAAAAAGGCAGAAGAGAAACAATTGGCTGATATAGCCAAGAAGAAAGCCGAAGACGAAGCCAAAAAGGCTGCTGAAGAAGAGGCCAAGAAAGCGGCCGCTGAAGAAGCCAAGAAGAAGATTGTCGAAGACGCGAAGAAGAAAGCCGCCGACGACGCCAAGAAGAAAGCTGAAGCTGACGAGGCGAAGAAGAAAGTCGCCGACGAAGCGAAGAAGAAAGCTGCTGCCGATGCTGCGAAGAAGAAAGCGCAGGATGCGGCACGTAAATCGACCGAAGACAAAAAGGCTCAGGCCTTGGCCGATTTGCTTTCCGACACGCCGCAGCGCCAGCAGGCTTTGGCGGATGAGCAGGGTGACGAAGTCGCGGGCAGTTTCGATGACCTGATTCGTGCGCGAGCAGCAGAAGGTTGGGCTCGACCACCTTCGGCACGCAAAGGCATGACGGTCGTGCTGCAAATCGGCATGTTGCCGGACGGTACGGTGACTTCGGTCAGCGTGTCCAAGTCCAGCGGCGATGGTCCGTTTGATGCTTCGGCAGTGGCGGCAGTGAAGAATATTGGACGTTTGACAGAAATGCAGGGAATGAAGCCGAGCGATTTCGCTCCGTATCGTTCATTCAAGATGACATTCACACCTGAGGATCTAGCCTTGTGAGAAACCTTCTTCGAGGAATGCTGGTCGTGATCTGCTGCATGGCAGGGATCGCGATGGCTGATGAAAAGAACATTCTGGTTACCAGCGGCAGTGATCGGGCTACTCCGATCGCGGTTGTGCCGTTTGGTATGCAGGGCGGTGCCGTCCTGCCGGACGACATGGCTGAAATCATTGGTAACGATTTGCGTAACTCGGGCTACTACTCGCCGATTCCAAAGCAAAACATGATCAGCCAGCCAAGCCAGCCGAGCGAAATCATCTTCCGTGACTGGAAGGCGGTGGGTGCTCAATACATGATGGTCGGCAGCATTGCTCCAGCCGGCGGTCGCCTGCAGGTGCAATGGGCGCTGTTCAACGTTGCCACCGAGCAGAAAGTGGCTGACGGCAGCGTCTCCGGTACCACGGATCAAATCCGCGACATGGCGCACTTCATTGCTGACCAGTCGTTCGAAAAACTCACCGGTATCCCGGGTGCGTTCTCGACTCGCCTGCTGTACGTAACGGCCGAGCGTTTCTCCGAGAAGAACACTCGCTACACCCTGCAACGTTCGGACTACGACGGTGCTCGCGCCGTGACTCTGCTGCAATCGCGTGAGCCGATCCTGTCGCCGCGTTTCGCACCGGATGGCAAGCGCATCGCTTATGTTTCGTTTGAACAGCGCCGTCCGCGCATCTTCATGCAGAACATCGACACCGGTCGCCGTGAGCAGATCACCAACTTCGAAGGTTTGAACGGTGCACCGGCCTGGTCGCCGAATGGTGATCGTCTGGCGTTCGTACTGTCGAAAGACGGTAACCCGGACATTTACGTGATGAACCTGGCTTCGCGTCAGATCACTCGCGTGACCGCAGGTCCGGGCATCAACACCGAACCGTACTGGGGCAAGGATGGTTCGACCATCTACTTCACCTCGGATCGCGGCGGCAAGCCACAGATCTACAAAACCAGCGCCAGTGGCGGCGGTGCGGAGCGAGTGACCTTCATCGGTAACTACAACGCCAACCCTAAATTGTCGGCGGATGAAAAGACCCTGGTGATGATCCATCGTCAGGACGGTTTCACCAATTTCAAGGTGGCAGCCCAGGATTTGCAGCGAGGTAGTGTAAAGATCCTCACTGATAGCACTCTGGACGAGTCGCCTACTGTTGCGCCCAACGGCACCATGGTAATCTACGCCACCCGCCAACAGGGCCGGGGAGTCTTGATGCTCGTGTCCATTAATGGACGCGTTAGGCTCCCGCTTCCTACCGCTCAAGGCGAAGTCAGAGAACCGTCCTGGTCCCCTTACCTGAAGTGAGCGGGCGCTACACGTTTTACTTAACACACTGGGGTTCATTAGGAGTTTCACGATGGAAATGCTGAAGTTTGGTAAATTTGCTGCGCTGGCTCTGGCCATGGCTGTAGCTGTAGGTTGCTCGTCCAAAGGCGGCGACAACGCCGGTGAAGGCGCTGTTGATCCAAACGCTGGTTACGGCGCAAACACTGGTGCCGTTGACGGTTCCCTGAGCGAAGAAGCTGCTCTGCGCGCAATCACCACCTTCTACTTCGAATACGACAGCTCGGACCTGAAGCCAGAAGCCATGCGCGCTCTGGACGTTCACGCCAAAGACCTGAAAGCAAACGGCGCTCGCGTTGTTCTGGAAGGCAACACCGACGAACGTGGTACTCGTGAGTACAACATGGCACTGGGCGAGCGTCGTGCGAAAGCCGTTCAACGCTACCTGGTACTGCAAGGTGTTTCCCCAGCTCAGCTGGAACTGGTTTCCTACGGCGAAGAGCGTCCAGTTGCTACCGGCAACGACGAGCAGTCCTGGGCTCAAAACCGTCGCGTCGAACTGCGTAAGTAATTCGATATGCGAACGTGCCGTCGTGCTGTAACTGTTCTGGCTCTCAGCCTCGCGCCGCTTGCGGCGTGGGCTGCGGTTCCTGTGGTCGATGACAACTCCGGTTATAACAATAGCGGGAGCAGTTATCCGCCTGCAGGTTACGGTACGAACGGCGCCTATGCCGGGGGAGCGGCTTCGGCCCCTGCCTCGGCACAAGGCATGCTGTTCAACCAATTGCAACAGATGCAGGATCAGATCTCGCGCCAGCAAGGCGTGATTGAAGAACTGCAGAATCAGGTTGCGCGCATGAAGCAGGAATCCCTGGAGCGATACCAGGATCTTGATCGGCGCATAGGATCCGGTGCTGCACCTGCCGCGACTCCCGAGAATTCTTCTGCCGGTGGCGACGCAAGCGCTGCTGCCGGTGCTGCCGCTGGTGCAGGGGCTGCTGCTGCAGCAACCCAGGCGCCGGCTGCGGGTAGCGAACCGGCTGATCCGGCCAAAGAAAAGCTGTATTACGATGCCGCTTTCGACCTGATCAAAGCCAAGGATTTCGACAAGGCCAGCCAGGCTTTTGCCGCTTTCCTGCGCAAATACCCGAACAGCCAATACGCGGGCAACGCCCAGTACTGGTTGGGCGAAGTCAACCTGGCCAAAGGCGATCTGCAAGGTGCGGGTCAGGCTTTCGCCAAGGTTTCGCAGCTGTATCCCAAGCACGCCAAAGTGCCGGATTCGCTGTACAAGCTAGCTGATGTAGAGCGCCGCCTTGGTCACACCGACAAGGTCAAAGGCATTCTGCAGCAGGTGGTGGCCCAATATCCGGGTACCTCCGCCGCTCAGTTGGCCCAACGCGATCTGCAACGCATGTAAGGCCGTTTGACCTTTCAAGAAGAAACCCGCGCTTGTCGCGGGTTTTTTCGTTAGAATTCACGCCCTTTTTCTGAAACACGCTTCTTGCGGTCTACGCGTTGGCGGGATTGCCTGAAGTGCCTGACGGAGGCGGACAGCCTGTTTAGCTGTTACGCCCGTGGCGACTATGCAAGACACATTGAGAATCACCGAAGTTTTCTACTCTTTGCAGGGGGAAACGCGGACTGCCGGGCTGCCCACTGTTTTTGTGCGCCTGACCGGTTGCCCTTTGCGTTGCCAATACTGCGACAGCGCATACGCCTTCAGTGGCGGCACCGTGCGCAGCCTCGACGACATCCTCGAGCAAGTGGCCGGATTTCGTCCGCGCTACGTTTGTGTCACCGGCGGTGAGCCGCTGGCGCAACCCAATGCCATTCCTCTGCTTAAACAGTTGTGTGATGCCGGTTACGAGGTCTCGCTGGAAACCAGCGGCGCCCTCGACGTCTCGGCGGTCGATCAGCGCGTCAGTCGCGTGGTTGACCTGAAAACGCCGGGTTCGAAAGAAGCCCATCGCAACCGTTACGAAAATATCGAATTGCTGACCCCCAACGATCAGGTGAAGTTTGTCATCTGCTCGCGGGAAGACTATGACTGGGCGGTATCGAAACTGATTCAGTACGGGCTTGATCGACGTGCGGGCGAAGTGCTGTTTTCGCCAAGTCATCATGACCTCAATGCCAGGGATCTGGCGGACTGGGTGGTGGCAGACAACCTGCCAGTGCGGTTGCAACTGCAGCTGCATAAATATCTATGGAATGATGAGCCGGGGCGCTGATATGACTGAACAACTGAACACTAACGAAAAACGTGCGGTAATCCTGCTGTCCGGTGGTCTCGACTCGGCAACGGTCGTGGCCATGGCCCGTGCTGAAGGTTACGCCTGCTACACCATGAGCTTCGACTACGGTCAGCGCTCCCACGCCGAATTGCACGCCGCTGCACGCGTCGCCCGCGATTTGGGTGTGGTCGAGCACAAAGTGATTGGCCTGAACCTGAACGGCATGGGCGGCTCGGCCCTGACCGACACCAGCATCGACATTCCGGAAGAACTCGGCGAAGGCATTCCGGTGACCTACGTGCCGGCGCGCAACACGGTGTTCCTGTCGTTGGCATTGGGTTGGGCAGAAGTGCTTGGCGCGCGCGACATCTTTATCGGTGTCAACGCGGTGGACTATTCCGGTTACCCGGATTGCCGTCCCGAGTTCATCGAGTCGTTCGAGCGCATGGCCAACCTGGCAACCAAGGCTGGCGTGGAAGGCAATGGCTTCCGCATCCAGGCGCCGTTGCAGAACCTGAGCAAGGCGCAGATCGTCCAGGCCGGCGTGAAGCTGGGCGTTGATTATGGTCTCACCGTTTCCTGCTATCAGGCCGACGATGAAGGCCGCGCGTGCGCCAAATGCGACAGCTGCCGCCTGCGTGCGGAAGGCTTCGCGGCCGCTGGTGTGGACGACCCAACACCTTATTTTTGATTATTTTCAAAAAGGTGTTGAATAGTCCTTAAAAATCAGTATTATACGCGCCACCACACAGCGGGTCGTTAGCTCAGTTGGTAGAGCAGTTGGCTTTTAACCAATTGGTCGTAGGTTCGAATCCCACACGACCCACCATTTTTGGCGGTTTAGAAAATCCGGAAGGCCCACGCAAGTGAGGATTTCCGGGTTTTTTTTTGCCTGCAATTCGGCCCCGCGTCGTTTCGGTGTCAGCAGCGCTGACGCAGGTCAGAATGATCTTTTGTATCAACGGGATATTCTGTAGCCTTGCGCAGCTTCAATGCTGTCCGTGCCTGATAATACTCACTCTCCCGGCGGTACCCTCAAGCGGTCCGGAGCCGGGTGTATACTCGACTTTCGCGCGAACGCGCCTGCAGGTCTTGCGAACATGACGCAGATTTCCGAACGCCTTCTGGTTCAAGCCCACCTCGATGCCAAACAGCCCAAACCGCTGACGGCTGAGGAAGAGGCTTATTACCGTGCCGCCATCGCCGCCGAGCTCAAGGCTCAGGACGCGGTGCTGGTTGCCCACTTTTATTGCGACCCGGTGATTCAGGCTCTGGCCGAAGAAACCGGTGGTTGCGTGTCCGACTCCCTGGAAATGGCGCGCTTCGGCAACGCCCACCCGGCCAAGACCGTGGTGGTCGCCGGCGTGAAGTTCATGGGCGAGACCGCGAAGATTCTCAACCCGGAAAAACGCGTGCTGATGCCGACGCTTGAGGCAACCTGCTCGCTGGATCTGGGTTGCCCGGTCGATGAGTTCTCGGCGTTCTGCGATCAGCACCCGGAGCGTACGGTGGTGGTCTACGCCAACACCTCCGCTGCTGTTAAAGCACGAGCCGACTGGGTGGTGACATCGAGTTGCGCGCTGGAGATCGTCGAAAGCCTGATGGACAACGGCGAGACGATTATCTGGGGCCCTGACAAGCACCTGGGGACGTACATCCAGCGCAAGACTGGCGCCGACATGCTGTTGTGGGACGGTGCCTGTATCGTCCACGAGGAGTTCAAGTCCAAGCAGCTCGAAGACATGAAAGCGCTGTACCCGGACGCCGCGATTCTGGTGCACCCGGAGTCACCGACCTCGGTGATCGAGCTGGCAGACGCCGTGGGCTCGACCAGTCAGCTGATTGCCGCTGCACAGTCGTTGCCGAACAAGACGCTGATCGTTGCGACCGACCGTGGCATCTTCTACAAGATGCAGCAGCTGTGCCCGGACAAGGTCTTCATCGAGGCGCCAACCGCCGGTAACGGCGCAGCGTGCCGCAGTTGCGCACATTGCCCGTGGATGGCCATGAACACCCTTGAGCGCACGCTGAAGAGCTTGAAGGAAGGCACGAACGAGATCTTTGTCGATCCGGCGCTGATTCCGCAGGCGATTCGTCCGTTGAAGCGCATGCTCGACTTCACCCAGGCTGCACGGATGAAGCTCGCCGGTAACGCCTAAAAGCAAAAGATCGCAGCCTTCGGCAGCTCCTACATCGATCCCTGTAGGAGCTGCCGAAGGCTGCGATCTTTTTTTGTGGGCGCTTACTTTTGTTTCTTCGGGATTCGCACCACGCGCGTATCCGAATAGATGTCATGCCACGTGCGTTTCTGCTTGTCGTACAGCGACCAGAAAAAACCCAGTCCCACGCACAGCCACGACGCAATCGACACCATAAACCGCAACAGCGCCTGCCACAGGCTGATCGCGCTGCCATCCGCGTTTTGCACGCGAATCCCCCACACCTGCATGCCCAGTGTCTGCCCGCCGTGGGTCCAGAACTTGGCGAAGAAGGCGAACAACACCAATAGCAGGACGGTGGAGTACAGCGGATCGCCGTCCATTTTTCCGGCATCGGTCAGCACGCGCAGGCGTTCTTCGCCGATGATCGCGGCCTGGATCAGTTTGTAAATGAAACCGGTGACGATCAACAGTGCCGTGCACAGCAGAAAGTCATAGAACATCGCGGCCAGACGACGGCCCAGGCCAACGGCAGGAAAATCGCCCTGGGGAGTGAGCAGGTTTTTCGACATGGCAGCCTCTGGACGCGAAAGGAAGCGCCATTTTACGGGTTCGCGCGCACAAAAAAGCCCCTGATATCAATATCAGGGGCTTTTTCGTTACAGAAGATTAGGCTTCTGCTTGTACTTCGTCAGCCTGCATGCCTTTCTGGCCTTGCACAGCAACGAAAGTCACTTTCTGGCCTTCTTTCAGGCTCTTGAAGCCGTTGCCCTGAATGGCGCGGAAATGCACGAACAGATCCGGACCGCTTTCTGGAGTGATAAAACCAAAACCTTTCTCGTCGTTAAACCACTTGACGGTACCGCTCTGACGTGTGGACATTTCTTATTTCCTTTGACGCAAAAATTAATGACAGTCTCTTTCACATGAAAGAGTACTGGGGCTGGTTGCAGGAGAGTAAGAAGACGTCGAACGGGATGTAGCTAACTTGTAGGCTACTGCCCAGGTCACGATTCAAAGCTGACCCATGCAAACACAGTGAACAAACTCTACGCCAACTACGGGAGAAAAAACAAGCCCCCGTGAAGGCCCCGGTTTCCCTACGCTTGATGGCAATTAGTCAGTTCACTAGTGCGGCTTAGGCGATTCGCTTGTTCAATTGTTTTCGATCGTTATAAGCAAAGTTCATATTCGAATAGAAGGGTGGGAGATGCACTGTTTTATGGCGGTTGCGTTACACATTAGTGCACGTTTAACGCAACCGCGTTACTTATAGAAACAGTCAATCAACCACGGTAGTAGCGTTGCGGAACAAATGGCATTTTGCTTACAAGCATTGGCACCTTTTTCCCACGCACGATGGCCCATACGACGGTATCGATCGCGTTATAAGCCTTGTCGAGGTAACCCATCGCCAAAGGCCCGCCAAGAGTCGGGCCGAAACCACCGCTGCACACGTTGCCGATGATCTCGCCGGCTTCGTTGACGATTTCGGCGCCTTCGCGCACCGGGGTACGTTCTTGCGGCAGCAGGCCGACGCGTTTACGTGCGACGCCATTCTGTTGCTGTGCGAATACTTGCTCTGCACCCGGGAAACCACCGGCCCGCGTGCCGTCTGCACGACGGGGCTTGGAGATCGCCCACAACAGGCTGGCTTCGATCGGTGTGGTTTCGGTGTTCATGTCGTGACCGTACAAGCACAGGCCGGCTTCGAGGCGCAGCGAATCGCGGGCGCCGAGGCCGATGGCCTGGACTTCCGGTTCGGCGAGCAGGGCACGGGCGAGTTTTGCTGCATCGGCGGCAGGAACGGAGATTTCGAAACCGTCTTCACCGGTGTAGCCCGAGCGGCTGACGAAGCAGTCCACGCCCAGCAACGACACGCGGTTGAATTGCATGAAGGTCATCTTCGCGACTTCAGGTGCAAGGCGCGCCAGCACCGTAACGGCTGCCGGGCCTTGCAGCGCCAGCAGGGCGCGCTCTTCGAACAGCTCTGTAATGGTGCACTGGTCGCCGATGTGTTTTTGCAGATGGGCGAGATCCTGATCCTTGCACGCGGCGTTGACCACCAGGAACAGTTCGTCGTTGCCGAGGTTGGCGACCATCAGGTCATCGAGGATGCCGCCAGTCTCGTTGGTGAACATGGCGTAACGCTGCATGCCCACCGGCAGGTCCATTATATCCACCGGCACCAGGGTTTCCAGGGCTTTGGCGGCGTTGGCGCCGGTCAGGCGGATCTGGCCCATGTGCGAGACGTCGAACAGCCCGGCGTGTTCACGGGTGTGCTGGTGTTCTTTCATCACGCCGAGCGGGTATTGCACCGGCATGTCGTAGCCGGCGAACGGCACCATGCGGGCGCCGAGTTCGATGTGCAGCGCGTGAAGTGGAGTTTTCGACAGTTGTTCGGTGGACATGCGTGGCTCCTTGAAAATTTGGGTTGGGGTAAGGGCAAGATCAAGATCAAAAGCCCCTCACCCCAGCCCTCTCCCGGAGGGAGAGGGAGTTAGTTACGTTTCTCTCCCGGAGGGAGAGGGGGCTAAATGCGATCGTCTCCCTGAGGGAGGCGGAGTTAAATAGGTTCAGCATTCGATAATGTTGACCGCCAGACCGCCGCGCGCGGTCTCTTTGTATTTGCTTTTCATGTCGGCGCCGGTCTGACGCATGGTGCGGATGACTTTGTCGAGGGAGACGAAATGCTGGCCGTCGCCGCGCATGGCCATGCGCACCGCGTTGATGGCTTTCACCGAGCCCATCGCATTGCGCTCGATGCACGGCACCTGCACCAACCCGCCAATCGGATCGCAGGTGAGGCCGAGGTTGTGCTCCATGCCGATTTCTGCGGCGTTCTCGACTTGCTGAACACTGCCACCGAGCACTTCACACAACGCGCCGGCGGCCATAGAACAGGCCACGCCGACTTCACCCTGACAACCGACTTCGGCGCCGGAGATCGACGCGTTTTCCTTGTAGAGAATGCCGATGGCCGCAGCGGTCAGCAGAAACCGCACCACGCCGTCGTCATTCGCGCCGGGGATAAAACGCATGTAGTAATGCAGCACCGCCGGAATAATCCCCGCCGCGCCGTTGGTGGGTGCGGTGACCACGCGGCCGCCGTTGGCGTTTTCTTCATTGACGGCGAGTGCGTAAAGGTTGACCCAGTCGAGTACCGACAACGGATCGCGCAATGCTGATTCCGGGTTCTTGCACAGCTGCCGGTGCAACGCTGCCGCTCGGCGTTTGACTTTCAAACCACCGGGCAAAATACCTTCGTTACGGCATCCCGCAGCGACGCAATCCTGCATCACTTGCCAGATGTTCAGCAGGCCGGCGCGGGTTTCTGCTTCCGGGCGCCAGGCGCTTTCGTTGGTCAGCATCACTTGGCTGATCGACAGGCCATAGGTGGCGCAATGACCGAGCAAATCCTTGGCACTTTTGAACGGGAAGGTCAGCGGCGTGGCGTCTTCGACGATGCGATCGGCACCGGCCGCGTCTTCATCGACGACAAAACCACCACCGACCGAGTAGTACTCGCGGCTGCGGATCTGCAACCCGGCCGCATCGAAGGCGCGGAAGATCATGCCGTTGGGGTGATAGGCCAGCGGCTTGCGGATCATCGCCAGGTGTTCTTTCTCGTTGAACGCAATGCTGTGTTCACCGAGCAGGTTCAAGCGAGCGTTGCCGCGAATTTCTTGCAGGCGCGCGGCGACGGTTTCGGTATCAACGGTGTCCGGGTGTTCGCCTTCGAGGCCGAGCAGCACGGCTTTGTCGCTGCCGTGGCCTTTGCCAGTGGCACCGAGGGAACCGTATAACTCGACGCGAACGCTGGCGGTGGCCGTCAGCAGGTTTTCACGGCGTAAACCTTCGGCGAAACGCGCAGCAGCACGCATCGGGCCGACGGTGTGGGAGCTGGAGGGGCCGATGCCAATCTTGAACAGGTCGAACACGCTTAACGACATGAGTGGTTCTCCGGTTTCTTGTTATAGGAATTGGCGGATTTCACGGTTCGCCGCACTCCTTTGTAGGAGCTGAGCTTGCTCGCGAAAGCGGTGTGTCAGTCAACTTATTAGCTATCTGATACACCGTTTTCGCGAGCAAGCTCGGCTCCTACAGGGGTTTGCGGTGTGTGGGGGATCGATGGAACTGATCCCCCTACACGTTTAAGCGTAGCTTTCGATCGACGGGCAGGCGCAGACCAGGTTGCGGTCGCCGAAGACGTTGTCGACGCGACCGACCGGTGGCCAGTATTTGCCTTCAACCAACGATGCAACCGGGTAAACGGCTTGCTCGCGGCTGTACGGGTGCGTCCACTCGCCAACCAGTTCCGCTGCGGTGTGCGGAGCGTTTTTCAGTGGGTTGTCGTCCTTGTCCAGCGTGCCGTTTTCCACCGCGCGGATTTCTTCGCGGATGCGGATCATGGCGTCGCAGAAGCGATCCAGTTCTTCCTTGGATTCACTTTCGGTCGGCTCGATCATCAGCGTGCCGGCGACCGGGAACGACATGGTCGGGGCGTGGAAGCCGAAGTCGATCAGGCGCTTGGCGACGTCATCAACGCTGATGCCGCTGCTGTCTTTCAACGGACGCAGATCGAGGATGCACTCGTGCGCCACCAGGCCGTTGCTGCCGGTGTACAGCACTGGGTAGTGCTCTTCGAGGCGACGGGAAATGTAGTTGGCATTGAGGATCGCCAGCTGCGAAGCGCGCTTCAAACCGGCGCCGCCCATCATGCGAATGTACATCCAGGTGATCGGCAGAATGCTCGCGCTGCCGAACGGTGCCGCGCAGACCGCGCCTTCCTTGCGTTGCATCTGGCCGTGGCCAGGCAGGAACGGCGTCAGGTGCGACTTGACGCCAATCGGGCCGACGCCCGGGCCGCCACCGCCGTGCGGGATGCAGAATGTTTTGTGCAGGTTCAGGTGGGAGACGTCGCCGCCGAACTTGCCCGGTGCGCAGAGGCCGACCATCGCGTTCATGTTGGCGCCGTCGATGTACACCTGGCCGCCGTTGTCATGAATGATCCCGCAGATTTCGCGGATGCCTTCTTCGAACACGCCGTGGGTCGACGGGTAAGTGATCATCAGCGCGGCGAGGTGTTCGCGGTGCTCGATGGCTTTGGCGCGCAGGTCTTCGATGTCGACGTTGCCGCGGGCATCGCACGCAGTCACGACCACGCGCATGCCAGCCATGTTGGCGGTGGCCGGGTTGGTGCCGTGGGCGGACGACGGGATCAGGCAGATGTCGCGACGCTCATCGCCACGGCTCTGGTGATAAGCACGAATCGCCAACAGGCCAGCGTATTCACCTTGCGAACCGGCGTTCGGTTGCAGCGAGATCGCGTCGTAACCGGTGGCGGCGCAGAGCATCGCTTCCAGTTCGTCGGTCAGTTGCTGGTAACCGGCGCTTTGCGCGGCCGGGGCGAACGGGTGCAGCGCACCGAATTCAGCCCAGGTCACCGGGATCATTTCGCTGGCGGCGTTGAGCTTCATGGTGCACGAGCCCAACGGGATCATGGTGCGATCCAGGGCCAGATCCTTGTCTGCCAGTTTGCGCAGGTAGCGCATCAGCTCGGTTTCCGAGTGATAACGGTTGAACACCGGGTGGCTGAGGATTGGCGACTGGCGTACCAGTGAGGCTGGAATGGTGCTCTGTACCGAAGCGGCCAGCGCAGCGAAGTCCGGCAGAGTCTTGCCGTCGGCGAACAGGCCCCACAGGATTTCGATATCCGCCTGCGTGGTGGTTTCATCGATCGACAGGCCCAGACGCTGAGCGTCGATCACGCGCAGGTTGATCTGCGCAGCGTGCGCCTTGTCGTGCAGCGCGGCGGTTTGTGCGCCGGTGGCCACGGTCAGGGTGTCGAAGAAGCTCGCTTGTTCAACTGTCGCGCCCAACGCGGTCAGGCCCTTGGCCAGAATCGCGGTCAAGTGATGCACGCGGTTGGCGATCTGCGTCAGGCCTTTCGGGCCGTGGTAGACGGCGTACATGCTGGCGATGTTGGCCAGCAGCACTTGCGCGGTGCAGATGTTCGAGGTGGCCTTCTCGCGACGGATGTGTTGTTCGCGAGTTTGCATCGCCAGACGCAGGGCCGGCTTGCCGAAACGGTCAACCGAAACACCGACCAGACGGCCCGGCATATCACGCTTGAACGCATCTTTGGTGGAGAAGTAAGCCGCGTGCGGGCCACCGAAGCCCAGCGGCACGCCGAAGCGTTGTGCCGAACCGATGGCGACGTCAGCGCCGAACTCGCCCGGCGCGGTCAGCAGCGTCAGGGCCAGCAGGTCAGCAGCCACGGCGACCAGTGCGTTGGCGGCGTGGAAGCGTTCGGTCAGTTCGCGGTAGTCGAACACATCACCGTTGGCGGCCGGGTATTGCAGCAACGCGCCGAAGAACGGCGTCACGTCAGTCAGTTCACGCTCATCGCCCACAACCACGTCGATGCCCAGTGGCTCGGCACGGGTGCGCAGCACGTCGAGGGTTTGCGGGTGGCTGTGGCTCGAGGCGAAGAATTGGTGGCTGCCTTTGTTCTTGCTCAGGCGTTTGCAGAAGGTCATGGCTTCGGCAGCGGCGGTGGCTTCGTCGAGCAGCGAGGCGTTGGCGATCGGCAGACCGGTGAGGTCGCTGATCATGGTCTGGAAGTTCAGCAACGCTTCGAGACGGCCCTGGGAAATTTCCGGCTGGTACGGGGTGTAAGCGGTGTACCAGGCCGGATTTTCCAGCAGGTTACGCAGGATCGGCGACGGCGTGTGGCAGTTGTAGTAGCCCTGGCCGATGTAAGTCTTGAACAGCTGATTCTTGCCGGCGATGCCTTTGATCATCGCCAGAGCATCGGCTTCGCTGAGGCCGTCGTCCATGCCGAGCACGCTGGTGCCCTTGATGCTTTCCGGGATGACGCTGGCGCTCAGCGCTTCGAGCGAATCGAAGCCGAGGCTGTTGAGCATGGCTTGCTCGTCACCGGCGCGCGGGCCGATGTGACGGGCGATGAATTCGTTGGCGGTGCCAAGGTTTACTTGAGTCATGTCGGTGTTCCTCAGGCTTCGGCTTGGGCTTTGATCAGACGGTCGTACGCGTCCTGATCGAGCAGTTTGCCGACAGCGGCGGCGTCGCTTGGCTTGAAGCGGAAGAACCAGCCTTCGCCCAGCGGATCTTCGTTGACCAGTTCAGGGCTGCTGTCCAGCGCCGGGTTCACTTCCAATACTTCGCCGTCGAGAGGCATGTACACGCCGCTGGCGGCTTTCACCGATTCCACGGTGGCGGCTTCGGCGCCTTTGTCGTACGCCTGCAATTCAGGCAGTTGCACGAACACCACGTCGCCCAAGGCGTTCTGCGCGAAAGCGGTGATGCCGACAGTAACGCTGCCGTCAGCTTCGGTGCGCAGCCATTCGTGATCTTCAGTAAAACGCAACTCGCTCATGGAAACTCCTCAGGGGCCAGACTCGTCTGGTGGACGCGGTGGAAGGCTTGGGCAGGGAAGCCCTTTATTTATGAAGGGTTGATTAGCAAGAACGCGGCCAAGGTTGATTTATCTATATAAATCAATGATTTGAGTGATTTGGACGGATGTGAATCAGTGGTGTGTGTAGCGAAATCGCTACAGCACAGGGCGAGGAGAAAAGCTGAACCGGATCAAAGCCTTGCACAGCGGTGATCAGAGGAGGGTGTAACGACATCATTCCACTGTAGCGCTTTCAGTACAGGCGGAGGTCGCTTTTAAGCAGTAACTACAAATGTAGGATTGGAAACCCGGACTGTAGGAGCTGCCGAAGGCTGCGATCTTGTCCCGGCCAATACACATCCAAAGTCAACAGATCGCCGCCTCCGGCAACTCCTACAGAAAACAATCTGGAACACAGTTCAAAATGTAGGAGCAGAGCTTGCTCGCGAAAGCGGTCTGTCAGTCACCATTAATTGCAACTGAAAGGCCGCTTTCGCGAGCAAGCTCTGCTCCTACAAGCGCGCGGCGTCGGATTTGCTAAGTGTGCAAAAGGAGTTACGGTTTGTTGGGGATGCCGTACTTGCGCAACCGATGGGCGATAGCGGTATGCGAAGTCTGCAGGCGGCTCGCCAGTTGCCGGGTCGAGGGGTAGCTGACGTAGAGTTTTTCCAGCAGCGCTTTCTCGAACGATTCGACCGCTTGTTCTAGGCTGTCGACCTCGCTGTCGGTCTGCCGCGCCACCGAGGTGCCGGCGATGTCGAGGTCGCCGATGTCCACCAGACTGCTTTCGCAAATCGCCGCCGCGCGAAAGATCACGTTCTGCAATTGCCGCACATTGCCCGGCCAGCGATTGCCGAGCAGCGCCGGGTAAGTGCCCGGGGCGAGGCGGCAGACCGGGCGCTGAATCTGCGCGCAAGCCTGCTGCATGAAGTAGCGCGCCAGCAGCAGAATGTCCTGACCACGTTCACGCAGCGGCGGCACTTCCACGTTGAGCACGTTGAGGCGATAGAACAGATCCTCACGGAACGACCCTTCGCTGACCATTTTTTCCAGATCGCGGTGGGTCGCACTGAGGATGCGCACGTTGACCTTGACCTCACGATCACCGCCCACGCGACGGAAGCTGCCGTCATTCAAGAAGCGCAGCAATTTCGCCTGCAAGTACGGCGACATCTCGCCGATTTCATCGAGAAACACCGTGCCCTGGTTGGCCAGCTCCATCAGCCCCGGTTTGCCGCCACGCGCCGCACCGGTGAAGGCGCCGGGGGCGTAGCCGAACAGCTCGCTCTCGGCGAGGTTCTCCGGCAGCGCTGCGCAGTTCAGAGCAAGGAACGGCGCGTTGTGCCGCGCACTGATCGCGTGACAGGCGCGGGCAACCAATTCTTTGCCGGTACCGGTTTCGCCTTGAATCAACAGCGGTGCATCGAGGGCTGCCACGCGTTGAGCGCGGGCCTTGAGCGTACGGATCGCCGGGGATTCGCCGAGCAGCGCATCGAAACCTTCGGCGTGGTCGTGGTGCAGCGCCGAGAGCTGCTCGCCGATGCGGTTGGGTTGATACAACGTCAGCAGGGCGCCGGCGTCGGTGATTGGCGTGGCGTCGAGCAACAAGGTTTGACCGTTGACGGTGATTTCGCGCAGCGGCAGACGGAAGCCGTGTTCGAGCAGCGTGTCGAGCAGGCCGGGGTCGTTGAACAATTCGGAGACACTTTCGCCGGCCGGTTCGCGACCGTAGAGGGCGATCAGTGCCGGGTTGCCAAGGAGGACTTTGCCGGCGCTGTCGAGGGCTAAAACTGGATCGGTCATCGCCGCGAGCAAGGCATCGAGTTGCAAGTGCCGACGCTGGCCGGGGAGGATATCGACCACGGTCACCGCTTCCACGCCGAGCACGCGGAACAACGCATCTTTCAGCTCTTCGAGCACTGTCGGGCTCAGGGTTGGCGCGTCGATATAGACGTTCGGCGGGATCATCTCCACCGCATCCAGATTGAGGTTGCGCCCACCGAGGATAGCCAGGACTTCCTGGGTGATGCCAACGCGGTCGATGAAACTGACGTGGATACGCATGGGGCGGTTCAGTGATCTGCAGAGCGGAGGGTGGCAAGTATGCCTTGGGGCGGGCTAATGGTGAAATCTGTGTCTTGCGCTGATCGTTCCCATGCTCCGCGTGGGAATGCATCCCGTGACGCTCTGCGTCACAGCGGACGCGGAGCGTCCGTGGCGGCATTCCCACGCAGAGCGTGGGAACGATCAATCGATGTAGGAGCTGCCGAAGGCTGCGATCTTTTGATCTTGACGGTTACTCGAAATGCTCAGGATTAACCGGATCCCCGGACTGCATGTTCAGCTGCTTGCGGATGTCTTCAAACATCAGGTCGTAATGTTTGTGCACCGAGCCGATCTGGCTGTGTGTCTTGGGGATCCCGTATTTTTCGGCAATCCGGGTCACGTCGCGGGCGAAGTTGTAGGCCTCTTCCTTGGGCAGGAAAAACGTTTCCTTCATGTCCTTGCCCTGCATATTGCCGTGCAGGGTGAACTGTATCCCTTTGCCTTTCTGCGGATCGGTGAACACTTCATAGTCGAGGCAGACGTTGTAATTGACGTCATCGTCGGTCAACGCATGCCGCTCGATGTGCAAATGACCGGGTTCAAACTGGGCCATGAGGAACTCCTTTCAAGGCATGGAAAGAGGGCAGACCCTGGGCCTGCCCCCGCCGTTTCTAATTATCGGTAAGTGATGCCAGGCTTCGCTGTGGTCACGCGTGTACCGGCGGTGCCTTGGACAATCGCTTCGATGTCCGCCAGCGAACCGATCACCGCGACCTTGCCAGTATGGCGCGCAAATTCGCAGGCTGCCTGCACCTTTGGCCCCATGGAACCTGCGGCGAAACCGAGGCGCTCGAGTTCATCCGGATGCGCTTCGGCGATGCCTTTCTGCGTTGGTTTGCCGTAATCGATAAACGCCGCGTTGACGTCGGTGGCGATCACCAGCAGATCCGCTTCCAGTTGCTCGGCGAGCAGCGAAGAGCACAGATCTTTGTCGATCACCGCTTCGATACCCTTGAGGTTGCGGTTCTCGTCATACATGGTCGGAATCCCGCCACCCCCGGCGCAAATCACGATGCTGCCCTTGTCCAGCAACCACTTGATCGGGCGGATTTCGAAAATGCGTTTTGGTCGTGGGCTGGCCACCACGCGACGGTACTTATCGCCGTCCGGCGCAATCGCCCAGCCTTTTTCAGCGGCGAGTTTTTCCGCTTCGGCTTTGTCGTAAACCGGGCCGATCGGTTTGGTCGGGTTCTTGAACGCCGGGTCGTTGGCGTCGACTTCAACCTGGGTGAGGAGGGTGGCGAACGGCACTTCGAAGTCGAGCAGGTTGCCCAGTTCCTGTTCGATGATGTAGCCGATCATGCCTTCGGTTTCGGCACCGAGCACGTCCAGCGGGTAAGGAGTGACGGAGGTGTAGGCCGCCGCTTGCAGCGACAGCAGACCGACTTGCGGGCCATTGCCGTGGGCGATGACCAGTTGGTTGCCGGCATGGATTTTGGCGATTTGCTCGGTGGCGATGCGGATGTTGGCGCGCTGATTGTCAGCGGTCATCGGCTCACCACGGCGGAGCAGGGCGTTACCGCCCAGAGCTACGACGATACGCATGGTGCATGTCCTTTTCGTAGTGATCGTTCCCACACTCTGCGTGGGAATGCCGCCACGGACGCTCCGCGTCCGCTGTGACGCAGAGCGTCACGGGATGCATTCCCACGCGGGAGCGTGGGAACGATCATGGATAAGCAGTGGTTACAGATCAGCGAGGGTCGAGACCAGGATCGCCTTGATTGTGTGCATGCGGTTTTCCGCTTGCTCGAAGGCGATGCAGGCTGGGGACTCGAACACGTCGTCGGTCACTTCGATGCCGTTTTTCAGGTGTGGATACTGTTCGGCGATTTGCTTGCCGACTTTGGTATCACTGTTGTGGAATGCCGGCAGGCAGTGCATGAACTTGGTGCGCGGGTTGCCGGAGGCTTTCATCAGCTCGGCGTTGACCTGGTATGGCAGCAGTTGCTGGATACGCTCGGCCCAGGCTTCCACCGGCTCGCCCATCGACACCCAAACGTCGGTGTGGATGAAGTCGACGCCTTTGACCGCCGCTTTCGGGTCTTCGGTCAGGGTGATGCGTGCGCCACTTTCTTCGGCATATTTGTGGCAACGCTCGACCAGATCATCCAGTGGCCACAGGGCTTTTGGCGCGCAGATGCGCACGTCCATGCCGAGTTTGGCGCCGATCAGCAGCAGCGAGTTACCCATGTTGTTGCGCGCATCGCCAAGGTAGGCGTAGCTGATTTCGTGAATCGGCTTGTCGGCGTGCTCACGCATGGTCAGCACGTCGGCGATCATTTGTGTCGGGTGATATTCATCGGTCAGACCGTTGAACACAGGCACGCCAGCGAACTTGGCCAGCTCTTCGACGATCTCCTGTTTGAAGCCACGGTACTCGATGGCGTCGTACATGCGACCCAGCACGCGGGCTGTGTCTTTCATGCTTTCCTTGTGACCGATCTGCGAAGAGTTCGGGTCGATGTAGGTGACGTTGGCGCCTTGGTCATACGCCGCCACTTCGAACGCGCAACGGGTACGGGTCGAGGTTTTTTCGAAGATCAGGGCGATGTTGTTGCCCTTCAGATGTTGCTGCTCGGTGCCGGTGTACTTGGCGCGTTTGAGGTCGCGGGACAGGTCGAGCAGGTAACGCAGCTCACGTGGAGTGTGGTGTTCCAGGCTGAGCAGGTTACGGTTGTGAATGTTAAAAGCCATGATGGATCTCCTTCGGTGTCGGTTATCCCCCTGGCCGCACGTTGTAAGTGACGGCCAGGGCTCAGAGGTTTAGTAGTCGATTGCGTCGCGCACGATCGGGCAGGTCATGCAGTGGCCACCGCCACGGCCTCGGCCCAGTTCACCGGCGCTGATGGTGATGACTTCCACGCCGGCCTTGCGCAGCAGGGTGTTGGTGTAGGTGTTGCGGTCGTAGCCGATGACCACGCCCGGTTCCACGGCCACCACGTTGTTGCCGTCGTCCCATTGCTCGCGTTCAGCGGCGAAGCTGTTGCCGCCGGTTTCCACCACGCGCAACGCTTTCAGATTGAGGGCCTTGGCCACGGTGTCGAGGAAAGTGCCTTCTTCGCGGCGGATGTCGATGCCGCCCTGTTTGCCTTCGTCAGGTCGCAGGGTGAAGGCAACGATCTGATTGACCACTTCCGGGAAAATCGTTACGAGGTCGCGGTCGCAGAAGCTGAACACGGTGTCGAGGTGCATCGCCGCGCGGGATTTCGGCAGGCCGGCAACGATGACTTTTTCCACGGCTTTGTTCTTGAACAGGTTCAGCGCCAGTTGGCCGATGGCCTGACGGGACGAGCGCTCGCCCATACCGATCAACACCACGCCGTTGCCGATTGGCATGACGTCGCCGCCTTCAAGGGTGGAGCTGCCGTGATCCTTGTCCGGGTCGCCGTACCAGATTTCGAATTCGGCGTTGGTGAACTGTGGATGGAATTTGTAGATGGCGGTGGTCAGCAGGGTTTCCTGACGGCGCGCTGGCCAGTACATCGGGTTCAGCGTCACGCCACCGTAGATCCAGCAGGTGGTGTCGCGGGTGAACTGAGTGTTCGGCAGCGGCGGCAGAATGAAGCTGGAGTGGCCGAGGAAGTCGCGGAACATCTGGATGGTCTTGCCACCAAAGCTGTCCGGCAGATCATCAGCGGACACGCCGCCAATCAGGAACTCGGCGATGTGCCGTGGCTCGAGGCTTTTCAGCCAGGATTTGACTTCGTTGATCAGGCCCAGGCCCACCGAATCGGCGGTGACCTTGCGCTCAAGAATCCAGTCCAGCGCCTCGGGGATGGCGACGATGTCGGTCAGCAGGTTGTGCATTTCCAGCACATCGATGCCGCGCTCGCGCATCTTGGTGACGAAGTCGAAGTGGTCGCGCTTGGCCTGGGCAACCCAGAGCACGTCGTCGAACAGCAGCTCATCGCAGTTGTTCGGGGTCAGCCGCTGGTGGGCCAGACCTGGGGAGCAAACCATGACTTTGCGCAGTTTGCCGGCTTCGGAATGTACGCCGTACTTAACTTTTTCCGTGGTCATTTCAGTGATCCTCCAGATGACAAATTAGTCGGGTATTACAGCGTCAGGAAGCCGTCGTAGAGACCATAGGCTGCCACCAGGGCACCCACGATCACCGCGGCGAAAAGCAGCTTCTCGACATTAGTGAAAATCGGTTGTTTGAGTTCCAGCTTGGCTTTGGCGAACAGGATCGCGCCAGGTGCGTAGAGCAGGGCCGAAAGCAGCAAGTACTTGACCCCGCCGGCATACAACAGCCATACCGCATAGATCAGCGCGATGCCGCCGATAATCAGATCCTTGCGCCGTTCGGCGGCAAAGCCTTCGTAAGTTTCGCCGCGCACCGCCAGCAGCAGGGCATACGCCGCCGACCACAGGTACGGCACCAGAATCATCGAAGTGGCGAGGTAGATCAGCGACAGGTAAGTACTCGCCGAGAACAGGGTGATGATCAGGAAAATCTGCACCATCGCGTTGGTCAGCCACAGGGCGTTGACCGGTACGTGGTTCTCGTTTTCCTTGCGCAGGAACTCCGGCATGGTGTGGTCTTTGGCGGCGGCGAACATGATCTCCGCACACAGCAGCACCCACGACAGCAGCGCACCCAGCAGCGAGATGATCAGACCGACGCTGATCAGCACCGCGCCCCAGTGACCGACCACGTGCTCAAGCACGGCGGCCATCGACGGGTTCTGCAGTTTCGCCAGTTCCGGCTGAGTCATGATGCCCAGCGACAGCACGTTCACCAGCACCAGAAACAGCAGCACGGTAATGAAGCCGATCACGGTGGCTTTACCGACGTCCGAGCGTTTTTCCGCGCGGGCCGAGAAGATGCTCGCGCCTTCGATGCCGATGAACACCCACACGGTGACCAGCATCATGTTGCGCACCTGGTTCATCACGCTGCCCAGATCAGGGTTTTTGATACCCCAGATGTCGGCGGTGAAGATGTCCAGTTTGAAGGCGAAAATCGCGATCAGAACGAACAGCACCAGCGGCACAACCTTGGCGACCGTGGTCACAAGGTTAATGAACGCTGCTTCCTTGATCCCGCGCAGGACGAGGAAGTGCACGGCCCACAGCAGCACCGAGGCGCCGATCACGGCCGCGACAGTGTTGCCTTCACCGAAAATCGGGAAGAAGTAGCCGAGGGTACTGAACAGCAGAACGAAGTAACCGACGTTGCCCAGCCAGGCACTGATCCAGTAACCCCAGGCGGACGAGAAACCCATGTAATCGCCAAAACCGGCCTTGGCATAGGCGTAGACACCGCCGTCCAGGTCAGGCTTTCGGTTGGCGAGGGTCTGGAAGACAAAAGCGAGGGTGAGCATGCCGACAGCGGTGATGGCCCAACCGATCAGCACGGCGCCAACGTCGGCGCTGGCGGCCATGTTTTGTGGCAAAGAGAATATCCCGCCACCGATCATTGAACCGACTACCAACGCAACCAATGCACCGAGTCGTAGTTTTCCGGGAGCTTCAGACATTGCATGACTCCATTGCAGGAGAAGAGAGATCACAGCGTAGTTCTGTTGTCTGTTCAGTTAGCTGACTTAGATCAGTGCATGGTCACATTCCATTGTTAATGAATGACTTATGAATCGGCTGAAGGCATAAAGCTATCGTCTGCGAAGCCCGATTTAGACGCTTTGTGGCTACATGCTTGGGAATGGCTATTATTACTTTCGAATTATGACGCTAGTTCGTTTTGGCGGATTGGCAAATTTTCCGCGTCTGTTTTCAGTACAGAATTGATTTATTAGGATCAGCGCACAAAATTGTCTGAGCGTGCTAGGCGTTAGCGTGATCGGCTATATATAAATGGGCATTTGTTGGCGTTATCTAATAAACGTACTTACTCTTTACCCATTTAGTTAGTTAAGACATAAACCTGTGGTGAGGGGTTCGGTGCATCTGGGGTTTGGGTGGATCCTGGGGTTTGGGTGGAAATTGAGAATTCGTTCATCAGGAAGGGAGATTTGAATGTCGCAACCGACGCAAAAGCTGCGCCTAGGCGCGTTGATCGCTCTGGTGGTGGGGTCGATGATTGGTGGGGGGATTTTCTCGCTGCCGCAGAACATGGCGGCGCGGGCCGATGCCGGGGCGATATTGATCGGTTGGGGCATCACCGCGATCGGCATGCTCACGCTGGCGTTCGTCTTTCAGACCCTGGCCAACCGCAAGCCTGAACTGGATTCCGGTGTCTACGCCTATGCCAAGGCCGGGTTCGGCGACTACATGGGATTTTCATCGGCGTGGGGTTACTGGATCAGCGCCTGGCTGGGTAACGTCGGTTATTTCGTCCTTTTATTCAGCACCCTCGGCTACTTCTTTCCGGTGTTCGGTCAGGGCAATACGCCGATCGCCATCGGTTGTGCTTCGGTGCTGTTGTGGTGCGTGCATTTTCTGGTGATGCGCGGGATCAAAGAGGCAGCGTTCATCAATCAGGTGACCACGGTGGCGAAGATCGTGCCGCTGATCATGTTCATCGTCATTGCCGCCGTCGCCTTCAAGGCCGACATTTTTACCCGCGACATCTGGGGCACCAGCAACCCGAACTTCGGCAATGTCATGGATCAAGTGCGCAACATGATGCTGGTCACGGTGTTCGTGTTTATCGGCATCGAAGGCGCTAGTGTCTATTCAGCGCGCGCGGAGAAACGCAGCGACGTCGGCCGCGCCACGGTGATCGGCTTTATCGGTGTGTTGGCGTTGCTTGTGCTGGTCAACGTGCTGTCGCTGGGGATCATGAGCCAGCCGGAACTGGCCAACCTGCAAAACCCTTCGCTGGCCGCGGTGCTGGAACACATCGTCGGGCCGTGGGGCGCATTGCTGATCAGCATCGGCCTGGCAATCTCGCTGCTCGGTGCGCTGCTGTCGTGGGCGCTGCTGTGTGCGGAAATTCTCTTCGCCACGGCCAAAGACAAAACCATGCCGGCGTTCCTGAAAAAGGAAAACAAAAACCATGTGCCGGTGAATGCGTTGTGGCTGACCAACGCGATGATCCAGATTTTCCTGCTGATCACCCTGTTTTCGGCGGGCACCTACACCAGCCTGATTTATCTGGCGTCGTCGATGATTCTGGTGCCGTATCTGTGGTCGGCGGCGTATGCCGTGCTGCTGAGCGGGCGTGGCGAAACCTACGAACACGCCTCGGCCGAACGCACCAAGGATTTGCTGATCGGCGGCATCGCCCTGGGTTATGCGGTGTGGTTGCTGTACGCCGGCGGGGTGAAATATTTGCTGCTGTCGGCGCTGCTGTATGCGCCGGGGGTGATCCTGTTTGCCAAGGCCAAACATGAACAGGGCGAGCCGATCTTCACGTCTATTGAGAAGGGCATCTTTACCGTCGTCATCATCGGTGCGGGTCTGGCGGCGTATGGCTTGTACAGCGGCATGCTGTCGTTGTGAGGTTGGCGCTGGACTATCAACCGCCGTATGACTGGGAGGCGATGCTGGGTTTTCTCACGGCGCGAGCGGTGGTCGGGATGGAGACCGTGGTCGATGGCGTGTATTCGCGCAGCATCGGGTTGAACGGGGTGCATGGCACGGTTTCGGTGTGGCTCGGTGCTGCTGATTCGCTGGCGGTTGAAGTGGATTTTCCTGATTCGCAGGCGCTGCCGGAGATTGTGCGGCGGTTGCGGCGGATGTTCGATCTGGATGCGGATGTGGCAGTGATGCAAGGGCATCTTGCGCAGGATCCGCTGCTGGTGCGGTTGATGGCCGAGCGTCCGGGGTTGCGCATTCCGGGGGCGTGGGATGGCTTGGAACTGGCGTTTCGCGCAGTGCTCGGGCAGCAGATTACCGTGGTGGCGGCGATTCGCTTGGCGGGGAAATTGGTGGCTCAGTATGGCGCGCCGTTGCAATCGACGGTGCCGGGTTTGAGCTATGTGTTTCCTGAGGCCTGTGTGTTGGCTGAGGCGGATTTGGCGGCGTTGGGGATGCCCAAGAGTCGAGGGCGGACACTGTCGGGCGTGGCGCAGGCGTTGCTCGATGATCCTGCATTATTTGAGCCTTATCGCGAAGGCGGGGTGGCGCGGTTGCTGGCGTTGCACGGGATTGGCGAGTGGACGGCGCAGTACATTGCGCTGCGACAGTTGCGCGATCTGGATGGGTTTCCCCATGGCGATGTCGGGTTGTTGCGGGCGTTGGAAGTGCTGGAGGGCCAGCGGCCGACGGCGCGGGAATTGGCTGTGCGGGCGGAGGGTTGGCGGCCTTATCGCGGGTATGCGGCGCAGGTGTTGTGGGCGTCTTTGAGCCGCGGGGACTGATCCGGCCCATTTAATTGAGCGCATTTGCATAACAAGTTTGAGTGTTATCTCTAAACATTATTTAAAACTGTCAGTTATGACAGGTGTTGTGTGCTACCGAAAATGCTCATATGAGTTGCCTTTTCAGGTAACTAATTTTGGCTAAAGGAGGTGGCATGGGCTTGTTAAATGGGATTGAAACTTTGTGGGGCTTAACGACGTCAACTTTTTTAAAAACAGTCTTTTTACTGTTGGTGTGCATGGTCCACGGTTGTAGCTCTGTCCAAACGCAGACAGTATATTCGTTGGAGCAAGATGCAATGCTGCAAAGGTTCATGATAAAGAATATACATTACAACGTATGTGCCACAATTAACGGCGCCCGCGGGGTGATGTATCTGAGCGCCTGCGACCCTTCTAATCTGAATCAAGCGTTCTATAAAAACGGAGAGTACCTGATCGCGGTGGGTACAAACTTGGCCAATCAATGCGTTCGGAAGGAATGGCAGCACAATGTGGTGTCGGGAGACAGTGATCGTAACTGCACAAAAAATATGGGTAATCAGTATAGATGGTCGTATTTTTTACCCAAAATCGTAAATGCTGCCTATGGGCCGTGCCTGGATTACATTACCGGTGGTTCACTTGCTGGGCAGGTCACGACGACAACGTGTCTGGATAATATTTATCAGGCTTGGGAATTGGTAAATGTTCCGGGTCGGTAGTAAAAATAATCGTTCGGTTGCACGTGTTTTAAAAATAGTCAGGGTCGTTGTCTTGTTGCAGTTAATATTCCAAAAAAGTAATTTTTAGATTTGATGGATTGCGCTTTCAGATCCCAGTGATTACGAAAAGACTTGTTGGCGGAGCGCATATGGCTGCAAAAAGAGCTGTCACTTCAGCGGGTTTCTTCAGCTCTGGTTGGTCGTGAAGAGACTGTGATAGTGGTTACCTCTGTGGACGATGTGAAGCCAGTTTTAAGGCTTGCCCTCACCCCAGCCCTCTCCCGGAGGGAGAGGGGGCCGACCGAGGTGTCTGACGCTATACATCGACCTGAACGACCGAGTCGATTATGGATTCAAGGCCAATCCTCCATACTGATTTTGGATTCAACACCGATCTTTCAAGTCGGTGAATTTCGACAATATCCCCCAATCAGTCCCCTCTCCCTCGGGGAGTGGGCTAGGGTGAGGGGCTCTTCAAACCCAATGCGGTCGATGCGAACCCAAGTCCGTCGCCGGCAACGCCCACTGCAACGGTGTGCCAATGATCTTCACCGGCGCCAGCAACCGATGTGCCGGCCCCCACGGTGTCTGCTCCAGCAACGAGTTCTGATCTTGTTCATCCTCGGCACGCAACGCTTCGGCTATTCCGGACCCGTGTTCGATCAACAACCTCGCCGTCCGCGCTAACGACAACTGTGCCGAACCACCATGCCCATTCCGCAACCGCTCAGTCAGCAACCTGATCGCACTCGCCGCCATCAAATAGCCGGTCGCATGATCCAGCGCCTGCACCGGCAACGGCGTCGGTTTGTCCGCCTGCTTCCAACGCTGCCCGGCCTCGGCGATGCCGCTGCTCATCTGCACCAGGCTGTCGAAACCCCGGCGGTTTTGCCACGGGCCGCTCCAGCCGTAAGCGTTGAGGCAGACGTCGATCAATCCCGGTGCCAATTGGCGACGACGTTCAACGCCGAAACCAAGATTCTCCAACGCATCAGCGCGATAACCGTGCAGCAGTATGTCGGCGTCTTTCAGCAGACTCTCGAACACCGCGCGATCCGCCGGAACCTGCAAATCCAGCCGTGCGCAGCGTTTGCCCAAGGTCATTTCCGGGACGACGCCGGGCTCGTTCCAGGTCGGTGGATCGATGCGCAAAACCTCAGCACCGAGCCCCGCGAGGAAACGACTGGCGGTAGGGCCGGCGAGTACTCGCGTCAGATCCAACACCTTGATCCCGGCCAATGGGCGTTCCACCGAGCCTTGCCACGATTTCGCATGTTCATCCTGATCTGCGAAGAAGTGAACAAGCGGCTCGGCATTCACCGCCAACCCCTGCGGGTGCTGTTGCCACTGCGCCCAACTGCGCATTTCGGCGGCGCAACCCTTGGCGTCGACCACCGCTTGCTCCAGTTCCGTGCTCGCCCACTGCGCGACTTTCACCGCCATCGCCGAGCGGTCGGCACAGGCACCGAGCACGCGTTCAGCGGCGGCGCGGTGATGCGGGGCGTTGGTGTGCAGGCGAATCCAGCCGTCGCGCGTTGCGTAGTCACCGGCGACCGGATCCCACAGCGGCGGCACTTGCCAGCCGATCGGGCGCAGTGATGAGGAGAACCAAAACGAGGCCAAACGACGATCGACTTCTACGGCGGGCAGGTGGCCGGTTTGTTGCTGCAAGAGTTCGCTGACGGCTTGCCCGGCAGCGGCGATGCTGGCGCAGGCCAGATCGGTGACGGCGAAGGCCGAGGGCAGGGCGCCACTGGCGGTGAACGCAATCGGCGTGTGCGGCAAGCCGAGTGCGGCTTGAATGGACGTGAGTAAATCAGTCATCGAAGGCCCTCCGGAGCGAGAGGGCGATGATAGTGCAAAACGTCACGGGATTAGATGAAGGCTCTTGTAGGAGCTGAGCTTGCTCGCGAAAGCGGTGTGTCAGTCGACGAAGATGTTGAATGTGACGGCCTCTTCGCGAGCAAGCTCTGCTCCTACACGTTTGTGTGGTGAGGGTCTAGACGCGGAACTGATCCATCAATTTCATCTGCTGGCTCGCCAGTGCATTGAGCTGGCTGCTGATCGCCGCCGACTCGGTGGCTTGTCCGGTCAGGGTCTCGGTCACGGTGCGAATCGCCGAAACGTTGCGATTAACCTCTTCGGCCACCGCGCTCTGCTGTTCAGCCGCGCTGGCGATCTGCAGGTTCATGTCGCTGATCACCGTCACCGCGTCGCTGATCTTGCCCAGCGCATCCACGGCCTGACGAATCTGCCCGGCGTTGTTGTGTGCCTGAGTCTGGCTCGAATGCATGGTCGCGACCACGCCACGGGTGCCGGTCTGAATACGCTCGATCACCACGCGAATCTCTTCGACCGAATCCTGCGTGCGTTTGGCGAGGTTACGCACCTCGTCGGCGACCACGGCGAAACCGCGTCCACTCTCACCGGCACGGGCCGCTTCAATCGCCGCGTTGAGTGCGAGCAGGTTGGTTTGTTCGGCGATGCTGCGGATCACTTCCAGTACCGAACCGATCTGCTCGCTGTTGACCGCCAGCGCTTCAACTTCGGTCACCGCTTTGCTGACTTCATCGGCCAATTGATTGATGTCGCGGGTGCTGCGTTCGATGATCGACATGCCGTCCTTCGCCGACTGATCGGCACCTTTCGCGGCGTTGGCTGCGTTCGACGCGCTGTTGGCGACGTCGTGAGCGGTGGCGCTCATTTCGTTGGACGCGGTAGCGACCTGATCGATTTCGCGGAACTGCACCTGCATGCCTTCGCTGGTCTGACGGGCGATTTCCGAAGACTGGTCGGCGGTGCCGCGCGCTTCGGTGATGCTCTGTTTGATCTGCGCGATGGTCGGTTGCAGCTTGTCGAGGAAACGGTTGAACCAGTTCACCAGTTCGCCCAGTTCATCTTTCTTGCTGTAGTTCAGACGCTGGGTCAGATCGCCTTCACCGCTGGCGATGTTCTTCAGCATCTCGGCGACGCTGTTGATCGGACGGGTAACGCCAGACGCGGTCAGCCAGATCAGCAGCAGGCCAACGACACCAGCCACCACAGCCACCAGCAGCGCGGTGAGCACGCCGGTTTCCTGGGCATCATCGAGCACCGCTTGCAGCTTGACCGAGTCGGCCAGCAGCACTTGTTTCGGCAGGTCGATGACCACGCCCCACGCACGCGAGTTGCCAATCGGGTCGACCGGGTAAACCGCTCGAATCAGGTCGCCCTGTTCGAGGATTTTCGGAGTGCCGGAGGCGAGCAGTTGCAGTACGTCCTGGCCATTGGCGCCGAGGGTGTCGTTGATCTTTTTGCCGACCTTGGTCGCGTCTGAGCTGTCGGCGCCGAGCACGCCGCTGCCGGAGACGATAAGCATGTGCCCGGCGTTGTTGAAGAGGTTGCGTTGCGACTCGACGGCGGCTGCTTGCAGCGCGTCGAGGGCGATGTCGACACCGACCACGCCAATCGCTTTGCCGTCGACAATCAACGGTACGGAAATGGTCGTCATGAGCATTTCCTTATTGCCCACGGTGTCGGCGTACGGGTCGAGCAAGCAGGTGCGTTTGTTGTCGCGAGGGCAGGTGTACCAGCTGTTGTACGGTGTGCCGCTGACGCTGAGGGTGGTTTTGGTCAGGTCTTCTTCGACCATGATCGTGTTCAGCGTGGCGCCGGCCGCGCGGCTCCAATAGGTCGCGAAACGTCCGGCTTCGTTGGACTGGCGCGCGGCGTCGTTGGCGAACTCGCTGTCCTTGCCGTCGAGGCCATTGGGTTCGAAGGCGAGCCAGATTCCGAGCACTTTATCGTTGCGCTCGAAGGCGGTTTTCAGGCTCAGGTTCAACTCTTCGCGCAGGGCGCCGGCGTCCAGCGAACGCTTGGCGGCCATCGCGCGCAGGTCTTTGATCTGATCCGCCAGCGCGGTAATCACCAACAAGCTTTCGCCAAAGGTTTTCTGCACCCGCACCGCTTGTTCGGCGGCTTTGGCTTGCAGCAGGTTTTGCACACTGGCGGTGAGCAGCTGGTTGCTGGAGTTGCTGACCAGTTCATCGTTCTGGTTGGTCTGGTAGATGTTCATGCCAACAATCAGCGCGACCACACCGAGCAGGCAAAGACCGGAGAGCAGGACGATTTTCAGGCGGATGGACAGAGAGTCGAACATGGGGCGATCTCGCGAATGGATAAACGGGTGGCTTGCGGGTATGGACTACCCGGTTCGCCAAATCCATTCAGCGCCATGAATGCTCATCGGCGCGAGGCGAAAAGGCATGAGGTGCGCGCCGACGAACGGTCAGCGCTAAACGTTTGCGCAGGGGAAAGTGCTGGAAATCAGAACAATTTCAGGGAAGTGTCTGCGTGTTTGGGAGGGCACTTGTGGTGAGGGGATTTATCCCCGTTCGGCTGCGAAGCAGTCGTTAGACAAGATAATGCGGTCTGTCAGTGGAATGGGGGGGCCGGGTTTGGGGCTGCTTCGCAGCCCAGCGGGGATAAATCCCCTCGCCACAGGGTTTATGTATGCCGCAGATTTGGAGTGATCTTTGAAATATCAGGCGGGTTTAGTGATGGTTTCCGGGCGCGACCAGATCCACAGATTCCCCAACCCCATCCCGGCGATCGCCAGATAGATCGGCCAGCCGTGATCGAGCACCACCAGCATCAACGTCGCGCAGAGCAGCATGCTCACCGTCGCACTGACTTTGGCTTTGCGCGCGATGATTTTGCCGTTGCGCCAGTTGCTCAGAATCGGCCCGAACAGGCGATGGTTTTCCAGCCAGGCACTCAGGCGCGGCGAACTGCGGGTGGCGGCCCAGGCGGCGAGGAGGATGAACTCGGTGGTCGGCAGGCCGGGCACGACAATGGCGATCAGGCCGATGCCGAGGCTGACGTAGGCCAGGAGGCCGAACAGCACGCGGGCGAGTTTGGAGGAGGCTGGTTGCGGCATGGGCTCGGCGGGATGCTTCTGAAGCGGGATCGGGATCTTACAGATTTACGCGGGCCCTTGTAGGAGCAAGGCTTGCCCGCGAAGGCGGTGTGTCAGTCAACGATGATGTTGAATGGGCTGACGCTTTCGCGGGCAAGCCTTGCTCCTACAAGGGATCGTGTCGGGAATCAGGCCAGTTCGGCTTCTGTCGCGTAAGCCTGTTCCAGCAACACGGTGAAGCGGTTGAACGCGTCGATCGCGCCTTGCTCCACTTCGGCTTCTTCTTCAGCGCTGAATTGCAGCGAATCCAGGGTGCGCACGAAGCTCTTCCAGCCTTCGGCACGGCCACCTTCTGGCTCACCGAGGTGACGGGCGCCGAAGGTTTCGCTCAGCTCCAGGGCCACGGCGCGTTTGATCAGGAACGCAGCGCCGAGCTTCGAACCTTCGGACACAAAGATCCAGCCCAGTGCCCGTGCCTTGCTCGGGTTTTTCACCGCGCCAGCGACCGGTGCCGGGACTTCGGTGTCGAGATCGGCGAGGTCAGCCTTGGCCGCTTCAGCGCGGCAGCGGGCCGGCAGGTCAGGGACGATGGCGGTCAGTTCGGCGCTGTTGTAGAGGTCGACCAGTTCCGACTGGAACAGGTACTGCGCGACCACGAAACGAGCGAAGTTGGCGCGGGTCTCGAACGGCGCGTGAGCCTTCACCAGGGCATCGAGCTTGGTGTGCGGCTCGTTGGTGATCTGGTTCAAGCGTTGCGAACGCAGGGCAGGGCGTTGTTCGGTGTCTTGAGCTGTCATGGGAAATCCTTGAGAAAGAGAGGCGCTTGCTAACGAGACGAACAAGCAGACGCCTGAGCGTAAAAAAACCTCACTGCGCGGTGCTTGAACACGCGCAGTGAGGTCGGCCGGATCAGATGTCCCAAACCAGATTGATCGCGAAGTTGCGGCCCGGTTGGGTCAGGCGATCGAGGTTGGCCGGTTGCGTGACCGAGGCTTCGCCAACGCTGTCGTAACCGCGCACGTCATCCCACTGCCAGTATTTCTTGTCGGTCAGGTTGTAGAGACCGGCGTTGACGGTCACGTCGTCGGTGACTTTGTAGAAGCCCGCCAGATCGAGCACGCCATAACCCGGGGTCTTGAACTGGGTGCTGGTGCCGTCCGGTGTTTTGAACATGGTGCTGTCGACACGATCCTTGCGCTTGACCAGCGTCCAGCTCAGCAGCGCGCCGTATTTGTCCTGGTCATAACCGAGGCCGAACACGCCGGTCAGCGGATTGATGCTGTTCAGCGGCTCACCGCTGTCGTCGTTGCGGCCATACAGGTACGCCATCGAGCCTTGGGTGTAGAGGCCGGTCGGTGCGCCGAAGGTATCGAGGTTCAAGCGACCTTTAAGCTCCACGCCTTTGATGGTGGCGTGTTTGATGTTGTTGCTCTGGAACGTGGTCTCGGTGTAGCCGGGAGTGATGGCGTTCTCGTCGATGAAATCACGGTACTTGTTGTAGAACACCGCAACGTCGAAGGTGCCCGCTTCAAACTGGCCACGCAGACCGGTTTCATAGCTTTTGCTTTTTTCCGGTTCCAAATCCGGGTTCGGCGCGACCTGATAGCCGCCCGCGAGGTTTTCAAAGCGACCATACAAAGCCTTGGCTGTCGGTGTGCGGAAGCCTTCGGCGTATTGACCGTACCAGGTGTAGTTGTCGTTGAAGCTGTAAGTGGTGCCGAACTTCGGCGACAGACGATGCCAAGTTTTCTTCTCGTCGCTGACCAGACCGTTACCGCTCTGGTCGGCAGTGGCGAGGAACTCATCGGTGATGTGCGGTTTGAGTTCGGTGTAGTCGTAACGTGCGCCCGGCAGGAACGTCCAGTTGCCCCAGCTGATCTGATCCTGGGCAAACAGGCTGTAGCTGTTGATGGTCGGATCCGGGAAGTCGCTGGCCGGTGTCAAGGTGTCGGCGGCGCTTGGCGCCCCGATGGCGCGGCAGGCACCGGCGACAGTCAGGCAGGTGCCGGAGCCGGTGCGCAGACCGGTGACCTTGTCCTGCTTGATGGTCGTGCCGTAGGTGATGGTGTGATCGGTGTCGGCGATGGCAAACGACTTGTCAGCCTGCGCATCGAACACCCACTGGCGATCTTTGTAATTGGTGTCACGGTTACGCAGCACAGTGCGCGACGGCGCGTAGATTTCCTGGGTGCTCTGATCGGTCTTGGCGATCTGATAGTTGAGCGACCACTTGATGTTGTCGGCCAGCACAGTGTCCAGTGCGAAGCGGTGTTCCAGACCAAAACGCTCGCGGGTAACGGTGTCGTTGCCGGTGCGCGACTTATAGAAACCGAAACCGCGTCCAGCGTTGAACGGGCCGCCGACGGCGCTCAACTGGTTGGTGTCGCGATCATCTTTATAGTGTTCGTAGGTCAGGCCGAAGCGCGCGTCGTCAGCGTAGTTCCAGCCGAGTTTGGCCAGCACGTTGGTGGTGCGCACGTCTTCCGGGTTGGCCTCGGTGCGGTTCAGGCCGGTGCCACCGGTTTCGCCGTAGGATTCGGTTTCGTGACCGTTGCGCTGGCTCAGGTGCAGCAAACCGTCGAAGTCGCCGGTGCGGCCAGCAACGGTGCCGGAGGTCAGCCAGCTGTCATCGGCCGAGCTGTAACCGGTTTTCAGCCGGGCGCCGACGTCCTGGCCAGGCTTGATGATGTCGTCCGGATCGAGGGTGTAGTAGCTGACGGCGCCGCCAATCGCGTTGCTGCCGTACAGCACAGAGGCCGGGCCTCGGAGAATTTCGACGCGTTTGACGATTTCCGGGTCGACGTAATTGCGGTTGGTCTGTGCGTACGGGCCGTTGAAGAAACTGTCCGGCACTTGCACGCCGTCGACCTGAGTCAGGACGCGGTCGCCATCGATACCACGGATGTTGTAGCCGGTGATGCCGGCACGTTGACCGGCGCCGCCCACCGAAACGCCCGGCTCGTACCGCACCAGATCCTTGATCGAATTGACGTTGTTGCGATCGAGATCTTCGCGGGTCTGCACGCTGACGGTGGCCGGCACGCTATTGACCGACTGTTCCTGACGCGTGGCGCTGATGGTCACCTGATCAAGGTTAAGGGTGCCGCTGCTGTTGCGCTTTTCCAGCACCACATTGTTGTTGCTCAGCTTGCGGAAGCTCAGATTGGTCCCCACCAACAGCCGCTCCAGCGCTTTCTCCGGCGGCAGCGAACCGCGCACGCCCGGCGACGATACGCCCTGACCCAGTTCCGCTGGCAAGCCGACCTGCCAACCGGTCACAGAGGTGAAGGCATTGAGCGCCGACACCAGCGGTTGCTGGTTGATGGAGAACGCGTAATCACCCATGTTGCGCGCCGGTTGCTCGGTGGCAGCCATCAGCGGTGCGGTGCCGGCCATGAGAATGGCAGCGGTCAGCAGCGACAATACGCGGGAAGGGGAAGTCTGACGGGTAAGGCGTGAGGACATCGATAGCGCTCCGTGTCGCACGAATCTTTATAGGTGCTGATTGGCATCGTGATGCGAATCAATTGCATTGGCTATAACGAGACGAACGGGCTCCAGCTATCGAGTAAAAATAATTCTCATTTAGTTCAAGATCACCAGCGCCGGAAATTCCTGCAAGCGCGCGGAGGTGATGTGGGCGAGAGAGCGCACCACGTCGAGTGGTTGATCGAGGCGATAATTGCCGGTCACGGCGACGTCGGCCAACTGCTCGTTGGTATTGATGATCCAGCCCGGATAGTAGCGGCGCAGCTCGGCCAGCACTTGGTTGAGCGGACAGTTCTCGAACACCAGTCGGCCCTGCACCCAGGCCAGATCGGTCGCAGCGTCGAGTTTGGACGGGCGGTCGAAGCCATTAGGGCCGATGCGGATACTTTCCCCGGCCGACAGGCGCACGCGGGCATCGTTGTGGGTCGCGCGCAAATCGACATCACCACGCTGGACGTTGACCTGCGCGACGCCATCGAGATAACGCACGGCGAATTCGGTGTCGCGCACACTGGCTTTGACCGGGCCGGCATCGATTTCCAAGGGCTGAGTGCGGCTGCCGGCGATCTCGAAATACGCCTCGCCTTGATACAACCGCGCCACGCGTTGCTGATCATTGATGGTGCTGGAGAACGCGGAATTGGTGTTGAGCAGGACTTTCGAACCGTCCTCCAGTTGCAGGCGCTGACGCTCGCCGACCACCGTCAAGTGATCGGCCTGAATGCGCATCGGCAGGTTGCTGAAACTGAACAGACCAAGAATCAGCACCGCAGCAGTGGCCAACGGTTTCCAGTGCGGGCGCAACCGCTTGAGAAAGGTGACCTTGGCCGGTTTCGCCGCGAGGCTTTGCGCGCACTGAATGACTTGCGGGCCATCCCAGATCGCCTGCGCCTTGGCGAACGCTTCGGCGTTCAACGGATCAGCCGCCAGCCAGGCATGGAACTGCCGGGTCTGCTCCTCGTCCGGGCTGCCGAGCAGGATGAGCCAGTCCAGCGCCTGGTCCATTGCGTCTGCAGCGTCCCGCGCCGAGTCAGGCGAAGGCGAGCGGTGGGTGTCCGTCACGGTGTTTCCTCGGGCTTTTTCAAAGCAAGTTTCGAGTTTCAAGCGACAAGCTGCAAGCTAAAGCTCATTCGGTGTGAACTTTGAGTTTTCAGCTTGCCGCTTGAAGCTTATAACTCGCCGCTGCTGTTATGCCGTTCGGCGACGCCGATGCAAATGGACATGATCAGTTTCAATTCTTTCTGCACAGTACTCAGGGAGACGTTCAGTTCGTCCGCGATTTCCTGGTAGCTGTTGCCGTGCAAACGGCTGAGGATGAAAATCTGCTGCTGACGCGAGCTGAGTTCGCTGAGACTCACGTTCAATCGCTCCAGCATTTGTTCGGCGTGGGCGGCGTCTTCGGCGCTGCTGGCGGGGGCGGCGATGCTGTGCACGACGTCTTGGGGCACGTCATCGACCATCGTCCGCGAGTGCAGCTTGCGCGCACGCAAATGATCCAGCGCCAGATTGCGCGCGGTCTGGAAGACAAAGGGCTCGAGGTGATCGATGGCCCGCTCGCTCAACGCCCGCGTCACGCGCAAGTAGGTTTCCTGCAGCAGGTCTTCAGCGGTGCTGTGATTGTTGACCATCCGTTCCAGCGTCCGCAGCAGGGACATACGCTGGGTGAGGAAGACGTGGTTGAAGCGCGATTGACTCACGGGGGAACCTGATCCATTTCGAGCGAATGATAATGCTTATCATCTATGCGAATGGTCAAGTATTGTTTTGTGATCGACACGGATAAATGTAGGCGCTGCCGAAGGCTGCGATCTTTTGATGTTGATCTTAAAAACAAGATCAAAAGATCGCAGCCTTCGGCAGCTCCTACGGGGAGAGCGAGGCAACCTTACTCGGCGTTACACAGCGCCAGGCAGTTATCCAGCATGCGGTTGGAGAAGCCCCACTCGTTGTCGTACCAGGCCAGCACTTTCAGCAGTTTGCCGCTGGATTTGGTGTGGTTGGCGTCGAAGATCGACGACAGCGGGTTGTGGTTGAAGTCGCTGGAAACCAGCGGCAACGTGTTGTAACCCAAAATCTTCGAATGCTGGCTCGCAGCCTTGAGCAGCGCGTTGACCTCATCCGCCGAGGCTTCGCGCTTCAATTGCACGGTCAAATCCACCAGCGACACATTGATCACCGGCACCCGCACGGCCATGCCCGTCAGTTTGCCGGCCAGTTCCGGCAACACCAGGCCGACCGCTTCAGCAGCGCCGGTCTTGCTCGGGATCATGTTTTGCGTGGCCGAACGCGCGCGGTACGGATCGGTGTGATAGACGTCGGTGAGGTTCTGATCGTTGGTGTAGGCGTGAATGGTGGTCATCAAACCACTTTCGATGCCCAGCTCACGGTGCAGCACCTGCGCCACTGGCGCCAGGCAGTTGGTGGTGCACGAAGCGTTGGAGATGATCTGATGCGATTGGCGCAGAATGTCGTGGTTCACACCATAAACGACGGTGGCGTCGGCGCCTTTGGCCGGGGCCGAGATAATCACTTTGCGCGCGCCGGCAGTAATATGCGCGGCCGCTTTGGCGCGGTCGGTAAAGAGACCGGTGCATTCAAACACCACATCAATCTTTTCCGCGGCCCAGGGCAGGTCGGCCGGATTGCGAATCGCGCTGACCGCAATGCGGTCGCCGTTGACGGTCAGACTCTCGTTGTCATGCTCGACTTGCGCGTCGAACGTGCCGTGAACGGTGTCGTATTTGAGCAGATGGGCGTTGATCGAGCTGTCGCCCAGATCGTTGATGGCGACGATCTGCAAATCCTGTCGATAGCCTTGGGTATACAGTGCGCGCAGGACATTACGGCCGATGCGGCCAAAACCATTGATTGCGATTCGTAGAGTCATGGAACAGCGCCGCCGTCGTTTTGTTGTTGGAATTACAAGATTATTCGCATAAAAATAGAAAACAAGCCTTTTTAATGGCAATATTTTGTTTTATCTACAACGAGTGACCTGAATCAACTGGTCCGAATGATCAAAAAAACCGTCTGTCATTCCAACAACAACGGCGTTTGATCAGCATAGACAATCAGGTCGCCACATCCGTTAGCCTGGAGTTCTACACATGCATCCCCGCGTTCTTGAGGTCACCGAACGGCTTATCGCCCGCAGCCGCGCCACGCGTCAGGCTTACCTTGCACTGATTCGCGGCGCCGCCACTGACGGGCCGATGCGCGGCAAGCTGCAATGCGCCAACTTCGCCCATGGCGTGGCCGGTTGCGGCAGCGAAGACAAGCACAGCCTGCGGATGATGAACTCGGCGAACATCGCCATTGTTTCGTCTTATAACGACATGCTCTCGGCGCACCAGCCGTACGAAGTGTTCCCGGAACAGATCAAAAACGCCCTGCGCGAAATCGGCTCGGTCGGCCAGTTCGCCGGTGGTACCCCGGCGATGTGCGACGGCGTGACCCAAGGCGAGCCGGGCATGGAACTGAGCCTGCCGAGCCGCGAAGTGATTGCCATGTCCACAGCGGTAGCGCTGTCGCACAACATGTTCGACGGCGCGCTGATGCTCGGCATCTGCGACAAGATCGTGCCGGGCCTGATGATGGGGTCGCTGCGTTTCGGCCACCTGCCGACGATTTTCGTGCCGGGCGGGCCGATGGTCTCGGGGATTTCCAACAAGGAAAAAGCCGACGTGCGCCAGAAGTACGCCGAAGGCAAAGCGACCCGCGAAGAGCTGCTGGAATCGGAGATGAAGTCCTACCACAGCCCGGGCACCTGCACGTTCTACGGCACCGCCAACACCAACCAGTTGCTGATGGAAGTCATGGGCCTGCACTTGCCGGGCGCCTCGTTCGTCAACCCGAACACGCCGCTGCGTGACGCGCTGACCCGCGAAGCCGCGCATCAAGTCACGCGCCTGACCAAACAAAACGGCAACTTCATGCCGATCGGCGAAATCGTCGACGAGAAGTCGCTGGTCAACTCGATTGTGGCGCTGCACGCCACCGGCGGCTCGACCAACCACACCCTGCACATGCCGGCCATCGCCATGGCAGCGGGCATTCAACTGACCTGGCAGGACATGGCCGACCTCTCCGAAGTCGTGCCGACCCTGAGCCACGTCTACCCGAACGGCAAAGCCGACATCAACCACTTCCAGGCGGCGGGCGGCATGTCGTTCCTGATCCGCGAACTGCTCGGCGCCGGTCTGTTGCACGAAGACGTCAACACGGTGCTCGGCCACGGCTTGAGCAAGTACACCAAAGAACCGTTCCTCGATAACGGTGAACTGGTCTGGCGCGAAGGCCCGGTCGACAGCCTCGACGAAAACATCCTGCGCCCGGTCGCGCGTGCGTTCTCGCAGGAAGGCGGTTTGCGCGTGATGGAAGGCAACCTCGGGCGCGGCGTGATGAAGGTGTCTGCGGTGGCGCTGGAAAACCAGATCGTCGAAGCACCGGCGATGGTGTTCCAGGATCAACAGGATCTGGCTGACGCGTTCAAGGCCGGTCTGCTGGAAAAAGATTTTGTCGCCGTGATGCGCTTCCAGGGCCCGCGCTCCAACGGCATGCCCGAGTTGCACAAGATGACGCCGTTCCTCGGTGTGCTGCAGGATCGCGGCTTCAAAGTCGCGCTGGTAACTGACGGGCGCATGTCCGGCGCCTCGGGGAAAATCCCGGCGGCGATTCACGTCAGCCCCGAAGCTTATGTCGGCGGCGCTTTGGCACGCGTGCAAGAGGGCGATATCATCCGCGTCGATGGCGTCAAAGGCACTTTAGAACTTAAAGTCGACGCCGCAGAATTTGCAGCGCGCGAACCCGCCAAAGGCCTGTTGGGCAACAACATCGGCAGCGGTCGCGAACTGTTCGGCTTTATGCGCATGGCCTTCAGCTCGGCAGAGCAGGGCGCCAGCGCCTTCACTTCTGCCCTGGAGACGCTTAATTGAAACTGGCTTTGGTCGGTGACATCGGAGGCACCAACGCACGGTTTGCGTTGTGGAAAGATCAGCAACTGCAATCGGTTCAGGTCTTGGCCACCGCCGACCACGCCAGCCCGGAAGAGGCGATCAGCCTCTACCTGAGCGGGCTCGGTCTGGCGCCGGGCGCGATCGGTTCAGTGTGTCTGTCGGTGGCCGGTCCGGTCAGTGGTGATGAATTTAAATTCACCAATAACCACTGGCGGCTGAGCCGCACGGCGTTCTGCAAAACCTTGCAGGTCGAGCAATTGTTGCTGGTCAACGACTTCTCGGCAATGGCGCTGGGCATGACCCGTTTGCAGCCCGGCGAATTCCGCGTGGTCTGCGAAGGCACGCCGGAGCCGTTGCGCCCGGCGGTGGTGATCGGCCCGGGCACTGGCCTTGGCGTGGGTACTTTGCTCGATTTGGGTGAAGGCCGTTTTGCCGCATTGCCGGGTGAGGGCGGTCACGTTGATCTGCCGCTGAGCAGCCCGCGTGAAACGCAATTGTGGCAGCACATCCATAACGAAATCGGCCATGTCAGCGCCGAGACGGCGTTGAGCGGCGGCGGTTTACCTCGGGTTTACCGGGCGATCTGCGCGGTGGACGGACATGAACCGACACTTGATACGCCGGAAGCGATTACCGCGGCCGGTCTGGCGGGTGATCCGATTGCGCTGGAAGTGCTCGAGCAGTTCTGCTGCTGGCTCGGCCGTGTCGCCGGCAATAACGTGCTGACCACGGGTGGGCGTGGCGGGGTGTTTATCGTTGGCGGCGTGATTCCACGGTTTGCCGATTTCTTCCTCGAAAGCGGTTTTGCCCGCAGCTTTGCGGATAAGGGCTGCATGAGTGATTATTTCAAAGGCATACCGGTGTGGCTGGTGACAGCGCCGTATTCCGGGCTGATGGGCGCGGGTGTGGCCCTCGAGCAATCCAGCCCAACCTGAAGTGCAATCCAGCTTCAAGAGTGAACCTTTGTGGCGAGGGGATTTATCCCCGATGGGTCGCGCAGCGGCCCCAAAAAAAGCGGGGGCTGCTGCGCAACCCATCGGGGATAAATCCCCTCGCCACAGGTTTATCTTTCACAGTGGTTCTGTAGTGTTTGTAAGTTCGATGCTTAAGGCATAATCCGCCCCAATTCCAACAACAAGGATGCCTTCGAAGTGAGCTCAGTCAACAAGTCGATATTGTTGGTCGATGACGACCAGGAAATACGCGAGTTGCTGGAAACCTACCTGACCCGCGCCGGGTTTCAGGTACGTGCCACGGCCGATGGCGCCAGTTTCCGCCAGGCACTCAACGAGGCGCCGAGTGATCTGGTGATCCTCGATGTCATGCTCCCCGACGAAGACGGCTTCAGCCTGTGCCGCTGGGTGCGTCAGCATCCGCGTCAGGCGCAGGTGCCGATCATCATGCTCACCGCCAGTTCCGACGAAGCCGATCGCGTGATCGGACTCGAACTCGGCGCTGACGACTACCTCGGCAAACCCTTCAGCCCGCGCGAACTGCAAGCGCGGATCAAAGCCCTGCTGCGCCGCGCGCAATTCGGTCAGGAACGTAACGGCAGCGAAGTGCTGGCATTTGATGAATGGCGGCTGGACATGGTGAGTCATCGTCTCTTTCACACCGACGGCGAAGAAGTGATTCTCTCCGGCGCCGACTTCGCCCTGCTGAAACTGTTCCTCGATCATCCGCAGGAAATCCTCGACCGCGACACCATCGGCAACGCCACCCGTGGCCGCGACCTGATGCCGCTCGATCGCATCGTCGACATGGCCGTCAGCCGCTTGCGCCAACGCCTGCGCGATACGGAAAAACCGCCGCGACTGATCCGCACCGTGCGCGGCAGCGGTTACCAATTGGCAGCCAATGTGGTTGCCGGCAATGGTCACTGAGTCGCTGCGTAAACTCGCCGCCAAGGTGCCGGTACCGCGCTCGCTGCTCGGGCGGATGTTGCTGCTGACCTTGCTCGCCGTGCTTTTTGCGCAGACGTTGTCCAGCGTGATCTGGGTCTCGCAACTGCGCGCCACCCAGCTTGAAGGCCTGGTCACCAGCGCCCGCAGTCTCGCCCATTCGATGACCGCCAGCGTCAGTTATTTCCGCTCGTTGCCGGTGGCTTACCGGCCGTTGGTGCTCGACCAATTGCGCAGCATGGGCGGCACGCGGTTTGTCGTGACGCTCAATGACAAACCGCTGGGCATGGACGTTTTGCCGGTCACCCCGCGTAAAGCGGCGGTGATGAAAGCCGTCGACGAAGTGCTGCGCCAGACCCTCGGTCATGACACCGATATTTCGGTGACCTTTGTCAGTCCCGAGGATCTGCGGATCTTCAACGCCGGGCTGAAACTCGATGAATTGCCACGCTCGTGGGCGCATTACGCGTTGACCCTTGAGCCGGTCAATCCGCCGGTTCTGGTCACGCAAATCCAGATGGCGCCGGGCGAATGGCTGTACATCGCCTCGTTGCTGCCCGAGCCGTACACCAGTCTTGAAGAACAAGGCCTGCCGTCGCAGCAGGTGTGGTTCATAGTCCTCACCAGTGGCTTTCTGTTGTTGTTCATCGGCGTGCTGGTGCACTGGCAGAGCCGCCCGCTCAAGCGTCTGGCACGTGCGGCGCGGGACATGTCGCTGGGTGCCGACGTTGAGCCGGTGGCGGAGGGCGGCGGCAGTGAAGTGGTGGAAGTGGGGCGCGCGTTCAACAGCATGCGCGAACGCATCAGCCGTTACCTGACCGAACGCAGCCAGTTGTTCAGTGCTATTTCCCATGACCTGCGCACACCGATCACGCGATTGCGTTTGCGCGTGGAATTGCTTGAAGACGAGCAACTGCAAGCCAAGTTCGGCCGCGATCTCGACGAGTTGGAGCTGCTGGTCAAAGGCGCGCTGCAATGCGTGAAAGACACCGATATCCACGAGAACATCGAACCGGTCGACCTTAACCATGTGCTCGATTGTCTGGTCGAGCCGTATCTGGCGCCAAACGGCAATGGCCGCGTGACCCAACAGGGCCGGGCACTGGCGGCGTATTCGGGCAAGCCGTTGGCGCTGAAACGCTGCATTGGCAACTTGATCGACAACGCGTTGAAGTACGGGCAGAACGCGCATTTGCACATCGATGACGATGACAGCGCGTTTGTCTTGCACGTTGATGATGAAGGCCCTGGCGTGCCGGAGCAGCGGCTGGAGCAGGTGTTCGAGCCGCACTTCAGATTGGCGGGGCAGCAGCAGGGGTATGGCCTGGGATTGGGCATTGCGCGCAACATCGCCCACAGTCATGGCGGCGAAGTGACGTTGCAGAATTTGCGTGAGGGTGGGTTGCGGGTGACCCTGCAATTGCCGCGATCGGCGGACTGAAGATCAAAAGATCGCAGCCTTCGGCAGCTCCTACACTGATCCCTGTAGGAGCTGCCGAAGGCTGCGATCTTTTTGACTTTGCTCTTTCCAATGTCACGGTCTGGTGACAAAACCCGCCCCCTTCGTTACAAGCCCGCCCCGGCCCGTTGTTTAGACTCCCCGCAGTCATAACAACAAAAAAGGCCACCCATGGATCGCTTCCAACCCGGCTTCAGCAGTTGGCTGAACGCCCCTGCCCACCAGCAATGGCTTGCCGCTGAAGGCCTGCGTCTGCTGGATTTCGCCAAGGCTGCAAAACTCCCGCAAGGTTTCGGCAACCTCGACGAACGCGGCCGCCTGCCAGCGAACGCGCAAGCCGAAACCATGAACACCGCGCGCATGACCCACAGCTTCGCCATGGCCCATATTCAGGGCTTGCCGGGTTTCGCTGAACTGGTCGATCACGGCATCGCCGCACTGCGCGGGCCGTTGCGTGATGCGTTGCACGGTGGCTGGTTCGCCGTCGCCGAACACCGCGACGACAACACCGGCAAAAACGCCTATCTGCATGCTTTCGTCGCACTGGCCGCCAGTTCCGCTGTCGCCGCCAAGCGGCCTGGTGCGCAAGCGTTGCTGGATGATGCGATCGACATCATCGACACGTATTTCTGGAGCGAAGAAGAGGGCGCCATGCGCGAATTCTTCAATCGCGACTGGAGCGAAGAAGAAGCCTATCGCGGCGCCAACAGCAACATGCACGCCACCGAGGCGTTCCTCGCGCTGGCCGATGTCACCGAAGACCCGCGCTGGCTGGTGCGTGCGCAACGCATCGTCGAGCGGGTGATCCACGCTCACGCTGCCGGCAACGGTTACATGGTCATCGAACACTTCGATCGCGACTGGCAACCGCTGCGTGAATACAACCACGACAATCCGGCTGACGGTTTTCGCCCTTACGGCACCACGCCGGGCCACGGTTTCGAGTGGGCGCGGCTGTTGCTGCACCTCGAAGCAGCGCGGGTGCAGGCCGGTATGCTCACGCCCGGTTGGCTGGCGACCGATGCGCAGAAGCTCTTCGAAAACAATTGCCGCAACGGCTGGAACGTCGATGGTTTGCCGGGCATCGTTTACACCCTCGACTGGAACAACAAAGCCGTCGTCCGTCATCGCTTGCACTGGACGCACGCCGAAGCCAGCGCCGCCGCCAGTGCCTTGCTCAAACGCACCGGCGATGAGCAATACGAAACCTGGTATCGGCTGTTCTGGGAATTCTGCGAAACGCATTTCATCGATCGTTGCGACGGCAGTTGGCATCACGAACTCAATCCGCAAAACCTCCCGAGTGCCGATATCTGGGCGGGCAAACCCGATCTGTATCACGCCTGGCAAGCCGTGCTGATCCCTCGTCTACCCTTGTCACCGAGCATGGCGACTGCTTTGGCGCAGTTGTCTCAAGAGATTCCTGTGTAACCATGCGGTGACATTCGCGCGTCCCTTCGTTACCTGCGAAGGGAAACGTCCTGTTTAAACTCCTGTGCAGCGCAAGCACCAGACTTGCATGCATAACAACAAGAAAGGTACATCTCAGATGAATGCGATTTCTCGCCTCGCTACTGTCATTTCTGTCGCCTCCCTGTTCCCGCTCGCAATTCTGCCTCTCAGTGTTTCTGCTGCCGAATCCAAAGGTTCGGTCGAAGTCGTGCACTGGTGGACGTCCGGTGGCGAAAAAGCCGCTGTTGATGTGCTCAAGGCTCAAGTCGAAAAAGACGGTTTCACCTGGAAAGACGGCGCTGTCGCCGGTGGTGGCGGTGCCACTGCCATGACCGTGCTGAAAAGCCGTGCAGTCGCCGGCAACCCGCCTGGCGTTGCTCAGATCAAAGGCCCGGACATCCAGGAATGGGCATCGACCGGCCTGCTCGACACCGACGTGTTGAAAGACGTCGCCAAGTCGGAAAAGTGGGACAGCCTGCTCGACAAGAAAGTCTCCGATACCGTGAAGTACGACGGTGATTACGTGGCCGTGCCGGTGAACATTCACCGCGTGAACTGGCTGTGGATCAACCCGGAAGTCTTCAAGAAAGCCGGCATCACCAAGAACCCGACCACCCTCGAAGAATTCTACGCTGCGGGCGATAAGCTGAAGGCAGCGGGCTTTATTCCGCTGGCTCACGGCGGTCAGCCTTGGCAGGACAGCACCGTGTTCGAAGCCGTGGTGCTGTCGGTCATGGGTGTCGATGGTTACAAGAAAGCCCTGGTTGATCTGGACAACGGCGCGCTGACCGGTCCGGAGATGGTCAAGGCACTGACCGAGCTGAAGAAAGTCGCGACCTACATGGACGTCGACGGCAAAGGTCAGGACTGGAACCTGGAAGCGGCCAAAGTCATCAACGGCAAGGCCGGCATGCAGATCATGGGTGACTGGGCCAAGTCCGAATGGACTGCCGCCAAGAAAATCGCCGGCAAGGATTACGAGTGCGTAGCCTTCCCGGGCACAGACAAAGCGTTCACCTACAACATCGACTCGCTGGCTGTGTTCAAGCAGAAAGACGCAGGCACTGCGGCCGGTCAGAAAGACATTGCCAAAGTCGTGTTGGGTGAAAACTTCCAGAAAGTCTTCAGCATCAACAAAGGCTCGATCCCGGTTCGCAACGACATGTTGAACAACATGGAAGCGCTGGGCTTCGATTCCTGCGCACAGACCGCTGCGAAGGACTTCCTGGCTGACGCCAAATCCGGCGGACTGCAACCAAGCATGGCGCACAACATGGCGACCACGCTGGCCGTGCAAGGCGCGTTCTTTGATGTCGTGACCAACTACATCAACGACCCGAAAGCCGACCCGGCCGACACCGCCAAGAAACTCGGCGCAGCGATCAAGTCCGCTAAATAAGCATCGGTAGCACAGGCTTCTCCTGTGGGGGCGGGCTTTTGTGGTGAGGGGATTTATCCCCGATGGGTTGCGAAGCGACCCCAGAAAGTTGCAGCGGCGCAGTTTCAGAAATACCGCGTGCAATGGTTTTGCGACTGCTTCGCAGCCGATCGGGGATAAATCCCCTCGCCACAGGGCTCGCTCCCACAAGGGATCTCACTGTAGTTTTTATTCCCTGTACTGGATTTCCCCATGAGTTCTGTTGCTGTGTTCAGCAAGGCCTCGCCGTTCGATGCATTGCAGCGCTGGCTACCAAAACTGGTGCTGGCGCCGAGCATGTTCATCGTTCTGGTGGGCTTCTATGGCTACATCCTGTGGACGTTCGTGCTGTCGTTCACCACCTCGACCTTCCTGCCCAACTACAAGTGGGCCGGTCTGGCGCAATACGCGCGGTTGTTCGATAACGATCGCTGGTGGGTCGCGAGCAAAAACCTCGCGGTGTTCGGCGGCATGTTTATCGGTATCACTCTGGTGATCGGCGTGTTGCTGGCGGTGTTCCTCGACCAGCGCATCCGGCGCGAAGGCTTTATCCGCACCATTTACCTGTACCCGATGGCGCTCTCGATGATCGTCACCGGTACCGCGTGGAAATGGCTGCTCAACCCGGGCATGGGCCTGGACAAATTGTTGCGTGACTGGGGCTGGGAAGGCTTCCGTCTCGACTGGCTGATCGACCCTGATCGCGTGGTGTATTGCCTGGTGATCGCCGCTGTCTGGCAAGCCTCGGGCTTCATCATGGCAATGTTTCTCGCCGGCCTGCGTGGCGTTGATCAATCGATCATCCGTGCCGCCCAGATCGATGGCGCGAGCATGCCGATGATCTACTGGAAAGTCGTGCTGCCAAGCCTGCGTCCGGTGTTCTTCAGTGCCGTGATGATTCTGGCGCACATCGCGATCAAGAGCTTCGACCTGGTCGCGGCGATGACCGCCGGTGGTCCGGGTTACTCCTCCGACCTGCCCGCGATGTTCATGTATTCCTTCACCTTCAGTCGCGGCCAGATGGGCATGGGCTCGGCCAGTGCGATTCTGATGCTCGGTGCGATCCTCGCGATCATCGTGCCTTACCTGTATTCCGAGCTGAGGACCAAGCGCAATGACTAGTCTCGCTGCCAAACCTGCTATCAGCCTGAGTCGCATCGCGATCTACGCGGTGCTGATCCTTGCCGTACTGCTTTATCTGGTGCCGCTGGTGGTCATGTTGCTGACCAGCTTCAAGACCCCGGAAGACATCAGCACCGGCAACCTGCTGAGCTGGCCGACCGTGGTCAGCGGCATCGGCTGGGTCAAGGCCTGGGCCACGGTTGACGGTTACTTCTGGAACTCGATCAAGATCACCGTTCCGGCCGTGATCATCTCCACCGCCATCGGTGCGTTGAACGGTTACGTGCTGTCGTTCTGGCGCTTCCGTGGTTCGCAGTTGTTCTTCGGTCTGCTGTTGTTCGGTTGCTTCCTGCCGTTCCAGACCGTGCTGCTGCCGGCCTCGTTCACCCTCGGCAAAATGGGCCTGGCGAGCACCACCACCGGCCTGGTGTTTATCCATGTGGTTTACGGTCTGGCGTTTACTACGCTGTTCTTCCGTAACTACTACGTGAGCATTCCGGATGCGCTGGTGAAAGCCGCACGCCTGGATGGTGCGGGTTTCTTCACGATTTTCCGCCGCATCATTCTGCCGATGTCGACGCCGATCATCATGGTCTGCCTGATCTGGCAATTCACCCAGATCTGGAACGACTTCCTGTTCGGTGTGGTGTTCTCCAGCGGTGATTCGCAACCGATCACGGTAGCGCTGAACAACCTGGTCAACACCAGCACCGGCGCCAAGGAATACAACGTTGATATGGCAGCGGCGATGATCGCCGGCCTGCCGACCCTGCTGGTCTATGTGGTCGCAGGCAAGTATTTCGTGCGCGGGCTGACGGCCGGCGCAGTCAAGGGGTAATCATGGCAACGCTCGAACTTCGCAACGTAAACAAGACCTACGGTGCCGGCCTGCCGGACACCCTGAAGAACATCGAACTGTCGATCAAGGAAGGCGAATTCCTGATCCTCGTCGGCCCGTCGGGCTGCGGCAAATCGACGTTGATGAACTGCATCGCCGGTCTGGAAACCATCACCGGCGGCGCGATCATGATCGGTGATCAGGACGTCAGTGGCATGAGCCCGAAGGATCGCGACATCGCCATGGTGTTTCAGTCCTACGCGCTGTACCCGACCATGAGCGTGCGCGAGAACATCGAATTCGGCCTGAAGATTCGCAAGATGCCTCAGGCGGCGATTGATGAAGAAGTCGCGCGTGTGGCCAAGCTGCTGCAGATCGAACATTTGCTGAACCGCAAACCGGGTCAGCTCTCCGGTGGTCAGCAACAGCGTGTGGCGATGGGCCGCGCACTGGCGCGTCGTCCGAAGATTTATCTGTTCGACGAACCGTTGTCCAACCTCGACGCCAAGCTGCGCGTCGAGATGCGCACCGAAATGAAACTGATGCACCAGCGCCTGAAAACCACCACGGTCTACGTGACCCACGACCAGATCGAAGCGATGACCTTGGGCGACAAAGTGGCGGTGATGAAGGACGGCATCATTCAGCAGTTCGGTACGCCGAAAGAGATCTACAACGACCCGGCCAACCTGTTCGTCGCGAGCTTCATCGGTTCGCCGCCGATGAACTTCATTCCGCTGCGCCTGCAACGCAAGGACGGTCGTCTGCTGGCGCTGCTCGACAGCGGCCAGGCCCGTTGCGAGTTGCCGATGAGCATGCAGGATGCCGGTCTTGAAGATCGCGAAGTGATCCTCGGCCTGCGCCCGGAGCAGATCGTTCTGTCGAACGGCGAAGGCAATGGTCTGCCCAGCATTCGTGCCGAAGTGCAGGTCACCGAGCCGACCGGTCCGGACACGCTGGTATTCGTCAATTTGAATGAAACCAAAGTCTGCTGCCGTCTGGCGCCGGACGTGGCACCGCAAGTGGGCGAAAGCCTGACGCTGCAATTCGATCCGTCGAAAGTGTTGTTGTTCGATGCCAACACCGGCGAGCGCCTCGGCACTGCCGGCCAACCACAGACCGATGCGCGGTCTGCAAACGTGGCCCAATTCAAAGGCCGCTGAAGATCAAATGTGGGAACGGGCTTTTGTGGCGAGGGGATTTATCCCCGATGGTCTGCGCAGCAGACCCGGCTTTTGGGGCCGCTTCGCAGCCCATCGGGGCGGTGCGACGTTTCGCTGAATCCCCTCGCCACAGGGTTCACTCCTACAAAGGAGCACGCGGCGGATTGCCTGTAATCCATCGCAATTTATGTAAACCGCGTTAGATAAAAACAGTTAATAACAATAAAGACGAGGATGTAGGGATGAAAAAGAAACACGTCAATGCCCGGTTGATCTGCCAAGTATCAGCTGCGGCGGCATTGGTGCTGGCCGGTAACGCCATGGCGGCGGATGCCTTCAGCTCCGATTCGAAATGGATGACGGGCGACTGGGGTGGCGAGCGTACCAAGCTGATCGAGCAGGGTATCGACATCAAGGCCGACTACGTTGGGGAAGTCGGTGGCAACCTGAACGGTGGCTACAACGACGACAAGACTGCGCGTTACGCTGACCAGTTCGGTCTGGGCGTGGCACTCGATCTGCAAAAGCTGTGGGGCTGGGACAACACTCAGGCCAAGATCCAGCTGACCAACCGTAACGGTTACAACATCTCCAACGACCGTGTTGGCGATCCGCGTGCCGGCACCCTGAGCTCCTCGCAGGAAGTTTACGGTCGTGGCCACATGGTGCGTCTGACCCAATTGTGGATTCAGCACCAGTTCTTCGACAACAAACTCGACGTCAAGGCCGGTTACTTCGGTGAAGGCGAAGACTTCAACACCTTCCCGTGCGACTTCCAGAACCTGGCGTTCTGCGGTTCCCAAGTGGGTAACTGGGCCACCAACATCTGGTACAACTGGCCCGTCAGCCAGGCCGCGATCCGCGTGAAGTACAACATCAACGACGAGCTCTACGCGCAAATCGGTGCTTACAACCAGAACCCGTCGCAGCTGGAACACGGCAACGGCTTCAAACTCAGCGGCAGTGGTACCAAAGGGACTGTGTTGCCGGTTGAATTGGTCTGGTCGCCGAAGGTCAACAGCCTGCCGGGCGAATACCGCGTCGGTTACTACAAGAGCACGGCCGATGCCGACGATGTTCGTGAAGACGTCAACGGTTTCGACGCGGCTACCACGGGCGACGCGTACAAAACCCACAGCAGCAAAAGCGGCTACTGGTTTGTGGCGCAACAGCAACTCACCAGCCACAACGGTGATGCTTCTCGCGGTCTGAACATCGCGGCCAACGCCACGTTCCACGACAAAGACACCAACTTCATCGACAACTACCAGTCGGTGATGTTTGTCTACAAAGGCCCGTTCGACGCACGTCCGAAGGATGACGTCGGTATCGGCGCGGCACGTATCCACGTCAACGATGACGTGAAGAAAAACGCCGAGCTGCTCAACGTTTCCAACGGTGTGTCGGATTACGACAATCCGGTGTTTTCGCCGATTCGTGAAACCGAATACAACTACGAAATCAACTACGGCTTCCACGTAACAAACTGGCTGACCGTACGTCCTAACCTGCAGTACATCACTCACCCGGGCGGTGTGGATGATGTGGACAACGCATTGGTCGCTGGCCTGAAAATTCAGTCTACGTTCTAACGCGTCTGCGATAAGCTCCTCTCTATGTGCGCATATTTGCGGACAGCCAAGGCTGTCCGCTTTTTTTTGTGACACAGGTAAACAACGTTTGTGTCGTACAAATTTGTGGTGAGGGGATTTATCCCCGATGGGCTGCGAAGCGGCCCCAAATCCGATAAGCACAATCTGGCTGATACACCTCGGTGAATGGTTTTAGGGCCGCTTCGCGACCCATCGGGGATAAATCCCCTCGCCACAAAGTGCTATGCAAGGCTTTTGGATTGATAAGTACCCCCATGATTTTCAGGACCGTGGCCCATGCATGAGCATCCGCTACAACGCTTCTTCAAATCCCTGCGCGAACAGCCGATATTCGCTTGGGAGCGCTATCAGATGCGCGACGTGTTGGTGATCGATCACCCGCTGTGTCAGGCGGTGTTCAGTCGTCAGGGCGCGCAGTTGCTGCACTTTCAGCCGCGCGGGCAAAAACCGTGGTTGTGGTGTGCGGCAAAGTGGCCGCATGTCGGGGCGATCCGTGGCGGTGTGCCGGTCTGCTGGCCGTGGTATGGCCGTCATCCGAGCGAGAACGCCTGGCCGTCGCATGGCTGGGCGCGTTTGCTCGACTGGAAATTACTCAACAGCAGCACCGCCGACGACGGCGTGCGTCTGCACTGGCAATTGCAACTGTGCGACTGGCAGGTTGACCTGCACGCGCACCTTGGCGAACGCATGGATCTGCGCCTGAGCACCGAGCATCAGGATGATATGCCGTGCCAGTTGAGCCAGGCTTTGCACGCTTACTGGCGTATTGGCGATGTTGGTGAGATAGCGCTGTCTGGACTCGAAGGTGCGCAGGGTTACGACCAGTTGAGCCGCCAATCTTGTCAGCAAGAAGGCGAATTACGGGTGGATGGCGGGTGTCAGCGCGTGTTCCAGCATGACGGCGAATTGCAGCTGAAAGATCACGCCTGGCAGCGCGAGTTGTGCATTGATACCGGCGACAGTGCGGATACGGTGGTCTGGCATCCCGGGGCGCGGCCATTATTGGGCGTGACGTGGGATGAGATTTCAGAGTTTGTCTGTGTTGAAGCGGCGGCGGGCGGGACGGACAGCCTGCACCTGGCGCCGGGGGAGAAGGCGCATTTGAGTTTGCAGGCGTGGGCGGCGGCTTGATGATCGTTCCCACGCTCTGCGTGGTAATGCCTCAAGGGACGCTCCGCGTCCAGTGACGCGGAGCGTCACGGGCTGCATTCCCACGCAGAGCGTGGGAACGATCAACCCCTGTAGGAGCTGCCGAAGGCTGCGATCTTTTACGCGAAGCGTCCTAATTAAATTCATCCCCAACCGGATACCGGCTGGCATTCAAGCTCTCTTTGATCTTGCGCAAATGCGGCTGGAAATCCACCCCGCGCCGCAAGGTCATCCCGGTCGCCAACACATCCAGCACGGTCAACTGAATGATCCGCGAAGTCATCGGCATATAGATGTCGGTGTCTTCCGGCAGCGGAATGTTCAGGCTCAACGTACTCGCCTTGGCCAGTGGCGAATTCTCCGCCGTCAAACCCAGCACCGAAGCACCGTTCTCGCGAGCAATGCGCGCCACTTCCACCAGTTCACGGGTGCGCCCGGTGTAGGAAATGATCACGAACAGCTCACCGGTGTGCGCCACCGAAGCAATCATCCGCTGCATCAACACATCGGCGTGCGCGGTAACCGCCAGGTTGAAACGGAAAAACTTGTGCTGCGCATCCAGCGCCACCGGTGCCGAAGCGCCGAGACCAAAGAAGTGGATTTGCCGTGCCTGAATCAACAGGTCAACGGCGCGGCTGATCAGGTTCGGATCCAGCGCCTGACAAGCGCTGTCCAGCGAGGCGATCGCGCTGCCGAAAATCTTTTGCGTGTAGGCCTCGGGATTGTCATCGGCCTCGACCGCGCGGCTGACGTACGCCGCGCCACTGGCCAGGCTCTGCGCCAATTGCAGCTTAAGTTCCGGGTAGCCGCTGACGCCGAACGAACGGCAGAAACGGTTGACCGTCGGTTCGCTCACCGACGCGGCCTGGGCGAGGGCGGCGATGCTGAAGCGGGTGGCCTGCTGTGGGTTGAGCAGGATCACCTCGGCGACTTTGCGTTCGGCCTTGTTCAGGTCTTCAAGGCGACTCTGGATCTGTTCCAGTAAATTTCGCACGCGGTCCATATGGAATTCCTAATTCACCAGCGCAAAGGTGCGCTGATCTATGCAAATTGGGCCTTTGATGTGGCCCGTCACGGTGGCCTATCCTACTGATGGCTCCGACCGACCACCACTCGGAATCTGTATTTTGCGAAAATGTTGTGGTTATTACTACATTTTCCCTTGAGTGATGCCTTGAAAAAAGGTATTTGTAGCTTAACTTGATAAAAGAACAAACATCATGCCTTCGATTACGGTTGAACCGTGCACCTTTGCCTTGTTCGGCGCTCTCGGCGATCTGGCCCTGCGCAAGCTGTTTCCTGCCCTGTATCACCTCGATGGCGCCGATCTGTTGCACGAGGACACGCGCATCATCGCGTTGGCCCGTGAAGACGGCACCGAGCAGCAGCACCTGGCGTTCATCGCCGCTGAACTGCGTCGCTATGTCGGCAAAGAGCTGGACGAAGCCGTGGCCGAGCGCTTTCTTGCGCGCCTGAGCTACCTGCACGTCGACTTCCTCAAGGCTGAAGACTATGTCGCGCTGGCCGAACAGGCCGGCAGCACGCAGCGCATGATTGCTTACTTCGCCACACCGGCAGCGGTGTACGGCGCGATCTGCGAGAACCTGGCGAGCGTCGGTCTGGCAGAAAACACCCGCGTGGTGCTGGAAAAACCGATCGGCTCCGACCTCGAATCGTCGCGCAAGGTTAACGATGCCGTGGCGCAGTTCTTCCCGGAGAACCGCACCTACCGCATCGACCACTATCTGGGTAAAGAAACCGTTCAGAACCTGATCGCCCTGCGTTTCGCCAACAGCCTGTTCGAAACCCAGTGGAACCAGAATTACATCTCCCACGTGGAAATCACCGTGGCCGAGAAGGTTGGCATCGAAGGCCGTTGGGGCTACTTCGACAAGGCCGGCCAGCTGCGCGACATGATCCAGAATCACCTGTTGCAGTTGCTCTGCCTGATCGCCATGGATCCACCGGCTGACCTGTCTGCCGACAGCATCCGTGACGAAAAAGTAAAAGTGCTCAAGGCGCTGGCGCCGATCAGTCCGGAAGGCCTGACCACGCAAGTGGTGCGCGGCCAGTACATCGCCGGCCACAGCGAAGGCAAATCCGTCCCGGGTTACCTCGAAGAACCGAATTCCAACACCCAGAGCGACACCGAAACCTTCGTCGCTTTGCGTGCCGACATCCGCAACTGGCGCTGGGCCGGCGTGCCGTTCTACCTGCGTACCGGCAAGCGTATGCCGCAGAAGTTGTCGCAGATCGTCATCCACTTCAAGGAACCGTCGCACTACATTTTCGCCCCCGAGCAGCGCTTGCAGATCAGCAACAAACTGATCATCCGCCTGCAACCGGACGAAGGCATTTCCTTGCGCGTGATGACCAAAGAGCAGGGCCTGGACAAAGGCATGCAACTGCGCAGCGGCCCGCTGCAACTGAATTTCTCCGACACCTGGCGTAGCGCGCGGATCCCCGATGCCTACGAGCGGTTGTTGCTGGAAGTGATGAACGGCAATCAGAACCTGTTTGTCCGTAAAGATGAAATCGAAGCCGCGTGGAAATGGTGTGACCAGCTGATCGCCGGGTGGAAAAAATCCGGTGACGCGCCCAAGCCGTACGCGGCCGGGTCGTGGGGGCCGATGAGCTCCATTGCATTGATCACGCGGGACGGGAGGTCGTGGTATGGCGATATCTAATGTGCAACTGCCTGCGGGCGTAAACGCTCACGCATTCAAGAGCCCGGTGCTGTTGGCTGAAGGTCTGGCGCTGAATGTCGCCAAGCAATTGAGCGAGGCCATTGCGGCACGCGGCAACGCGGTGTTGGTGGTGTCCGGCGGTCGCAGCCCGGTGGCGTTTTTCCAGCACCTGGCCAAACAGGAACTGGACTGGTCGAAGGTCATCGTGACCCTCGCCGACGAGCGCTGGGTACCGGTTGAACATGCCGACAGCAATGCCGGTCTGCTCAAGCAATACCTGCTCAAAGGCCCGGCGGCGAAAGCGCAGTTCCTCAGCCTTTATAGCGCTGCGGCGAATGTCGAGCAGGCTGCTGAACAGGCTGATCGCTTGCTCGCTGAGCTGCCGCCGATTGACGTGCTGGTGTTGGGCATGGGCGATGACGGTCACACCGCGTCGCTGTTCCCGAACAGTCCGAACCTGGCCGAAGCGCTGCAAGCCGATGGCACTCGCCGTTGCTGGCCGATGCTGGCGCCGAGCGTGCCGCGTCAGCGCCTGACCATGAGCCGTGCGCTGCTGGCTTCGGCCAAGCACAAGATTCTGTCGATTTCCGGTCAGTCGAAACTGACCACCCTGAATGCCGCGCTGGCATCCGATGACGTCGCCGCCATGCCGGTGCGCGCGTTTCTGCAACCTACGTTAGAGATTTACTGGTGCCCATGAGCCAAGGAACAGCCGCTATGACAACCCCATCCCCGACCGTTTCCATGGCGGACAAAGTTGCCCTGATCGACAGCCTCTGCGCCAAGGCGCGGATCCTGCCGGTGATCACCATCGCCCGCGAACAGGACGTGCTGCCGCTGGCCGACGCCTTGGCCGCCGGTGGTCTGACCGCGCTGGAAGTGACCCTGCGTTCGCAGTTCGGCCTCAAGGCCATTCAGATCCTGCGCGACCAGCGTCCGGAACTGATGACCGGTGCCGGCACCGTGCTCGATCGCAACATGCTCGCGGCGGCCGAAGCTGCCGGCTCGCAATTCATCGTCACCCCAGGCATTACCCGTGACCTGCTGGAAGCCAGCGTCGACAGCCCGATTCCGCTGTTGCCGGGCATCAGCAACGCCTCCGGCATCATGGAAGGCTACGGTCTGGGTTATCGCCGCTTCAAGCTGTTCCCGGCGGAAGTCAGCGGTGGCGTCGCAGCAATCAAAGCCCTCGGCGGTCCGTTCGGTGAAGTGAAATTCTGCCCGACTGGCGGCGTCGGCCCGGCCAATATCAAAAGCTACATGGCGCTGAAAAACGTCATGTGCGTGGGCGGTAGCTGGATGCTTGATCCGGAGTGGATCAAGAACGGCGACTGGGCCCGCATTCAGGAATGCACCGCTGAGGCTTTGGCGCTGCTGGACTGATTGTTACCAAACACTTCGTTGTGTGTTCTACGGCTTTACGGTGCGCTCGGTCGGCGCACCGTTTTTTTTTGCCCCCAGAAAAGCCAACATCAAAAGATCGCGGCCTTCGGCAGCTCCTACAGGGCGTTGATACGGGATGCGATGTAGGAGCTGTCGAGTGCAACGAGGCTGCGATCTTTTGATCTTGCTTTCAAATGGCTAGGCCAAAAGATCGCAGCCTGGAGTTACGACGCGATACATAGTTACCGCACACAGGCGATTGCGTGGCGCTAATCTGCGTTCTCTTATGGAAGAGAGAACGCATCATGGATCGAGACGCTGCAACACCCTCACCGAACCCGGTGTATCAACTGGCCCCCGAGCAAATCGCCGGGCCGTATTTTCGCAACCCGCAATTGCTGCGCCGCAACATCAGCGAAGGTGCGGAAGGCTTGCCGCTGCTGCTACGCCTGACCATCGTCGATGCCATGACCGGTGAACCGGTGAGCGGCGCGCTGGTGGACATCTGGCATTGCAACGCTCGCGGTGCGTATTCGGGCTGGAGCCGGATCAACCCGGATCTCGAAGTCGACGCCGAAGCCATCGGTTCGATCCCGCGCACCGACGATGACACCTACCTGCGCGGCAGTCAGTTCTGTGATCACAAGGGCAGGGCGCGCTTTACCACGATTTATCCGGGGTTCTACGCCGGTCGTGCGTTGCACATCCATGTGGCGGTGCGCATGGTCGCGGGTACCGAGTACCTCGAAGAGCGCAACGTGGCGTGGGTCGGTCAGTTGTATTTCCCCGAAGTAGTGTCGCGCTCGGTGCTCAACGCCAAAGCCTATCGCGGTCGCGCCTCAACAGCTTTGAACAATACTCAGGACAGTTTCTTTGCCGACATGGGCGGCGAGGCTTCGACCCTGACCGTTTGGCCGATCGGCCGCGACTCCCACGAGGACGGTTTCTTCGGCCACCTGACCATCGGCATCGACACCTTTGCGGTGTCGTCGCAGATCAAACCCGAGGACTTCGACAAATACACCGTTTAGGCGATTCAGCGCAGCTCGTTCAACGCGCGGGTGAGCAATTGCATCTCGGCGGCGGTGGTGGTCAGCCCCGGCGTGATGCGAATGCACGGCCCGCACGCGGCGCCAGTGCGCACCACGGTGAACAGGTTGTATTCGTTGAGCAGACGCTCGGCCATCGCCTGTTGATTGTCATGGCGAGTGAAACGCAGCGCAGTGATCCCGCAATACAAGCGTGGATCGTCTGGCGTCAACACTTCGATGCCCGGCAACTGGCGCACGGCGCTGACCCACAGGTTGCGCAGGTAATTGATTCGCGCCCCTTTGGCCGCTGCGCCGCCGAGCGAGCGATGCTCTTCGAACACCAGCGGCAAGGTCATCAGCGCCGGAATGTTCGGTGTGCTGTACGAGGTGCGCGAGCGGATATCGTTGACCGGGTAGTGCATCTCGCCCATGTCCGGGTCGATATCGGCCAGCCGCTGCGGAGCGATATAGAGGAAACCGAGGGTCAGCGGTGCGCCGATCCATTTGTGCAGGTTGTACGCGGCGAAGGCGATGCCGAGGGCTTCGAAGTCGAACTCGATCTGGCCGAGGGCGTGGGCGCCATCAAGGATGATGTCGACGCCATGCTCTTTGGCCAGCGCGGCGATGGCCTGCACCGGCATCACCAGACCGGTGCGATGGGTGACGTGCGTCAGCGCCATCAGTTTCAGTTTCGGGTGACGAATAAAGGTTTCGCGGTAGGTGGCCAGCAGGCTCTCGAAAGTCGCCGGGTGCGCGTGGTCAATCTCGATGACTTCGACGCCGCGATGCTTGGCTAGCCAGCGCATGGCGCCTTTGACCGTGTCGTATTCGAGGTCGCAGATCAGCACCTGATCGCCGGGTTGCAGGCGGTTGTAGTTGCGAATCAGCGATTGCAGGCCTTCAGTGGCATTGCGGGTAAACGCCACGCTTTGCGCGCGCACGCCGATCAGCTCGGCCAATTGTGCGCGGATGTCGAGGTTGTCGTATTGCTCGTAGCGCTGGCGCACGTACACCGAATTGCTGGTGTTGATCAGCTCGATGTTGCGCTGGTACTCCTCGATCACCGTGCGCGACATGCGTCCGAAGTAACCGTTCTCCAGATTGATCGGGCCGGGTTGGACGTCATAACGGCCGACAAACATTTGCCAGAAAGCTTCATCACGGGCGCGCAGGGTGTTATCGGGCATGGCGGCTGGCTCTATAGAGGAGGGCGCTTCAATGGCGCGGGGCGGGTTTGCCATGTTTGGCACGCAGCGGTTCGAGCAGCTCGGACAAACCGTTATGGTCGATCTCCTGCATCAGTGCAAGCAATCCGCCGAGTTCGCCGTGCGGGAAACCTTCACGGGCGAACCAGTTCAAGTAAGGGCCTGGCAGGTCGGCGATGATCCGGCCCTTGTACTTGCCGAAGGGCATTTCTCGGGTGATCAGCAGTTCGAGTTTTTCGGGATTCATCAAAAGGATCGTCTGGCTTCAAATCAGATTGGAAAATACAGGCATTCTGCATGCAGGCCAAATGACAGATCATGCAAATAACCGCAATACAGATAGTTCATTTATCTTTAAGTTATTGATTTATATATGTTTTCTATCAGAGTAAAAACTGGCACGCACACTGCAATATCCCTTGCATCTTCCACCGATCGCAAGGAATTGAAAAATGACCGACATGAATAAAGAAGCCATCTCTGTACTCAATGACCTGATTGAAACCAGCAAGGACGGTCAGGAAGGGTTCAAGACTTGCGCCGAAGACATCAAGCACCCAGAACTGAAAACCCTGTTCGTGACCCGCTCTGCCGATTGCGCTACCGCTGCAGCTGAGCTGCAAGCTGAAGTTCGCAAACTGGGCGGCGATCCGGAAACTTCCACCAGCGTCAGCGGTGATCTGCACCGTCGCTGGGTCGACGTTAAAGCGATGTTCACCGGCAAAGACGAAGAGGCTGTGCTGAACGAAGCCGAACGTGGTGAAGACCATGCGCTGAAGGCTTACAAAGAAGCACTGGAAAAAATCAACAAGCACAACCTGGTGGGCATTCGTGACCTGGTTGAACGTCAGTACCACGGCGTACAACGCAACCACGACCAGGTGAAAGCCCTGCGTAACCAGGCTCGCGCACGCTCGTAAGCGTACGCCAGTAACAAAAAACGCCAGCTAGTCTGGCGTTTTTTTATGTTTGTTTTAAAAGCAAAAGATCGCAGCCTGCGGCAGCTCCTACAGGGACGCATTCCAATGTAGGAGCTGCCGAAGGCTGCGATCTTTTCAATCAACCAATACTAATCGCCGGCAAAGTAGGCAACGTCACCGTCTGCTGCTTACGCGGTGCCAGAATCTCTGCCTCACCATCCACCACCAACTCATCACGCTGGTTAAACACGCGAGTAGCAATGCGCACACGAAACTTTGGCAGCTTCTCGAGGATTTCCAGACGCACTGTCAGCGTGTCGCCAATCTTCACCGGCTTCTGAAAGCTCATCTGCTGACCGATATAAATAGTGCCCGGCCCAGGCATTTCGCACGCCACGGCAGCGCTGATCAACGCGCCACTGAACATGCCGTGAGCGATGCGCTCCTTGAACATGCTGGCGGCGGCGAACTCGGCGTCCAGGTGCACCGGGTTGTGGTCACCGGACATCGCGGCGAACAGCTGAATGTCGCGCTCTTCGACGGTCTTGCTGTAGCTGGCGGTCTGGCCGACTTCGAGGGCTTCGTAAGGGATGTTGGTAACCTGGGTCATCGGTCTCGATTCCTGTGATGGATTAAATAAATCCACAAAAAATTATTCGCTGCGTTGCGGGCGCGGATGGCTGAGCACCTGATCAATCCAGGCCAGCACATCGGCAATCACCTCATCGCGATTGGTTTCGTTGAACAATTCGTGCCGCGCCTGCGGGTAGATCTGCAGTTGCAGGTTCTGGCTGCCGGCCGAGCGCAAAGCGTTGGCCAGATCAGTCAGACGCTTGCCTTCACTCACCGGATCACATTCGCCGCCGATCACCAGCAACGGCAGGCCCGGGTTGATCTGGGCGAGATTGGACGCTTTGCTGATTTGCTGCAAGCCACCGAGCAGGTCGATCCACAGCTGATTGGTGCAGCGAAAGCCACACAACGGGTCGTTGGCGTACAGGTCGACTTCAGCCGGATCGCGGCTGAGCCAGTCGAACGGCGTGCGCACCGGTTTGAATTTTTTGTTGAACGAGCCGAACGACAACCACTCGATCAGCGCACTGCGCCCCTTGCCGCCCTGACGCAGTTTTTCCAGTCGGGCGATCTGCCGTGCCGCGCCATAAAGCGCCACCGGTTGGAAGTTCGAACCGCTGAGAATCGCCCCCTGCAAACTGGCGCTGTGGTGCAGCAGATAGGCCTGCGCGAGGTAGCTGCCCATGCTGTGGCCGAGCAGGATGATCGGCACGCCGGGGTGCTGCTGGCCGATGTGTTGATTGAGGCTCGCCAAATCACCCAGCACCTTGCACCAGCCATCGTCGTCGGCGAAATGTCCGAGCGTACCGTGTTCGGCAGTTTTGCCATGTCCGCGCAAATCCGGCGCGTAAACGCCATAACCTTTGTCGCAAAACGTGTCGGCCAAACGGGCATAGCGGCCGCTGTGTTCGGCCATGCCGTGGGCCAGCAGGATCACCGCTTTCAACGGCGCGGCGGGCAGCCATTGGTTGACGAACAGGCGGCTGCGGTCACTCGCGTCCAGCCATAGGGGGTGGTGGATCATGGCGATTCCTTTGCTCAGAGTCGGCACATTGTATAGCGCGTCTGATCAGCCCACGCCACGGCAGGAAGATTCACACGATCAATGACGGCTTTGCCCGTATTTGCCTCAATGGCCATAACTGCTAGTGTCCGTGAAGCTCCGCTTTTTCAGAAATGACAGAAAGCGGCCCGGATCGGCTCAGGTAAAGAGGACAAGAACAATGCAACCTGATTTCTGGAACGACAAACGCCCGGCCGGCGTACCGCTGGACATCGACATGGGTGAGTTCAAGTCGGTGATCGAGGTGTTTGAGCGCTCCTGCAAGAAGTTCGCGGATCGCCCGGCATTCAGCAACATGGGCGTGACCCTGACCTACGCCGAGCTCGAACGTCAGAGCGCCGCTTTCGCCGGTTACCTGCAAGCGCACACCGATCTGGCGCCGGGCGATCGCATCGCCGTGCAGATGCCCAACGTCCTGCATTATCCGATTGCCGTGTTCGGTGCCTTGCGCGCCGGGCTGATCGTGGTCAACACCAACCCGCTGTACACCGCGCGGGAAATGCGTCACCAGTTCAAGGATTCCGGCGCACGTGCGTTGGTGTACCTGAACATGTTCGGCCAGAAAGTCCAGGAAGTGCTGCCCGACACTGACATTCAATACCTGATCGAAGCGAAAATGGGCGACCTGATGCCCACCGCCAAAGGCTGGCTGATCAACACCGTGATCAGCAAAGTGAAAAAAATGGTGCCGGCGTATTCGCTGCCGCAGGCGATCTCCTTCAAGAGTGCGCTGCGCATGGGCCGGGGCTTGGGCATCAAGCCGTTGAAGGTCAGCCTCGACGACATCGCCGTGCTGCAATACACCGGCGGCACCACCGGACTGGCCAAGGGCGCGATGCTCACCCACGGCAATCTGGTGGCGAACATGCAGCAAGTGCGCGCGTGTCTGGCGCAGCTCGGCCCGGATGGTCAGCCACTGCTGCGCGAAGGTCAGGAGGTGATGATCGCGCCGCTGCCGCTGTACCACATCTATGCGTTCACCGCGAATTGCATGTGCATGATGGTCTCGGGCAACCACAACGTATTGATCAGCAATCCGCGCGACATTGCCGGGTTCATCAAAGAGCTGAAGAACTGGCGTTTCTCGGCGTTGCTGGGGCTGAACACACTGTTCGTTGCGCTGATGGATCACCCGGATTTCAAGACCCTGGATTTCTCCAGCCTGAAACTCACCAACTCTGGCGGCACCGCGCTGGTCAAAGCCACCGCCGAGCGTTGGGAGCAGATGACCGGTTGCCGCATCACCGAAGGCTACGGCCTGACCGAAACCTCGCCGGTGGCCTGCACCAACCCGTACGGCGATCAGTCGCGCCTGGGCACGGTCGGTTTGCCGGTGCCGGGCACGTTGTTGAAAGTGATCAACGATGATGGCGTCGAGCAGCCAATGGGCGAGCGTGGCGAGCTGTGCATCAAGGGCCCGCAGATCATGAAAGGTTACTGGAACAAACCTGAGGCCACCGCCGAAGTACTGGATGCCGAAGGCTGGTTCAAATCCGGCGACATCGCGGTAATCGATCCGGACGGTTTCGTGCGCATCGTTGATCGCAAGAAGGACATGATCATTGTCTCCGGTTTCAACGTGTACCCGAACGAGATCGAAGACGTGGTGATGGCTCACCCGAAAGTCGCCAACTGCGCGGTGATCGGTGTGCCGGACGAGCGTTCGGGCGAGGCCGTGAAGCTGTTTGTGGTGGCGCGGGAGACCGGCGTCAGCCTGGAAGAGCTGAAGGCGTACTGCAAAGAGAATTTCACCGCGTACAAAGTGCCGAAGCACATCGTGCTGCGCGAGTCGTTGCCGATGACGCCGGTCGGGAAGATTCTGCGGCGTGAGTTGCGCGATATCGCTTAACGCCTGAAAACAAAAAGATCGCAGCCTTCGGCAGCTCCTACAGGAAACGTATTCCAATGTAGGAGCTGCCGAAGGCTGCGATCTTTTGCTTTGAAGCCCCGTTTTGCGGGACTTTCAAGGTGTTCTAGGATTTTTGCTCTAAAATGACTGTTATCAAGTCTTGAGTCATAAATATGACTGTATGGGCCGCTTTTGGCTCTAGTCGACCCTCGGCAAAGCTGCTACTCTCGGCGCGCTTTGTGACTTCTCGGCCTATCAAAAAGCCAGATTCACCAATACAAAACACACACCAATAATAATCGCATCAAATGCGGTGAAGAATTCGCGTTGCTGAGGAGTGGGCTTCCATGAACGAAGACTTTTGGAAGGATAAGTACCCCGCTGGAATTGCTGCCGACATCAATCCAGATGAGTACCCGAATATTCAGGCAGTGTTGAAGCAGTCCTGCCAACGCTTCGCCAACAAACCGGCTTTCAGCAACCTGGGCAAGACAATCACCTACGGTGAACTGTACGAATTGTCCGGTGCGTTTGCCGCGTATCTGCAACAGCATACCGACTTGCAGCCCGGTGATCGAATCGCCGTGCAACTGCCCAACGTTCTGCAGTACCCGGTGGCCGTCTTCGGTGCCATCCGTGCCGGGCTGATCGTGGTCAACACCAACCCGCTGTACACCGCGCGGGAAATGGAACACCAATTCAACGACTCCGGTGCCAAAGCCCTTGTTTGCCTGGCGAACATGGCGCACCTGGCCGAAACCGTGGTGCCGAAAACCGGCGTCAAACACGTTTTCGTCACCGAAGTTGCCGACCTGTTGCCACCGGTCAAACGCCTGCTGATCAACAGCGTCATCAAGTACGTGAAGAAAATGGTGCCGGCTTATCACCTGCCGAAAGCCATCAAGTTCAACGACGCGTTGAGTAAAGGCCAAGGCCAGCCTGTGGCCGAAGCCAACCCGCACAGCGGCGATGTCGCGGTGCTGCAATACACCGGCGGCACCACCGGCGTGGCCAAGGGCGCGATGCTCACCCACCGCAACCTCGTCGCCAACATGCTGCAATGCAAGGCGCTGATGGGCTCGAACCTCAATGAAGGTTGCGAGATCCTGATCACGCCGCTGCCGCTGTACCACATCTATGCGTTCACCTTTCATTGCATGGCGATGATGCTGATCGGCAACCACAACATCCTGATCAGCAACCCGCGCGACCTGCCGGCAATGGTCAAGGAACTGTCGAAGTGGAAGTTCAGCGGTTTCGTTGGCCTCAACACGCTGTTCGTGGCGCTGTGCAACAACGAAGGTTTCCGCAAACTGGACTTTTCGGCGCTAAAAGTCACCTTGTCGGGCGGCATGGCCCTGCAACTGGCCGCTGCCGAGCGCTGGAAAGCGGTGACCGGTTGCTCGATTTGCGAAGGTTACGGCATGACCGAAACCAGCCCGGTCGCCACGGTGAACCCGATCCAGCACATCCAGATCGGCACCATCGGCATCCCAGTGCCATCGACCCTGTGCAAAGTCATCGACGATGCCGGTGTCGAACAGCCAATGGGCGAAATCGGCGAACTGTGCGTCAAGGGCCCGCAAGTGATGAAGGGCTACTGGCAGCGTCAGGAAGCCACCGACGAAATGCTCGACAGCGACGGCTGGCTGAAAACCGGCGACATCGCGCTGATCCAGCCGGACGGTTACATGCGCATTGTCGATCGCAAGAAAGACATGATTCTGGTCTCTGGTTTCAACGTTTATCCGAACGAACTGGAAGACGTGCTGGCGACCCTGCCGGGCGTATTGCAGTGCGCGGCCATTGGCATCCCGGACGAGAAGTCGGGCGAAGCGATCAAGATTTTCATCGTCGCCAAACCGGGCGTGACGCTGACCAAGGAAACGGTGATGGAGCACATGCGCGCCAACGTCACCGGTTACAAGGTGCCGCGTTCGGTCGAGTTCCGCGATGCGCTGCCGACCACCAACGTCGGCAAGATCCTGCGCCGCGAGCTGCGCGATGAAGAGCTGAAGAAGATCAAGGCCAAGTCCGCCGCCTAAAACACAAAGCCCCGCAGATGCGGGGCTTTTTGTTGGTGCAGAGCATGGCTTTGATCGTTCCCACGCTCCGCGTGGGAATGCTGCCCCGGACGCTTTGCGTCCAGAACTGCTGGGACGCAGAGCGTCCCTAGATGCATTCCCACGCAGAGCGTGGGAATGATCATGTAGGAGCTGCCGCAGGCTGCGATCTTTTGATTTACTGACGGAACGGCGCGAAATTCACATTAGTCCCCGCCGGACGCATGTCCTGCAGATACGAATCCTTGTCTGCACTCAATTCCAGGCTCAGCGCCGCTTTGCGCTTGCCTTCGTTGCGAATCACCAGCCCCTCGAGCTTCTCACGCAGAAACACCGTCGGCACTTTCAGGTGCAGCAGTTCGTCGGTGGCCGGCGTGTGCATCAGCAGGTGAATCCACTCGTACTGACCAATCGCCAGACGCGACACTGGCAGGTCGAACCACCAGATGTTGCGATTGCGGTTCAGTTCGGCGAAGTGGCAATTGTTGGTGCCGAGCACGGCGCCGCCCAGTTCCTTGTTTCTACGGGCGATGGCGAGCGTTTTATCGAGTTTCATAACATTCCTGCAGGATCGGTTCCTGGCGCGTGGCGCCCTTATGCTGCGCATTCTCGGGGCATTGCACGCAAACATAAAGCCCAACCTGTTCGTCGCGACGAAATGATCCGGCGAAAAATAAATGAAACTTGGCGCAAACCCGGCCAGTCAATCATTACGTACTGACTTTTCCCCCTAATTGCACCAAGGAGAAACACCATGAGTAGCACAGGCGATAAAGTAAAAGGCATGGCCAACGAAGCGGTCGGCAACGTCAAGCAAGGCGTCGGTAAAGCCACCGACAACACCAAGCTGCAGGCCGAAGGCAAAGTCCAAGAGAAAAAAGGCGAAGCCCAGCAAGCGGTCGGCAAAGCCAAGGACGCTGTCAAAAAAGGCGTCGACAAGGCGTAATCCAGCCTTGAACGAAAGACACGAGCGGCCATCCAAGGATGGCCGTTTTTGTGTCGAAATCCTGCTGACACCCAGCAAGGTTCGCCAAACAAGCTACCTTGATGTAAAAAACGGCCCCTGAGTCGCCACGACTTCAAACCTGTATTGCGGCGAAAGGAGACGCGAATGATATTTCCAGACATGAAAGGTCTGCCCCTGCACCGAGTGATGGTGCGCACGGTCACTGAATTCGTCGATGACGAAATGTCGACCTACGCCTCGGCACTGGCCTACCAGATGCTGTTCTCGCTGTTCCCGTTCATCCTGTTTCTGATCGCCCTGATCGGTTTCCTGCACCTGCCGGACTTCTTCTCCTGGCTGCGCCTGCAATCGGAACTGGTGCTGCCACCGCAGGCACTGGAATCAGTGAACCCGGTGATCGACCAGTTGCAGCAGTCCAAGGGCGGCTTGCTCTCGGTTGGTATCGTCATCGCGCTGTACACCGCGTCTGCCGGCGTGCGCCTGATGATGAGCGCGATGAATGCGGCGTATGACGTGGTCGAAGGCCGACCAATCTGGAAGCGCTTTCCGCTGTCGGTGGTCTACACCGTCGGCATCGCCGGCATGCTGCTGATGGCTGCCGCATTGATGGTGCTCGGGCCGCAAGTGATGGGCTGGATCGCCGCACAAGTAGGGCTGGAAGAGGTCATCGTGACCATCTGGACGATCGCGCGCTGGCCGGTGATCGTGATTTTGATGATGGTTGCCGTGGCCCTCATCTATTACGTAATGCCGGACGTCAAACAGGAATTCCGCTTCATCACTCCGGGCTCGGTATTGGCCGTGGTGGTGTGGATCATCGCCTCGTTGGGTTTCGCGTTCTACGTGAAAACCTTCGCCAACTACAACGCGATGTATGGCAGCATCGGCGCGATCATCGTGCTCTTGCTGTACTTCTACATTTCCGCTGCGGTGCTGCTGCTCGGCGCGGAGATGAATGCGGTGATCGAGCACATGTCCAGCGAGGGCAAAGACGAGGGCGAGAAAGTCCCCGGCGAACTCGATGAACAACCCAAACAACACGTCTCGGGCCTGGGCCGCGATCACTCGCTCAAGCCGGACACTGACGAAGCCACATCATGATCCGTGAAATCCTCAAAATGGGCGACGAGCGCTTGCTGCGCATCGCCCCGCCGGTGCCGCCGGAAATGTTCAACAGTCCTGAGTTGTGGCAACTGATCGACGACATGTTCCAGACCATGGAAAGCGTCGGCGGCGTCGGCCTGGCCGCGCCGCAGATCGGCGTCGATCTGCAATTGGTGATCTTTGGTTTCGAGCACAGCGAACGTTATCCGGACGCTGAAGCCGTGCCGCAGACGATCCTGATCAACCCGCTGATCACGCCGTTGAATCCGTTGATGGAGGAGGGGTTTGAAGGGTGTTTGTCGGTGCCGGGTTTGCGCGGCGCGGTGGATCGTTATCAGCAGATTCGCTACGAGGGTTTTGATCCGAAGGGCGAGCCGATCATGCGTGTGGCTTCAGGTTTCCATGCGCGGGTGGTGCAGCATGAGTGCGATCACTTGATCGGCCGGTTGTACCCTTCGCGGATTACTGATTTCAGCAAGTTCGGTTTTACCGAAGTGATGTTCCCGGATCTCGATCCCACAGCTGACGATTAACCAGAATCAAAAGATCGCAGCCTTCGGCAGCTCCTACAGGGATAGGTGTAGGAGCTGCCGAAGGCTGCGATCTTTTGATCTTCACCCCAGGCCCATCGCAATCATCGGCTTGCTCCGCGCATACCGGCTCAATCGCTCCGCCATCGCCTGCGGCAACTCAGGATCAAACCGGAACCCGCGCCGCTCGTAAAACCCGCGTAAATCCGGATGACAGAACAGCCACACCGGCTCCGTCACATCCTGAACCGCCGCTGCCATCAACTGCCCCGCAATCCCCTGATCCCGACACCCCGGATCAACAAACAACCCGGTCAACCAATGCCCACCCGCCACCGGTCGCAAGCACAACGCCGCAACAATTTCCCCACGTCTCGCCACCCACAATTGCGCGTCACGCACGGCTTTCATCGAGGATTGGTGGCTGCGGTAAAACTTGTTCATCAACGGCCAGAGAGACGCGTCGAGCAGGCTGTATTGGGTATCGGGCATGGGTTCTGACTGTCGGTAGATTTCGCGGCGATTATAAAAGAACGCGCGCGTCTGGATAGGTGTATACCTGAGCTCACATCCCCTGTGAGTGGAGTACGCATCATGTCCAAAGGTATGGATTCAAAGAAAGCCGCGAAGAAGAAACCGGCCAAGACCGCGATTGAAAAACGCGCGGAGAAGAAGGCCAAGAAAACCGATATTTTCGGTCATTGATCACGCCTTTCGGAAGCCCGGTTCTCGGGCTTCCCTGTTGATCCAAAATAATCTGCAAGATTCTCGGTGGTCGTTGCACAGAAAGGGAAGGAACCCGCTGCGAGCAACGCCATGTCTCATTATTTCGACGCCGCCCACCGTCAACACATCGAAACCCTGCGCCAACGTTTTACCGCTCGCAGCGACTGGCCGACCTGGCTGTTGTTGATCGGCGTATATGGCGGCTGGTTTGCAATCATGTTCAACAGCCACTGGCTGGGACGGGGTTTCAGTACCGTGCTGCTGATTCCGCTGCTGGTGCTGTGGCTGTCGGTGCAACACGAATTGCTCCACGGCCATCCGACGCGCTGGACTCGCTTCAATAAAATTCTCGGCTATGCGCCGTTTGCCGTGTGGTATCCGTACACGCTGTATCGCGACAGCCATCTACTGCATCACCGCGATGAAGATCTGACGGTGCCCGGTGTCGACCCGGAAAGCCGTTACCTGACGCGGGGGTGCTGGCAGGGCAGTTCGCTGTTTGAACGCAGCCTGCACTGGCTGAATAAAACCGTGCTCGGGCGTTTCGCCATCGGTGCGCCGTTGGGCTTGCTGGCGTTGGCGAGTGAAGAATTGCAGCGGCTGAAAAACCGTGAGCGCCAGGCCTGGCTGATGTGGCTGACCCATGGCGCGTTCACGCTGCTGATGCTGTGGTTTATCGCGCGCTACAGCGTGTTGCCAGTGGGGCATTACCTGTTGTTGATCAGTGTGCCGGCGCTGTCGATTGCGATGATCCGCTCCTACTACGAACATCGACCGCACGCGCAACCGGAGCAGCGCACGGTGCTAAATGAAGCTGGGTGGCCGTGGCGCTGGCTGTTTCTTAATCTGAATTTTCATCTGGTGCATCATGATTTGCCGGGGCTGGCGTGGTACGACTTGCCCAAGGTGTATCGCGCGAATCGCGAGCAATGGGTGGCGAGGAGTGGCGGGTTTCTGGTGCAAGGGTATGGGCAGTTGTGGCGGGAGCATGGCGTCAGACCGATCGACAGCCCCGAGCATCCTTATCACTAATTTCAAGCACTCCATATATCCCCTGTAGGAGCGAGCCTGCTCGCGAAGGCGGTGTGTCATTCAAAGTGGTTTTTACTGTTACACCGCATTCGCGAGCAGGCTCACTCCTACAGTTGGAAATTTGTTGTCAGGAAATATGTGTATGACTCAACACCACGCCGAACTCCTCATGTACACCGCCCCCGAGCCCATCCGTGTGGCCAACGAGCGCTGGCTCGCGCGCATCCTTGAACACCTCGGTCACACCCGTCTGAGCGCTGAAGACCTGTCACTGCGCGAACTCTGGTTATCCCCCAATCTCCTGCTTACACAAACCTGCGGCTACCCATTGATGACGGCATTAAAAGACCAGGTTCGAGTGATCGGCCGCCCACGCTACGAACTCCCGGACGCCAGTGCCGGCAACCATTGCAGTCTGATCCTCAGCCGCGCCGATGACTCACGCAAAACCTTGCCAGCCTTTCGCGACAGTCGCGGCGTGATCAACAGCGACGACTCCAACAGCGGCATGAACCTGTTGCGTCAGCGCCTCGCCCCGTTGCATCGCGATGGGCAATTCTTCTCCACGGTCGGCATCAGCGGCGGCCACCGTGAAAGCCTGCAATGGTTGCGTGAAAAGCGCGCAGATCTGGCCGCCATCGACAGCGTCACCTACGCCTACCTCGCGCAGCATGCGCCTGAGGAAGTCAGGGGGTTACGTGTTGTTGCGCGCAGTGCGTTCAGTCCGACGTTGCCTTTTATCACCGTCGCCAGTGCTACGGATGAACAGATCGAGCGGCTGCGACAAGTGATGAATCAGTCGTTGCACGAACTTCCGGATGTTGTGCAAACGTTGGGATTGCCTGAGGTGTTGGCGGCGGGAGAGGGTGATTATCAGGTGGTGCTCGACTATCAGCGTGAGGCTGAGGAGTTGGGGTATGGCTGCTTGCGTTGAAAGATCGCAGCCTTCGGCAGCTCCTACAGGGATCGCGTTCCGGGCTGCGATCTTTTGATCTTGTATTCCATAATCGAATATAAAAATGAAATTTAAATATTATTAATGCATAAGGCGCCTTGCTACGATCGCGCCACCGGAACACCGGACATTCAGCGACCCCTAACCCAGGAGCCCCTATGTCCGGCGCCGACCTTTCCCATCGCCAACACTTGGCCGGCCTGTTCCGCGCCCATTACCACTGGCTTTGCACCTATCTGCGTCGGCATCTGCACGACGCGGCGAGCGTTGAAGACATCGCCGCCGAAACCTTCGCGCAACTGCTTGAATCATCATCCCTGACCGCGATCCGCGAACCCCGCGCGTTGCTCACCACCGTCGCCCAACGCCTGCTTTATCAACACTGGCGCCGTGCGGATCTACAGCGTCGACATCTGCAAACATTTGATGAGGATGGTGCGGCGTCGCCCGAACATCTCGCGCAACTGTCGCAAACCCTGAAGCGCCTCGATCACACCCTGCAACGCCTGCCCGGCAAAGTCCGTTCGACCTTTCTGCTCGCCCGCGTCGATGGCCTGACCTACCCGCAAATTGCTGCCGAACTGGGCATCTCCCAGCGCTCGGTCAGCGTGTACATGACCCGTTCCCAAGCCCTGTGCGATCGCCACAGCGCCAACCAATTCCTACAAGACAAGAGGTCTGCATGAGATCGATCAAAACCCTGCTCGGCGGTTCGCTGCTGGCGCTGAGCCTGAGCGTCGGCGTTGTTTCAGCGGCGGAGAAAACCGCGCCGATCCACTTCGGCGACATCACTTGGGAGAGCGGCAGTTTTATCACTGAAGTGCTGCGTCTGATCGTCGAAAAAGGCTACGGCTACTCGACCGATACGCTGCCGGGCAGCACCGTCAGCCTCGAAGCAGCGTTGGCAAAAAACGATATTCAAGTGATCGGCGAAGAGTGGGCCGGGCGCAGTCCGGCGTGGGTCAAGGCTGCTGCCGAAGGCAAAGTATTCGGGCTCGGCGATACAGTGAAAGGCGCCACCGAAGGCTGGTGGGTGCCGGAGTACGTGATCAAGGGCGACCCTGAACGCGGCATCAAACCCTTGGCGCCGGAATTGAAATCGGTGGCGGATCTGCCGCGCTACAAAGACGTGTTCCGTGATCCTGAAGACCCGAGCCGTGGGCGTTTCCTCAACAGCCCGACGGGTTGGACGTCGGAGATCGTCAACACTCAGAAGCTCAAGGCCTATGCGCTCAACGACAGCTTCGTCAACTTCCGCACCGGCTCCGGCGCGGCGCTGGATGCCGAGGTGGCGTCGTCGATCAAACGTGGCAAACCGGTGCTGTTCTACTACTGGTCACCGACGCCGCTGCTCGGGCGTTTCAAACTGGTGAAACTCGAGGAACCGCCGTTTGATGCCGAAGCCTGGAAGACCTTGGCCGATGCCAATAATCCGAATCCCAAAGGCACGCGGTCGATGCCGGCGAGTCTGGCGATTGGCGTGTCGGCGCCGTTCAAGGCGCAGTATCCGGAGCTGGTGACGTTTTTTGAGAAGGTCGACTTGCCGATAGATCTGTTGAACCAGACGCTGGCGGGGATGAGTGAAAAACGCTTGCAGCCGAGGGTGGTGGCGGAGGCGTTTTTACGCGATCAGCCGCAGGTGTGGAAATCGTGGGTGCCCGCAGAAGTGGCTACCAAAGTCAGCAACAGCCTCTAATTCGCAGCTCCTACAGGGGGCTGTTTATTTTCCGCTGAACCGATTCTTGTGCAAAAAGTCCTCACTACTGGCCGACTAGTGGCCTTGCGCAAGGTTTTGCGCTAGCTATGCTGCTCTGTAACTAACTATGTCGACCGTGCACGGTTAGTCTGCAAATTCATGCTGCCAGAGTGCGCAACCCAAGGCACCGACACTGAACCAACAAGGAGCATTTTTTAAATGGAAGTTCTTCAACGCGTTAGGGCTGGCCCGCGAGCGGGCTATCAAGAGAAGGATGTCTTGATTAGAGCGTCGCTGCATGGACTCTCCGATTGACCATCATTTATCACCTGACAACTTCCTCCCGTGGAGGAATGCGTGTGCCTGTTCTTTGGAACGTAGTGGTGGATCGTGAAAGACCTGAACTTTCATCAAATCAAAAGTCCGCGCGGAAGGTGATACAACCATGTTTAACCTACATCACAAGGCTGACCTGCTGGAAATCGAACGATTCAGCTGTGCCTTGACCGAGGCCAATGCCAAGTTGGCCGCGATCAGCCGTTCGATGGCGATGATCGAATTCACCCCCGACGGCATCGTTCTGGATGCCAACGAAAACTTCTGTAAAACCATGGGCTATGGCGCCGAGGAAGTGCGCGGCAAACATCACCGGATCTTCTGTGAAGAAGCGTTTTATCGCAGCGAGGAATACGCCAAGTTGTGGCGCGACCTGGCCCGTGGTGAACCGATCAGTGGGACGTTCTTGCGCTTGAACAAGAGCGGCAAGGAAGTCTGGCTCGAAGCCAGTTACATGCCGGTGTATGGCCCGGACAAGCAAGTTAAAAGCGTGATCAAAGTCGCGTCCGACATTACCGCGCGGATTAACAAGGAGCATGAAGAAGAAGCCATGCTCGCGGCGATCGGTCGCTCGATGGCCGTGATCGAGTTCACCCCGGAAGGCAATGTCATCACCGCCAACGACAACTTTCTCAAGACCATGCAGTACTCGCACAACGAAGTCGTTGGCCATCACCACAGCATGTTCTGCCACCGCAGCGAATCCGAGTCGTCGCAATACAAAGCTTTCTGGGCTTCGCTCAATCGCGGCGAATATCACTCGCACCGTTTCGAGCGCAAGAACAAATCCGGGCACATGGTTTACCTCGAAGCCTCGTACAACCCGCTGTTTGATGCCAAGGGCCGCTTGTACAAAGTGGTCAAGTTCGCCAGCGACATCACCCAACAAATGACCACGCTGCAGAACGCCGCGGAATCGGCCCACAGCACCTCGGTACAAAACGACGCCTGCGCGCAAAAAGGCTCACAAGTCGTGCAGCAAACGGTGCAGATCATTCAGGACATTTCCCGCGACCTCAACGAAGCGGCAGTCAGCATCGATGCGGTGAGCAAACAGTCAGACATCATCGGCACCATCGTCCAGACCATTCGCGGGATTGCCGATCAGACTAATTTGCTGGCGCTCAACGCCGCGATCGAAGCAGCGCGCGCTGGCGAGCACGGGCGCGGGTTTGCCGTGGTGGCGGATGAGGTGCGAAGTCTGGCGGCAAGAACGAGTCAGGCGACGCTGGAGATCGTCGACGTTGTGCGCCGCAACCACGATTTGTCGCTGAGCGCGGTGTCGAGCATGCAATCGAGTTTGAGCCGTACCGGGCTTGGCGTGGAGCTGGCGAACGAGGCGGGGGCAGTGATTCAGGAGATTCAGCAAGGCTCACGTCACGTCGTCGATGCTATCAGCCAGTTCAACGAAACCCTGCAACTGAACTGACATCACACCGCCCCCTGTAGGAGCTGCGGCACGCTGCGATCTTTTGATCTTGATCCTATAAATTCAGATCAAAAGATGAGGATCAAAAGATCGCAGCGTGCCGCAGCTCCTACAGGATCAGGCAATGTTTTCCAGCGCCAGATTACGCGTGCGCGGGCCGAAGTAGCCGATGGTCAGCATCACGATCAACATGCTGCTGGCAATGAACGCCAACACGCCGGGCGTGCCAAAACTGTCGAGAAAAAAGCCGATCAGCAGGCTGCTGAACACCGTCGACAAACGACTGAACGAATAGCAGAACCCCACCGCACGGGCGCGAATATTGGTCGGGAACAATTCGCTCTGGTACGAGTGATAACTGAAGCTCAGCCAGGCGTTGCAGAAGGTGATCATCACCCCGCAAAAGATCAGCCCGAAGGCACTGGTCTGCAGCGCGAATAACGTACCGAAGGTCATCGCACCGAGGGCCGAGCCGACGATCTGCCATTTGTTCTCGAAACGGTTGGCGAACTTGACGAACAGCAGCGGCCCGAGCGGGTAGGCGAGGGTGATGATGAACGCGTACATCAAACTGTGGGTGACGCTCACGCCCTGGCCGGACAGCAGCGCCGGCAACCAATTGCCAAAACCGAAAAAACCGATCGCTTGAAAGACGTGGAAGACGATCAGCATCAAGGCGCGGCGGCGATACGGTGGTTGCCAGATGTCGGCGAAACGACCCTTGCCTTCAACATCGACCGACACGGTTTCCGGCGTATCCAAGGGCTGGCCGTGATCCTTCTCGCAGCGTGCCTCGATGTTATCGAGAATCCGGTTGGCTTCGTCGAATCGACCGTGCTGCGCCAACCAGCGTGGCGACTCCGGCAGACGCTTGCGCAGCCACCAGATAAACAGCGCAAACACCGCGCTGGCTAACACCACCCAACGCCAGCCGGACACACCGAACGGCGCTTGCGGCACCAGCCACCACGACATCAGCGCCACTGCCGGCACCGACAGAAATTGCACGAAAAACGCGAAAGCGAACGCGGAACTGCGCATGCGTTTGGGCACCAGTTCCGTGAGGTAAGCGTCGATGGTCACCAACTCGATGCCCAAACCGATGCCGACCAGAAAGCGCATGCAGATGATGCCCAGCGGCGAACTCTGAATACCCATCAACACCGTCGCCACGGTGTACCAAACCAGTGCGAAGGTGAAGATCGCGCGGCGACCGAAACGATCCGCCATCGGGCTGAGCAGGCTGGCGCCGAGGAACAGGCCGAGAAACGTCGCCGAAGCGAACGCCGCTTGATCGGAGAAACCGAACACGCCCTGATTGCCGGTGGCGAAGATGCCGTCGCGGATCAGTCCGGGGCTGATGTAGGCGGTCTGGAATAAATCGTAGAGTTCGAAGAAACCACCGATCGACAGCAGCGCCACCAATCGCCAGATCGTCGCGACGGCGGGGAGACGGTCGATACGGGCGGAAACTTCGGCAGCGCGGATCGGATCGATGCCGTCGCTTTGCGCGGCGGCGGGGGCGTGTGCAGTCATGGGCAGATCCATTTTTTATTGATGGAAAAGCTTAGCCTGCTATCGGAAACCACGGATTGTGAAGATCAGCGATTTGCGCCGGGAAACCGCTGATTTCTTGCAATATCTGCTTACGAATTAACGATTTATGCCGCAGCCGCCGAATCCGGCAGTGCCGAGGCCGGCAAACCGAAAATCCGGTCGAACAGCCAGTTGAACGCGAAGGTGTAGCACGGGATGAAAATGATCAGCGCCAGATCCAGCAGAAATGCCTGCACCAGGCTGATGTTCATCCACCAGGCAATCAACGGAATCAGGAACACGATCAAGGTCAATTGAAAACCGATGGCGTGGGCGATGCGGCGTTTCACCGTGCGCGTGCGCGACACCTGACGGCTTTCCCAGCGCTCGAACAATGAGGTGTAAATGAAGTTCCAGGTCACGGCGATGGTGGTGATGATCACCGCCAGTGGCCCGGTGCTGCCCGGCGAAGTCCCGGACAGCAGCGCCAGACCGAGAGCGGAGAAGGTCATGCCGATCACTTCGTAGAGCGACACGTAGACCAGTTTGCGTTTGACGCCTTGCATGGGAATTGCCTCTTTCTTGCCGTTTGTTGGCCAGCGGGACTGGCGAAGGCGACGAAAGATAGCTTCAATAGCGCTGACAGAAAAAGTCAGTAGCTTTCAGTTTTGGTGATAGGTAGATGAAGTGAATTTCAACAGCGACAGCATCGAGTTGTTTCTTGCGGTGATTGAGCGCGGCTCTTTTTCGGCGGCGGCTCGGGCATTGGGTCGAGTGCCATCGGCGGTGAGCATGAGTATTGGCAACCTTGAGGCTGAACTCGGTTATCTGCTGTTTGACCGCAGCCATCGCGAGCCACAACCCACAGCAATGGCGCTGTCACTGGTGCCGCACGCGCGACTGATCGCCGAACAACTCAAACAACTGCAAGTGCACGCGGTGGAGTTGTCGTTGGGGCTGGAGAGCAAGTTGTCGATTGGCGTGGTTGCGGACATTGATCGGCGGCGTTTGCTCGCGGCGATCAAGGTGATTGCTGAGCGTCATCCGCTGCTCGACATCGAAGTGCTGACCGCGCCGCAGGATGACGTGCTGGCGATGCTGCACAGTGGTCGTGTCAGTGTGTGCCTGGCGTTCGCCGGGTTGAGCATGAACGTGCTGGAGCGTTTTCAGTTTGTCGGCAGCGAACGGATGATCGCCACGCTGGCGGCGGACAGCCCGTTGTTGCGGGGGCAGGATTTGTTTCTGGAAGATCTGGTGCATGTGCGGCAGATCATCGTCGCCAGTCGCGACTTGCCGATCAGTGAGACGCGGCCGTTGGTGGCAGAGTCGTACTGGCGCACCGACAGTCTTGAGACGGCGATGGAAATGGTTGAGGCGGGATTGGGCTGGGGCAATTTTCCGTTGTCGGTGGTGCAATCGAGACTGGATAACGGCCGGCTGAAACGCCTGAATTTTCGCAACATCGAAAACGGTCTGGTGATGCCGGTGCATGCGGTGTGGCTCAAAAGCCAGCCGCTCCAGAAAGGCGCACTGGCCCTCGTTGACCTGCTCAGTCACTAGAAACGGTGGAGATCCAATGTGGGAGCGAGCCTGCTCGCGAAAGCGCCGTGTCAGACGGCACAGGTTTATCTGAATAACCGCTTTCGCGAGCAGGCTCGCTCCCACAGGGTTTGTGTTTCAACGCCGTATTTGTGAGCTTCACCTAAAACTGTAGGAGCTGCCGAAGGCTGCGATCTTTTGATGTCGATTTTAAAAGATCAGATCAAAAGATCGCAGCCTGCGGCAGCTCCTACGGGGATCGTTTTTCAACCCGGGATTTGTGCCCAGGGATTTCAGGCGTCAGGTACTTTCGCGAATCTTCAGTTCGAAGCCCATGTCTTCCACCGGGCGCGCGACCGAGTTACCCGCCATCAACGTCAACATCTGCTCCGCAGCGCGCCGGCCGATCGCCTCACGCGGGGTGTTGATGCTGCTCAAACGCGGCACCATGTGTTCGGACATCGGCAAGTCGTTAAAACCGAGAATCGCCACCTGCTCGGGAATCTTGATGCCGTTGCGCAGCGCTTCTAATAAAGCACCCTGCGCCAAATCGTCGTTACCAAAAAAGATCGCATCAACGTCCGGATGCGCCGCGAGCAACTGCAAAAACAATTCACCACCCAAGCCCACCGACGAAGCGCGCGGCGTCAGCACTTCCAGATCCGGGTCGTAACGCCCGGCCTTCTGCAGTGCTTTGCGGAAACCCTCACCGCGCAACAACGTACGTTGATCGAGTTGCGCGCCGATATACGCCAGACGCTTGCGCCCCCGCGAGAGCAAATGTTCAGCCGCCGTTTCCCCGGCACTCAGCTGCGAAAACCCGACGCAATTCACCCCGGCAGCGCTGTCCAGTTCCATCATGTACACGCAAGGAATGTTGCTCGCCTCAATCATCCGCCGCGAACTTTCCGTGCGATCAAACCCGGTCAGCAGAAACCCGCGCGGCTGATACGCCATGTAATTGCGCAGGAGGTTTTCTTCTTCATCGCGGGAATAGTGGAAGTTGCCGATCAGTACTTCGAAGCCCTTGGGCGTGAGCACCCGATGAATGGCTTCCAGCGTGTCGATAAACAAAAGGTTGGACAACGATGGCACCAAAACCACCACCGAATGGCTCTGCGCCGAGGCCAGAGCGCGGGCGGCAGGGTTGACCACGTAGTTGAGTTCGAGGGCGGCTTTGCGGACTTTTTCTACCAGTTCGGTGGCCACGGTGCTGACCCCACGCAAGGCGCGGGAAGCGGTAATCGGACTGACACCGGCCAGGCGGGCAACTTCATTCAGGGTGGGACGGCCGGTGGTGCGGGTATTTTTATCGTTTTTAGGGGTGGTCATCGACGGCTTGCCAAACAAAAATCAAGGCACTAAGGTAGCGCTGTCCTGATGCAGCTGTAAATGCGTAAGCGAGGTCCTGCCTGATCTTCGCTTTTTGGCGTTGGGCGCAAACCTGCTGCAACCCAAAAAAACGACAAGAAGGCGTCGGCAACTTCTGCCTGTGCACTAGAGTCATAGCTAGCAAAGGTAGCGCTGTCTGCGCGCTGAGGTGTTATATGAGTCATCCCATCACCGCCCTGGTCATCATGGGCGTTGCCGGTTGCGGCAAGACGTGCGTCAGCGAGGCCCTGTGCCAATTGAGCGGCGCCACTGCCATTGAAGGCGATACTTTCCATCCGGCCGCGAACATCGAAAAGATGAGCGCGGGGATCCCCCTGAACGACGACGACCGCGCCGGCTGGCTCGACAGCCTGTGCGTCGAACTACGTCGCGTCGATGCATCGGGCAAACGCCCGGTGCTGACCTGCTCGGCCCTCAAACACAGTTATCGCGAAGTGTTGCGCAGCGCCTTGCCGGGCCTGGGCTTCGTGTTTCTTGAGTTGACCCCTGAAGTCGCCGCTGAACGTGTGTCCCACCGTCCGGGCCACTTCATGCCGGCCACGTTGATCGAAAGCCAGTTCGCCACCCTCGAATCGCCGAAGGGCGAGCCGTTGACCCTGGCGCTGAATGCTTCGATCCACAGGGTTGAAGAACTGGCGTCGCAGGCTCACGTCTGGTGGCAGGCCCACGGTCTGAAACAGGCGGTATGAGTGTGTTGAAAGAGATAGCGCTGTCCTCACGATTTCTGTTTAACCCGCTTTAATAACAACAACAATCCAGGAGACACCCCCAATGTTTGGCATGTCCCACGACGCGTTTCTGCTGCTTGATGCAGTGGTCACCGTGATCGGACTGATTGTCCTGATCACCAAGTTCAAGCTGCACCCGTTTATTTCCCTGACCATCGCTGCCGCGTTCCTCGGTCTGACCTCCGGCATGCCGATCGGCACCATCATCAAAGCGTTCCAGGACGGCTTCGGTGGCGTGCTCGGTTTCGTCGGCATCATCCTCGCGCTGGGCACCATGCTCGGCAAAATGATGGCTGAATCGGGCGGGGCGGATCAGATTGCCCAGACCCTGATTCGTGCGTTCGGCAAGGACAAAGTCCAGTGGGCGATGATGTTCGCCGCGTTTCTGGTCGGCATCCCGCTGTTCTTCGAAATCGGTTTTGTTCTGCTGATTCCACTGGTGTTCATCGTGGCGCGCCGCACTGGCGTGTCGATCATCAAGATCGGTATCCCGCTGCTCGCCGGTCTGTCCGCCGTGCACGGTCTGGTGCCACCGCACCCGGGCCCGTTGCTGGCCATCGGCGTGTTCGGCGCGGACATCGGCAAGACCATTCTTTATGGTCTGATCGTGGCGCTGCCAACCGCGATCATTGCCGGTCCGATCTTCGGTACCTTCATCGCCAAGCACATTCCGGGTCACCCGAATCAGGAACTGGTCGATCAACTGGCCCGCGAAAACGATGACTCGGCGAGCCTGCCGAGCTTCGGTATCACCCTGGTTACCGTGCTGCTGCCGGTGTTCCTGATGCTGCTGAAAACCTTCGCCGACGTCGCGCTGCCGGACGGTCACTTCTTCCGCACCTGGATGGACATGATCGGTCACCCGATCTCCGCACTGCTGCTGGCGTTGCTGCTGTCGCTGTACACCTTCGGTTACAAGCAAGGCATCGGTTCGCAACAGATGCTCAAGTGGCTGGACGCGAGCCTGGCGCCAACCGCCGCGATCATTCTGATCATCGGTGCGGGCGGTGGCTTCAAGCAGATGCTAGTGACCAGCGGCGTGGGCGACGTGATCGGCCACATGGCGGTAAGCGCACAGATCTCGCCGATCCTGCTGGCATGGCTGGTGGCGGCGGTGATCCGTATCGCGACTGGTTCGGCAACCGTTGCAACCATCACTGGCGCGGGCATTGTGGTGCCGGTGGTGGGGATGATTCCGGGTGTTAACCGTGAGCTGCTGGTACTCGCGACTGGCGCCGGTTCGTTGATCCTGTCGCACGTGAACGACGCCGGTTTCTGGCTGGTGAAGCAGTACTTCAACATGACCGTGGCCGAGACGTTCAAGACCTGGACAGCGATGGAAACCATCCTGTCGGTGGTTGCGTTGGGCTTCATTCTGCTGCTGTCGCTGTTCGTTTAAGCGCTTCTCGCAGACACAAAAAAACCGCAGCGATGCGGTTTTTTTGTGGGTGATGGTCTGCGTGAACACGGCACCTGTAGGAGCTGTCGAGTGAAACGAGGCTGCGATCTTTTGATTGTAAAAAACCAGATCAAAAGATCGCAGCCTGCGGCAGCTCCTACAGGGGATGGGTGTCAGTTATTTGGTAACCAGGCCATCGGCCCGGAACATCCCGCGAATGCCGCGCACAGCCTGACGAATGCGATCCTGGTTTTCGATCAGCGCAAAGCGCACGTGATCGTCGCCATACTCACCAAATCCCACCCCCGGCGAGACGCAAACCTTCGCTTCAGCCAGGAGTTTCTTGGCGAATTCCAGCGAACCCAGATGCGCATACGCCTCGGGAATCTTCGCCCAGACGTACATTGACGCCTTCGGATTCTCGACCATCCAGCCCAGTTCATGCAGGCCTTTCACCAGCACATTACGACGCTGGCGATACTGCTCGGCGATGTCGCGCACGCACTGCTGATCGCCTTCAAGCGCAGCAATCGCCGCGACTTGCAGCGGGGTGAACGTGCCGTAGTCGTGGTAGCTCTTGATCCGCGCCAAGGCGTTAACCAGTTCCGGATTGCCGACCATGAAACCAATGCGCCAGCCCGCCATGTTGTAGCTCTTGGACAGAGTGAAAAACTCCACCGCGATGTCCTTGGCGCCCGGCACTTGCATGATCGACGGGGCTTTCCAGCCGTCGTAGACGATGTCGGCGTAGGCCAGATCGTGAATCACCAGCACGTCGTATTGCTTGGCGAGGGCGATCACCCGTTCGAAGAAATCCAGTTCCACGCACTGCGCAGTCGGGTTCGACGGGAAGCCGAGGATCATCATTTTCGGTTTCGGAATTGAGCCGCGAATCGCCCGTTCCAGCTCATCGAAGAAATCCACACCGGGCACCAGCGGCACCGAACGCACTTGGGCACCTGCAATCACCGCACCGTAAATGTGAATCGGGTAGCTCGGGTTTGGCACCAGTACGGTGTCGCCCTGATCGAGGGTCGCCAGCATCAAATGCGCCAGGCCTTCCTTGGAACCGATGGTGACAATGGCTTCGCTTTCCGGGTCGATATCGACTTCGTAGCGTTGCTTGTACCAGTTGGAAATCGCCCGGCGCAGGCGCGGAATGCCTTTGGACGTCGAGTAACCGTGGGTGTCTTCGCGTTGGGCGACTTGTACGAGTTTTTCGACAATGTGCGGCGGCGTGGCCCCGTCGGGGTTGCCCATGCTCAAGTCGATGATGTCTTCACCACGACGACGCGCGGCCATCTTCAGCTCGGCGGTGATGTTGAAAACGTAAGGGGGGAGTCGATCTATGCGCGCAAAGCGGCGCGGCGAACCTTGTTCGGCCATTGTTGCCTCGGATAACGTAAGCGCCCGGAACCGTCCGAGCGACGCTGGTCACTGCGGTGACCTGTGGCGGAAGATAAGGTCAGTGATGGCATACTGTCCAGCCCGTTTGTTAACAAATTTTTCCAAGGAAAATGGTTGATGGAATTCACCAGCGGCTTCTTGCTGAGCCTTTCGCTGTGCCTGGATATCGGCGTGGCCAACATCGCAATGATCACATTGGCGATGCAGCGCGGTTACTTTCAAGGCTTCGCGCTGGGCCTTGGCACCTGCGTCGGCGACTTGATTTATGCGGTGCTGGCGCTGGCCGGGATGACCGTTCTGCTGCAATACGAAAGCGTGCGCTGGGTGCTGTGGATCGGCGGTTCGGCGCTGCTGATCTACTTTGCGGCGAAGATGATTTACTCGGCGATCCATCACGAAGCGCTGCTGGCCGAGACGGCGGAGGTGGGGCAGAATTCCCATCGCAAGGAATTCTTTCGTGGGATTTTTCTCGCCATGTCGTCGCCGAGCGCGATCCTTTGGTTCGCTGCGGTAGGCGGCACGCTGATCGCCCGCTCCGGTGGCGGTGGCCCGCTCAGTTCGGCGCTGTTCCTCGGTGGTTTCCTCTGCGCCGGGCTGCTGTGGTCGGCCGGTTTGTGCTTTGCTGCCAGCCACGGTGGCAAGCTGTTGGGCGACAAGCTGTTGCGCTATTCCTACATGGCATCTGCAGCGATCTTCTGCTATTTCGCAGTCTACGTGATCGTATCCGGCTACAACGAATTCGTCGGTTCCGGTGCCGTCGAGCAGTTGCATTCGCTGTAACCGTGCGAAACGGGTTTGGCTTTCTATACTCCCAGCCGAACCCCTTTTTTGTGCCAGGAGTCGAGTCATGGATGAGCAAACACGCGTCGAAGTGGCTGAACCTCGCTTCGAACATGGACACTTCCTGCTGATTGCAGGATTTGGCGATCGATTTACCCAAGACACCGCCAAGGACATCCCGGCGCTGTGGGAGAAATTCCTGCCGCACCTGGGACGAATTCCCGGGCAAAAAGGCGAAGTGACCTACGGCGTCTGCTGCAATTTCGACGGCAAGGGCGGCTTCGATTACATCGCCGGCGTGGAAATCACCAAGCTCGACGAACTGCCGCAGGACGTTTATCGCTGGGTCGAAGTGCTGCCCCGTCAATACGCGGTGTTCGAACACAAAGGGCCGCTCGATCAGTTGCCGCAAACCCTGCAATACATCTACAAAACCTGGTTGCCGACCTCTCACTACGTCGAGCTGAATGCGCCGGAACTGGAGCGTTACAGCGCCGATTTCAACCCGCGCCTGCACACCGGCAAACTGGAAATCTGCGTACCGGTCGATACCAAGGCCTGAGCCCACAGGGATGAGGCGGATCACTGATCCGCCTCATGCGTTTGCGCCGTGTGCGGATCGATATGCCCCCGCGATTCCTTTATGCTTTCGGCACTTTCTTCTGCTGATTTCCGAGCCGCCATGAACACCGTCATCCGCAACGTCACCGCCGCCGACCTGGATCGCTGCTACGCCATCGAAACCGTTGCCTACGAAGGCGACGAAGCCGCCACCCGCGAGAAAATCGCCACGCGTATCGCCACCTGGCCGGAAGGCTTTGTCGTGGCGGAAGTGGATGGCGTGGTGGCGGGTTTCGTCAATTCTGGCGCGGCGTTTGATGTGCAGATGTCGGACGAGGCGTTCAAAGAACTGATCGGCCATGACCCGAAAGGGCCGAACGTGGTGATCATGTCGGTGGTGGTGCACCCGGATTATCAGGGGCAAGGGCTGGCGAAGCGTTTGATGGCTGAATTTATCGAGCGTATGCGCGGGATGGACAAGGCGACGATTCATTTGATGTGCAAGGAAAAGCATATTCCGCTGTACGCCGGGTTTGGCTTTGCCTACATCAAACCGTCGGAGTCGGATCACGGCGGGATGGCGTGGCACGAGATGATCCTGACCCTCTGAACAACACCGCAAAACCCATGATCGTTACCACGCTGATCGTTCCCACGCTCTGCGTGGGAATGCCTCCCGTGATGCTCTGCGTCACGACTTTGGGACGCAGAGCGTCCCCGGCTGCATGCCCACGCAGAGCGTGGGAACGATCATCAAGGTTTGAGTTGTGTCAGTAAGGGGGTCGGTTATCCGTTTTGATGCATCAAGGTCGTAGGTTTCGGCATCATGCATCCCTCGATGTCTCAGAAAAACAGCGCCATGCGCCGTTCGTAACCGATCCGGCCCTTGTACGCTTCGCCGCTGTCGACATAGCCGTGCTTGGCGTACAGCGCAATCGCCGCGTCGTTATCCGCGTCCACCGACAACTCCAGCCCTTTGATCTCCGGCCACGCCTGGCGCGCAACCTCGGGCAGCGCTTGCAGACACGCCTTGCCATAACCCTTGCCCTGCGCACGGCGATCAACCTGCAACGCGTGCAACGTGGCGCTGTGTTCATCAGCCCAGGCCGGCAACACGGGCGGGCGCTTCAGCAACAGAAAGGCGACCGGCACGTCTTCCGCCAGCAATGCAAAACCCTTCACGCCGGGGCCCGGTTTCGACAACAAGGTGTGCAATGCACCGTGAATATCGCCGGAGAATTTGATCTGCTCGGCATGGATTTCAATCGCCTCGACTTGCTGACGCTGCAAAGCATTCAGGCTGTCGTACGGCACGAGTTGGGCTGACACGGGAATTTCCTTTTTCCTACAAAGATAAGCCTCGGATTCTAGCGATTTTGCCCTCAGTGGAATTTTTTTGTTTCGCCTGTCGATCTGCCGATCCACCAAGCGACTAAGGGTGTCTTCACAACAAAAACCACGGAGAACACCATGAGCGCACAATCCGAAATCCAGACCCTGATCAACACCTACCGCGACGCCGTGATGAAAAAGGACGTAGAGAAAGTCATGGCGCTATACGCCGACGACATCGTCTCGTTCGACGCGATCAAGGCCCTGCAATTCAAGGGCAAACCGGCGTACCGCGAACACTGGGTCGCGTGCATGGAAATGTGCCCCGGCCCGCACATTTTCGAATTCCATGAAATCGCCATCGAAAGCGCCGACAACATCGCCTTCGCCCACTGGGTCGCCAACTGCGGCGGCACCAATGAAAAAGGCGAAACCCAGAGCTGCTGGATGCGCGTCACCGCCTGCTATCGGCAGGTCGGCGGGGCCTGGAAAATCGCCCATGAACACTGGTCGGCGCCATTCGATCCGATGAGCGGCGCGACCCTGTTCGATGTGCAACCCTGATCTTCAGCCATAGTTGATCCGTCCGCTTCAGGAGAACGCCATGAAGTATTTATGCCTGGTCTACAGCGATGAGCGCCTGCTGCATTCATCGCCCGACAGCCCGGAAGACGCCGAGTGCTGGGCCTACGCCGAGTCGATTCAGGGCAGCGGGCGAATGGTTGCCGCTGAGGCCTTGGAGTCAGTGCAGACCGCCACCACGGTGCGCATGCGCAACGGCAAAGTGTCGATCACCGATGGCCCGTTCGCGGAAACCAAGGAGCAACTGGCCGGTTTCTACCTGATCGACGCCAAGGATCTCAACGAAGCCATCCAGGTCGCCGGCAACATTCCGGCAGCGCGGGTCGGCAGCGTTGAAGTGCGCCCGGTGCGGCAGTTGAATGTCTGAGGTTCGGGCGCGGGTCGAGCAGGTCTATCGCGAAGACTCACGGCGGATTCTGGCGACGCTGATTCGCCTGCTGGGTGATTTCGACCTCGCCGAAGAAGCCTTGCACGAAGCGTTCTTCGTCGCCGTCGAACGCTGGCAACGCGATGGCGTGCCGGACAATCCGCGCACCTGGCTGGTCTCGACCGGGCGCTTCAAGGCGATTGACGTATTGCGCCGCCGCGCCCGGTTCAAGGCCTCGCAGCCGATGTTGCTCGCGCAACTGGAAGAACTTGAACAGGCCGACTGGAGTGGCGAAGACGTGGAAGATGATCGTCTGCGGCTGATCTTCACCTGTTGTCACCCGGCGCTGGCGGCGGATGCGCAAGTGCCGCTGACCTTGCGTGAAGTCTGCGACCTGACCACCGAAGAAATCGCCCGCGCATTTCTCTCGGCGCCGGCGGCGATTGCCCAACGCATCGTGCGGGCGAAAGCCAAGATCCGTGACGCGAAAATCCCTTATCAAGTGCCGAGCCTGAGCGAATTGCCCGAGCGCCTCGACAGCGTGTTGCGGGTGATTTATCTGGTGTTCAACGAAGGCTATTCGGCGTCGGTCGGCGCTGAACTGACCCGCGAAGATCTGACGCGTGAGGCGATCAGGTTGGGGCGGTTGTTGATGGAATTGTTGCCGGAGCCGGAAGTGATGGGGCTGCTGGCGATGATGCTGTTGCACGAATCACGACGCTCGGCGCGCACTTCGCCGAGTGGTGAACTGGTGCTGCTGGATGATCAGGATCGCGCGTTGTGGGATGCCGGGTTGATCGCTGAAGGTTGCGCGCTGATCGAGCGCGCGCTGACCACGCGGCGGTTTGGGCTGTATTGTTTGCAGGCAGCGATTGCGGCGGTGCATGCCGAGGCGCCGACGGCTGGGGAGACGGATTGGGAGCAGATCGTTGGTTTGTATGACGTGCTGTTGCGGGCGGTGCCTTCGCCGGTGATTGAGTTGAATCGAGCAGTGGCGGTGGCCAAGCGCGATGGGGCGTTGGCGGGGTTGCAGTTGATTGAAGGGATTTTGGCGCGGGGCGAGTTGCTGGATTATCACTTGGCGCATTCGGCGCGGGCGGAGTTTTGTCGGCAGTTGGGCAGGGTGGAAGAGGCGCGTTCAGCCTACCTTCGCGCCCTTGAACTGACCCGGCAAGAACCCGAAAGACGTTTCATCGAAGCACGCCTGAATCAGTTATCCACCCCCCTGTAGGAGCTGCCGAAGGCTGCGATCTTTTGACCTTGATAAGCGAGATCAAAAGATCGCAGCCTCGTTTCACTCGACAGCTCCTACAGGATGGCGTTGTGGGTATCAGGCCTGCTGCCGGGTTGCAGCCATCACTATCTCGCGAATACAAACCCCCTGCGGCTGCCCATACGCATATTCAATCGCCGTCGCCACATCTTCAGCACTCAACACCGTGCCGCCCATGTCCTGTTTCCAAGCCTGATACCCAGTCTTGATCGCCTCATCCGTGGTGTGGCTCAGCAACTCAGTCTCCACCGCCCCCGGCGCGATCGTCGTCACACGCACATTGTGCGGCGCCAGCTCCTCGCGCAGATTCTCCGACAACCCATGCACCGCAAACTTGGTGCCGACATACGCGACATGGTTCGGGAACGTCTTGCGCCCGGCCACCGAGCTGACGTTGATGATCGTCCCGTGCTTACGCTTGATCATCCCGGCAACCACCGCGTGTATACCGTTGAGCAAACCCTTCACATTGACGTTAAGCATCTGATCCCACTGCGCCGGATCCTGCTCGCTCATCGCACCGAGCAACATGACGCCAGCGTTGTTGATCAACGCATCCGCCGGGCCGAATTGCGCTTCGGCTTCCGCCACCGCCGCGAGCAATGCGCTGCGATCGGTGATGTCGACTTTGCGGCTCAGGCTGTGCGGCAGCGCCAACGCTTCAAGGCGTTCAACGCGACGCGCGAGCAACAGCAGCGGATGGCCGGCCGCGCTCAAACGACGGGCGGTGGCTTCGCCGATGCCCGAACTGGCACCGGTGATGATGATCAATGGCTTGCTCATGGGTGAACTCCTGAAATAAGTATTTCAAATGACTGAACGATGGGCGCAGTATATTTAGCGCCGTTGTGGCTGAAAAATGCCTTATTCCTCTGTCTGCTATCGGAATCACCTATGGATGTCCGTCATCTCAAAGCCTTCCTCGCCGTGTTCGAGGAACGCAACATCACCGCCGCCGCGCAGCGCCTGTTCATCAGCCAGCCGACGCTGTCGGTGACGATCAAACAGTTGGAGGAAGAGCTCGGCGCGACGTTATTCGTGCGCCAGCCGCGCGGTGTCGAAGTCAGTGATGAAGCGCGGTTGCTGTATCCGCAAGCGCGGCGAATGGTCGCCGACGCCGAGGCGCTGAGCCGAATGTTTCGCGGCCGCGAAAACCGTGCGCCGCTTACCCTCGGCATCGAGGGCGACATCGCTGCCAGCCACATCGAAGCCTTTGTACGCATGGCGCATCTGGCATTGCCGAATCTGTTGCTGACGATGGAGGAGGGCTGTCAGGGTGATGGACGCTTGGCGGTCGAAGAGATGTGTTGCGAGGACGAGTTGTTCCTGCCGCTGTGGGAAGAATCCTATGTGATGGCGCTGCCGTTGAATCATCCAATGGCGGCGGTGCAAGCGAATTGGGTGCCGATTGAGGATTGGATTACCTGTCCGCAGCATCCGTCGCATCAGCGCTTGATGGCGTTGTACGGGCGTTCGCCGGAAGCGGTGGCGGGGCATGCCGGCTCGTTGCAACAGGCGTTGCACATGGTGGCGGCGGGAGTTGGCGTGGCGATGTTGCCGCAGTCATTGGTGACCGGGCATGCGCGGGTGGTGGTGCGTGCGTTGCACCTGCCGGCGCCGACGCGAAGGGTAGGGTTGTGTTATGCGGCGCAGGCGCTGGAACTGCCGGCGATGCGGGGGTTGCATGAGTATTTTTTGTTGAATCGACCGGTGATGATTGAGGCTGCTTGATTGGGTGTCTGGGGTGACGCCTTCGCGAGCAAGCCCGCTCCCACAGTGTCCGAGTCGCATACAAAATCAATGAACACCTCGATACCTGTGGGAGCGGGCTTGCTCGCGAATGGGGCACCGCTATTCCAACATCTTGTTCAACAACCAGCTCCCCGCCGGCCCCGGCGGATACAGCCGCGACCACAGTGCATCGACAAACACCGGTTTAGGCCAGCCGCGCACCTTCAACTCCACCAGCAAATCATTGCCAAACCGCTGCGCCAGCCAACGCGGCAACGGCGCCCAGCCGAAACCCTTTTCGGCCATTTCCAGCAACATCAAATAACTCGGCGCCGACCACACCCGGCCTTTGCCACGACTGTCATAGGGATTAACGATGGTCGCCAGGCGCAGCTCGCGATGCAGTTCCAAGGTGTGTTGATCAATGTGATCAAGCGTCGCCAGCGGATGATCGCGATTGACGAACAGAGCTATTTCCGTGCGTTCGGCCACGGTCGAGGTCACCAGATCTGGCGGATAATTCTCCTGCATCTCCGCAAAGGCCAGATGCGCACGACCGCGTTGCACCAGTTCAATCAAGTCATCGCATTCAGCGATCAAACATTCCAGCTCCAGATCCGGATAACGCTGCTCAAACCCGACCAGCGCCGCTTCAAAACGATACGACTGATAGGTGTCGGAAATCGCCACGGTCAGTTTCGGCTCGACCCCCTGGGACAACTGCCGCGCGGTCATTTCCAGACGACTGGTCGCCGCCAGAATCGCCTCCGCTCGTTGCAACATCACATGGCCCGCGGGGGTGAGCGTCGGCTTACGGCTGCTGCGATCGAACAGCACCAGATCCAGATCGATCTCAAGGCTGGCCACCGCCGCGCTGATGGTCGACTGGCTGCGCCCGAGTTTGCGCGCCGCCGCCGAAAACGAACCTTGGGTCGCCGCTTGCACAAACGCCAACAGCACTTCTTGCGAGGCCATGAACTATCGCCTTGATCGATGGTTATTGGTTATGAAGTATCGGTGTGAGGATAGATCATGGCAACCATCTTCACTCAAGGAGTCAGGCAATGACTGCCCCTAAATCCATCACTGAACGTATTTTCCAAGCCGTTGGTTTCGAACTGCTGGCCATTCTGATCTGTACGCCGCTGCTGGCGTGGTTGATGAAAAAACCGATGCTTGAAATGGGCGCGGTGACGGTGTTGATCGCGATGCTGGCGCTGGGCTGGAACGTGGTGTTCAACCGCTACTTCGACCGGGTGCTGGCGCGGATGAATGTTGCGCATAACGCTTGGGTGCGTGTGGTGCATGCGCTGCTGTTCGAGGGTGGCTTGATCGTGATGGGCGTGCCGCTGATTGCGTGGTGGTTGTCGGTCAGTTTGTGGCAGGCGTTTTTGCTGGATATCGGCGTGCTGCTGTTCTTCCTGCCGTACACCTATGTTTATCACTGGGCGTACGACGTGCTGCGCGAACGCTTCATGACCCGCCGCGTTTGTGAGGGTTAACCAAAACCTGTGGCGAGGGGATTTATCCCCGTTGGCCTGCGCAGCAGGCCCATCTTTTCTGGATCAAAAGAGGGGGCGCTGCGCACCCCAGCGGGGATAAATCCCCTCGCCACAATGGATGGGTGTCAGGTTTAGAGGAACATCCCGCCGGAGGCCTCAACCCGCTGGCCATTGATCCATTGCGCACCCGGCGACAGCAACAACGCCAGCGCCCCGCCAATATCATCCGGCTGACCGGCGCGTCCCAGCGCGGTGTTGTCCGCGACCATCGCATTCACCGCCGCATTATCGCGAACCGTCCCGCCACCAAAGTCAGTTTCAATCGCGCCTGGCGCCAACGTGTTCACAGCAATCTGCCGCGCGCCCAACTCTTTCGCCTGATAACGGGTCAGCACTTCAATCGCGCCTTTCATCGCCGCATAAGCACTGGCGCCCGGGATGGTGAAACGCGCGAGGCCGCTGGAGATATTGATGATGCGTCCGCCGTCGTTGATAAGCGGCAGCAGTTGCTGCGTCAGGAAGAACGGCCCTTTGAAATGCACGTTCATCAGCATGTCGAATTGCTCAACCGTGGTCTCGGCGAAACTCACGTGCAGACCGACCCCGGCGTTGTTGATCAGGAAATCAAAACGCTCGCGTTCAAATTGTTCGCGCAGCGCTTGCCCAACCTTCGCGCCGAACCCGGCAAAGCTGTCGCTGCGACCGACGTCCAGTTGCAGCATCACCGCTTTGGCGCCGAGTTTTTCCAGTTCGACGACCAGCGCCTGCGCTTCATCCGCGCGGCTGTGGTAAGTGCCGATGATGTCGACACCTTGGGCGGCGAGGTGCAGGGCGGCGTTTTTGCCGAGGCCACGACTGGCGCCGGTGATCAATGCGATTTTGCGGTTCATGGGACTTCCTCGATGCTAGTGAGTGGTGATGGAACTCAGTTTATTTGTCCGCCGATAGGTGATAAACAGACTGAAATCGGAATCACTGATCGGCTCAGCCGAACAATCGTCAGGTGCTCACATGAACAAACTGGAACTGCTGCGCACCTTCGTCCGGGTCAGCGAACTGTCGAGTTTTACCCTCGCCGGCGAGAGCCTCGGCCTGCCGCGCTCTACCGTTTCCGAACACGTGCAGGCGTTGGAAGCGTTGGTCGGCACGCGCCTGTTGCAGCGCACCACGCGCAAAGTGCAGGCGACGCAGGACGGTTTGGTGTTGTACGAACGCAGCAAGGATCTGCTTTCGCACATGGACGAGATTGAAGGGTTGTTCCGCCAGGACGAGGCCTCGCTGACCGGGCGCATTCGTGTCGACATGCCGAACATTCTGTCGCGACGTCTGGTCATGCCGCTGTTGCCTGAGTTCATGGATCGTCACCCAAATCTGGAACTGGAAATCAGCAGCACTGACCGCCGCGTCGATCTGCTCAGCGAGGGTTTTGATTGCGTAGTGCGCATTGGCGCGCAGCCGGATCAATCGGTGGTCGCGCGGCATTTGGGCGATTTTTCGATGATCAACTGCGCGAGCCCGGCTTACCTTGAACGCTATGGTGTGCCGCAGACGCTGGAGGATCTGGCGCAGCATCGGCTGGTGCATTACGTCGGCGTATTGGGTTCGCGTTCGGAAGGGTTTGTGTACGAGGAGGATGGTGAGGTTAAGCGTTTGCCGATGGCGGGCAGTGTGACGGTTAACAGCACGGATGCTTATGAATCGGCGTGTCTGGGCGGGTTTGGTTTGACCCAAGTGCCGCGCTCGGGCATGAAGCCACATTTGGATAACGGCGAACTGGTGACGGTGTTGCCGCAGTTTACGGCGCCGTCGATGGCGATTTCGTTGTTGTATGCCCGGCAGCGACATTTGCCGTTGCGCGTGCGGGTGTTCATGGATTGGCTCGGCGATGTGATCCGCTCAACCCTCTAACCCACACCTTGCACTCAAACCTCACTGGATCTCTATCTGAAACGGCTACCTGTAGGAGCTGCCGCAGGCTGCGATCTTTTGATCTTTAAAAACAGGATCAAAAGATCGCAGCCTTCGGCAGCTCCTACAGGGGAATTGTTGTGGGTCAGAAGATCTGGGTGAACAGCCAGTAGAGGCTGCCGGACAGCAGGATCGCCGCCGGCAACGTCAGCACCCACGCCATCAGCAAATTGCGGATGGTCTTCATCTGCAACCCGCCACCGTTGGCAACCATCGTCCCCGCCACACCCGACGACAACACATGCGTCGTCGACACCGGCAAACCGAACATATCCGCCGCACCAATGGTCAGCATCGCCACGGTTTCCGCCGACGCACCCTGAGCATACGTCAGGTGCGTCTTGCCGATTTTTTCACCCACCGTCACCACAATCCGCTTCCAGCCAACCATGGTGCCGAGCCCCAGCGCGATGGCCACGGCGATCTTCACCCATAGCGGAATAAACCGCGTGGCGTTGTCGATCTGTTGCTTGAACAGTTGCAGCTTGCTGCTGGTGTCGGCGTCGAAATTGCCGACCTTGTTCTTGTCCATCAGGCGAATACTTTCGCTGGCCAAGTACATGTCGTTACGCACGTTGCCCATGGCTTCGGCCGGGACTTTCGCCAGCGAACCGTAGCCCCGGACTTGTTCGCCAATGTGCCCGGTGAGGGCGGCGAGGGCGGGGATCAGTTGCGGCGTTGCTTCCTTGCTGCGCACGTAATCGGAAAGGATCGGACGCGGATCAGCCGGCGCCGGCTGCGGTGCACTTTTCACCAGCGCTTGCTGGGTGACTTGCGCCACAGCGGCGAACTGCAGCGATTGTTCTTCGGGCATGGTGCGGTTCAAGGCGTACGCCATCGGCAGCGTGCCGACCAGAATCAACATGATCAGGCCCATGCCTTTCTGGCCGTCGTTGGAGCCGTGAGCGAAGGACACGCCGGTGCACGTGGCGATCAGCAAACCGCGAATCCACCAGGGCGGCGGCGCGTTGCCTTCCGGTGCCTTGTACAGCGAACGATTCTTCACGAACGCGCGCAGCGCCAGCAGCAACAGCGCGGCACAACCGAAACCCACCAGCGGTGAGAGCAGCAGCGCGTAACCGATCTTGGTCGCCTGCGCCCAGTCGACACCGCTGGTGCCGTCGCGGCCGTGCATCAAGGCATTGGCCACGCCGACGCCGATGATCGAACCGATCAGCGTGTGCGACGAAGACGCCGGCAAACCCAGCCACCAAGTGCCGAGGTTCCACAGGATCGCGGCGATCAACAGGGCGAAGATCATCGCGAAACCCGCCGACGAGCCGACCTGCAAAATCAACTCAACCGGCAGCAACGCGATGATGCCGAACGCCACCGCGCCGCTCGAAAGCAGCACACCGAGAAAGTTGAAAAAACCCGACCAGACCACCGCGACATTCGGCGGTAGCGAGTGGGTATAAATCACCGTCGCGACGGCGTTGGCGGTGTCGTGGAAACCGTTGACGAACTCGAAGCCCAGCGCAATCAGCAGCGCCACGCCGAGCAGCAGAAACGGCGTCCACGTGGTAACGACCGTGCCGAGTTCGTGCATGTCGTGCATCAGGCTGTAGGCGGTGAACAGCATGCCCATCGCCAGCACGGCGAAAAAGATTACGTAGGTGAACGGGCTGGTTTTCTTGTCGAGGGCGGGCCTGCCGCTGGGGGCGGATGTGTGGCTGGCGGTCAGGGAGGGAGTAGCCATGAGCGGACAATCCTCAGCGAGGGAAGGAATGTCGCCCATGATCATTGCAGAATGTTACAGAGAGACTGCGGCAGATCAGTGTTTGGATGAATAGCCTGACCATTGATCTGTTGAGTCCATTCCTGAACTCTGGGGAATTCAGGTGAGCTTTTGTGGCGAGGGGATTTATCCCCGTTGGGTTGCGAAGCAGCCCCAAAACCATTCACCTCGGTGTATCAGCTCAACCGCGATCACCGGATTTACGACTGCTGCGCAGCCGAACGGGGATAAATCCCTTCGCCACAGGATCTTTGTCATCTCGATAGATCTCTGCAGCGACAATAGATCTGTGGTGCGCAAGGGTCAGTAATCACCCCTTTTACGAAACGCCCACCGCCCCGCAATCACGGTAAAAGTCGCCACCAGCGCCACCAATATCCAGAACCCTTCCGGATCCTGCGACAGTGGCACCCCACCCACATTCATCCCGAAAAAACCGGCAATGATGTTGATCGGCAGCGCCAGCACTGTCACCACGGTCAGGGTAAACAGCGTGCGGTTGCTCTGTTCGTTGAGGTTGGCGGCGATCTCTTCCTGGAGCAATTTGATCCGCTCACCCAGCGCCGTGAGGTCGTTGATGATCAGCGCAAACTCTTCAGTGGATTTGCGCAGCTCCTTGACGTCCTCTTTCTGCAACCACGGCGGCGGCCGATTGAGCAGACGCAGCAACGAACCCGGCTCCAGCGCCAACAGCCGTTGCAGCCGCACCAGCACCCGCCGATTGGCACCCAGTTCCGCGCGGTTGGTCGACAGCTTTGAGGAGAGCAATTCATCCTCGACCTGATCCACACTCATACTGGTTTTGCGCACGATTTGCGTCAGCACCTCGCCCTGATCCCGCAACAAATGCACGAGCAGTTCCGACGGTGAACGAAAGCGCTCGCCAGCCTTCACCGACGAACGCAATTTATCCACCGAGTGCAGCGGTTGCAGGCGCGCGCTGACGATCAATTTGCTGCGCACGCAGACCCACAATGTCGACACGTCCGACGACACCATGCTGCTGAGGTTGAACACCACATCGTTGACCACCGCCAGCAACGCCGAGTCGACATGCTCGATGCGCGTCGAGCGCGAGCCTTCGTGCAGTGCCTCGAAAAACTCTTCAGGCAATTGCAGATGACTCTTCATCCAGCGCTCGCACGCGGCGTGCGCCAAATTCAGGTGCAGCCAGAGAAATTCTCCGCTGCCGCTGTCGTCCTGCAAACAGCGTAATGCCGTCGCCGAATCCACTTCGCGGCCACGTTCGCCGGGCAGAAAACGAAAACCGTAGAGCAGGCCAAACAGATCGGGATCGCGATGACTGAGGTCGAGGCTGTGGTTCATGGAGGCTCGCTGCGGAGAGGGCGTCTGGCGTGGGGTTTACAGATTCACCTGCTCGGCATCTTCGCAATCGTGCGTGACGATTTTGTGACCGCTCGATGACGGGGTGACATGTACCGATTTCGATACCGTGTGGGTACACAGTCGATCTCAATTCATCGCGACCCTGGTCGATGACCGGTTATCTATCACCGGCATTGGAGTATTTCCATGGTCAGCATCAGCTCTGTTTCGATCAATCAGACTGTCACTACGTCCACCAGTAAAACCACGATCAACGACGTTGGCGACGACACCACCACCACCACCGCCGCGACGGCAACTGCGAGTGCATCCGGCGATGCGCCGAAAGCGGCGGGCGGCGCGGCACCGGCGGGGGATAGCAGTTCCAGCAGCAGTGAAGAATCGGATTCGGTGAAGGAGCTGCGCAAGCAGATTGCCGAGCTGCAAAAGCAATTCCAGCAACAGCAGCAGGCACTGCAAGCGGCGCAGGCGAAGCAGGAAAGCGCGGATGCCAAAGCGGCGGACGTGGCGGCAGCGCAGGCGCAGATCACCACGACGTCGGCTTCTTTGCAGACGGCTACGGCGTCGTTGTTGCAGGCGTTGCAGGATTCGGGGTCGAGTACGTCGGGGGCGCTGGTCAGTACTTCGGCGTGATGGCTTTTCCCCTCACCCTAACCCTCTCCCGGGGGGAGAGGGGACTGACCGAGGTGTTCTTTTAAGGTTCACCGACCTGAGATTTCGAGCCGTACTTTGACTTTGAAAAGCTCACGATTTGCTCCCTTTCCCCCTCGCCCCCTTGGGGGAGAGGGCTGGGGTGAGGGGGTAAAATCCCACCGTCGACAAATCTCTCAGACCAAACACAAAAAAGCCGCACGATCTTTCAATCGTGCGGCTTTCGCTAGTGCGCTGTATCAGTGGTCTTGCTTGTTGCTCAGCACTTTACCGGTAGTGGCGTCGAAGTCGACATCCCACTCAGTGCCATCGGCCTTGCGCAGTTCAACTTCATACTCATAACCATTGAAGTGGTTATCGAGATCGGTGTCAGTGATGGTCGCACCCGGGTGCAGTTTCAACGCTTCGGCGTTCATCGATTCCAGCGACTTGATCTTGCCTTCTTTCACCAGTTGAGGGATCTGATCGACGCGAACATCAGCTTGGGCCAGGCCAGCAGTCAGGGTCAGAGCAGCGGCAGTAAACAGGGCAGTCAAAGTTTTCATCGGTTCAATCCTTTAGTGGTGTGTCTAATTGGGTGAGCTGTTTAAGTGAGTTCAGGTTAACCAGCGCAACTTAATTCACCCTTAAAAACTAGCACCGCCAACAAACTGCTCTTACAGGAGCGCGCCTGCTCGCGATGCAGATACCTAGATCTCCGCTCAATAACCGTTGTTCTTCAATACCTGATCAACACTGCCGGCCGCCGGACGCTTATAGAACTTCAACAGTTCGCTGGCGCGGTTGGTGAAGATGCCGTCAACACCCGCAGCCATCACTTTCTCGAAATCCACCGGCTCATCGACGGTGTAAACGTGAACGAGCATGCCTTGATCGTGGGTGTATTTATTCATCCACGGTTGCACCAGATCCGAATAGCTTTGATCGCCGCTGTTGGTCAACTTCGCGGAAGGGCCGGTGCCGATTGCACCCTGAGCCTTGGCGTAGTCGACCCACTGCTTGAACTCGGCTTCGGACTTAGGTTCCTGTTTGCCGTAGAAAACGTTTTTGTCCTTCTCGCCCGACTCGGCAAAGGTCACTTTCGATTTCGGTTCGATGCTGCCTTCGCCGACCCACAACAGGAGAATTTTCGGCACTTGCGGCATTTCTTTTTCCAGCAGTTCGAGGCTGTTTTTCTCGAATGTCTGCAGGATTACCTTGCCTTTACCCTGACCCACGCCCAACGGGCTCTTCGCCAGTTTCGAACCGGCCGGGCTCAGCCAGCCGCGATCCTGCAGTTTTTCCTTGAGGTCATGCTCGATGCCCGGGAACAGTTGCGGCTCTTTGGTTTCGATGTAAAGGCCTGGCTTGTGGTGCGGGTTGGCCTGGGCGATGTTGATGATTTCGTCCAGGGTCAGAATTTTCAGCCCGGCATAAGAAGGACGCGCGCGCTCCGGGTACTTGGCGTTGAACCAGCTGCCGGCGTCGAGGGTTTTCAGTTCGGCCATGGTGAAGGCGTTGGCCGGGCTGTCCTTGCGATCCGGGAACTTGCTCGCGACGTCGGTGGTGCGCTGCAGATTGTCATCGTGCAGGGCGAACAGCACGCCATCCTTGCTGCGCTGCAAATCCATTTCCAGATAATCAGCGCCGAGGTCGCGGGCCAGTGTGTAGGAGGCGGCGGTGGATTCCGGTGCATCGAAGGACGCGCCACGGTGAGCGATCACCGCCGGGTGCGGGATGCCATGCGCCCCGGCCACGGCGTCGGGATTGCTCTGGCTGGCGGCGTGCGCCTGACCGAATCCGAGCAACAGGCTCAGCATGAGGGCGCTTTTGGTGAAAGTGGCGGGCATGTTCGAGATCCTTTCGCGGGTCTGTTTCAAAGACGTACCTTTTAACAACTGAATCGATTGCGTGCTATCGCCAGACCGACATAAATGTATTAAAACCGAATTTTCCTACAATTCTGCTCGCCAACTGCAGTACGCTTGCCCTCGGCAGACGCCCCGGCAGAGGGCGCGCCACTCGATTACCTTGCGTGTAAACCATCGATCACTTTTCGTGAGGTTTACCATGCGCATCACCTCCCAACTCATCTGCCAGGCTGCCGACGACCTCAAGGGGTTTGTTGGCCTCAATCGTAAAACCGGTCAATACATCGTGCGTTTCAGCGAAGATTCGTTCGGCATGTACGTGGCCGATGACGGCATTATTCCGACCAGCGAATTCGTCTGGGCGCCGGCGACCGAGCAGACCATGACGCTTAAACGTGAGTTGATTCAGTTGCTGCTGGATCAGCATATTGATGAGCGGATCAACATTACCGAGCCGTTGCGGGTGTATATGCACAAGGTTGAAGTGCCGGAGATAGTGGCGGTGCGCAGCTTGGTGCGTGGTTGAGATTTTGCTGTGACTGAGAGCGCCTCTTCGCGAGCAAGCTCGGCTCCTACAAGGATTGGTGGGGCTCGCAAATCTTTTGTAGGAGCCGAGCTTGCTCGCGAAGGCGGCCTAGACTGCGCCGCCATCCTCACTTCCCAAACCGATACTCCCGCTCAACCCTGCAAACCCGCGTATGAAACTTCGAATACCAAATCGATCGCCCACGCTCCTGAATCACTCGATGCTCAGGATTCTGTCGCCACGCAAGAATCGCCGCCTCACTCTCCCAATACGACACAGTAATGCCGACACCATCCGCCCCACGAACCGACTCCACACCGAGATACCCCGGTTGCATATTCACCAGTTCTTCCATGCGCTCGGCGGCTGCGGCATAACCGTTATCACCCTCAGTGCGCGTCGAGGTGAAGATCACCGCAAAACACGAGGTCATCGCCGTGCCTCCGCGCAAACTTCGACAAACGCCCGCACCAGCGGCGGGATTTTGCCTTTGAGCGCCGCGCGTTCCGGCTGGAACAACGTCGCGACGAAGAACCGATGATCCTTGAGCTCGATCGCGCGTAAATCCCCCACCGAATCATGCCCTGTGGCGTGTAGGCCATTGCTCAGAAGATCACCCTCGAACTGCGGATTCACACCGTAGCGGCAGCGATAGCCTTCCTCAATTTCCGACGTTTCGTACGCCTTGGCGATCAGCGAGCCGGGAATCAAATGAATGCTGCCCACCGCTTCGACCAGTGAACAAGTCAACGGCGTGAGCAAAGCACGTTCGGAATCGGGCGACGTTTCGCCGTGCTCGGCGTCGACCCAGCCCAACACGTTGCGGGAAAATTCCAGCACGGCATGTTGAAAACCACCGCAGGTGCCGAGGAAAGGTCGCTGCTGCTCGCGGGCAAAACGGATGGCCCGTAGAGCGCCGGCTTCGTTTTTGTAAGGGCTGGCAGGAACGCACCAGATGCCGTCGAAACGATGCAGCGCGGTATCGGCGTGAATCTGGTCGGTGGCCAGCCATTCGAAATGCACGGGGCGGGCGAGGTGTTCAGCGACCAGCCCAAGGGCGACGGGGATGGCCTGATGGGCCGTCACCTGCGGGTCGTAATCGCCGATGAGGGCGATGGAAACAGCGTCCATGTAAATTCCTTTTTGAATAGATCGATGAACCCCTGTGGCGAGGGGATTTATCCCCGTTGGGCAGCGAAGCAGCCCCAAGATTTCAAGAGCGACGACTGCTTCGCAGCCGAACGGGGATAAATCCCCTCACCACAGAGTTTTGCGTTTGCTTTGAAGAAGGTGTGATTGCCCGCTAACGCCACTCACTATAGATTGGCGCTCACGCACTCAATATTGGCATTTCCCCAAGTGATCAATGCAGCGGCGCACTATCAGCTCGACTACCCCGATCTCGCCCTGATCCTCGCTCTAACGCGCGCCGGCTCTCTGGCCCGCGCATCTCAGCTGTTAAAAGTAGACGTCTCTACCGTGTTTCGCGCCGTGCGCCGTCTCGAAGCCGCACTCGGTCAGCAACTCTTCGAAAAAAGCCGCGCCGGTTACCTGCCGACCACCCTCGCACAGAACCTCGCCGAGCAGGCCGAACGCGCCGAGCAAGCCCTCGAAGCCGCGCGCATTGGCGTGGAGCAGGGCGGCGAAGTGATCAGCGGCACGGTGCGTCTGACCTGCACCGACTCGGTACTGCAAGGCCTGCTGCTGCCGGCGCTGGCGCAGTTCATGCCCAACTACCCGGCGCTGACCATCGAACTGAGCACCTCCAACGACTTCGCCAACCTCAGCCGCCGTGATGCCGACATTGCCCTGCGTCTCACGCGCACACCGCCGGAGCACTTGGTCGGACGGCAACTGGCGAAGATTTCCTACAGGGTCTGTGCCAGTCCGCGCTATCTGCAGAACGTCGATCCTACAGATCTGGCCGCGCTGACCTGGATCGCCCCGGATGACTTTCTGCCCGATCACCCGACCATCGCCTGGCGCCGTCAGCACTTGCCCGGCGTGGTGCCGGGTTATCGCTGCAACAGCATGCTCTCGGTGACGGAGTTGGTACGCGCCGGGCTCGGTGTGGCGGCATTGCCGGATTTTCTGATGGGCGATGACCTGCAAGCCTTGAGCGAACCGTTGCACGGTTACGACACCGCGCTGTGGCTGCTGACCCGTCCGGATTGCCGGGCGTTGCGCTCGGTGGTCACGCTGTTCGATGAACTTGGGCGGGCGCTGCGTCTGCCGTGATCAGCGCTGCGCAGACTGGCGCATGTGATCGTGCATCTCGCTGGTGAGACTTTCGATGCGCTCGGTCAGGCTTTTGGTCATCTCGGTGAGGCGGGTGTTTTGCTCCAGCAATTCCAGTAACTGCGCGGTGTTCTGTGCCGCTTGAGCCTGGCGCTCAGTGTTAGCTCGCGCGAGGTCTTCACGGTGCTGGGCGTCGGCGTCGGATTGCGCCTTGTCGCGCGCGGCCTGGCGGGTTTGCGCGAGCAGAATCAGCGGCGCGGCGTAGGCCGATTGCAGGCTGAACGCGAGGTTGAGCAGGATGAACGGGTAAACGTCGAACGTGGTCACGCCGAAAACGTTGAGGCAGACCCACAGCAACACGATCAGGGTTTGCGCGCCGAGAAATGTCGGCGTGCCGAAGAACCGCGCAAAGGCCTCGGCGCGCAAGGCGAAGGTGTCGTTGCCGAACGTGGTGGCGAGGTGGGCGTGAGGGCGGTGGAAGCGCAGGTGATCGGTGGGGTCGGTGGTGGGTTTTTCCGATGGGTCAGGGGTCATGATGGGCTCGGCGGGGTTGGGTGGCTGTGCATCACTATAGTCTTGCGTTGTGGCTGCCGGCCTCTTCGCGAGCAGGCTCGCTCCCACATTTGAACTGCATTCCTACTGATGAAACTCGGTCAAACTGTGGGAGCGGGCTTGCTCGCAAAGGCGGCGCCACGCTCACTCAAACTCTCGCGTCGTGCGCCAATGCGACACTGATCGTATTGCGCCCCGTATGTTTCGCCGTATACAACGCCTTGTCCGCATCCTCCAGCCAATCCACCGCGTCCTTATACCCGGCCTGATAGCGCGCCAGGCCAATACTCAAACTCACCCGCAAATCCGGCACATCCGGATGGCGATACTGCTCCAGTGCCTCGCGCAACTGCTCCATCAACACCTCGGCTTTGGCCAATGGCAACGTCGGCAGAATCACGCAAAACTCATCACCGCCATAACGCCCGGCCAACTCATAATCATCGAGCACACGCCTAAGCTCCTGACTCAATTGACGCAGCGCTGCATCGCCAACGATGTGCCCATAACTGTCGTTGATCACTTTGAAATGATCGATATCGATCAACGCCAATGTGGCTTGCGTGTTGTGCTGACGGCACTGCTGAAACTTTAGGTGCAACAGGTCTTTCCAGGCGCCGTGATTGAGCAGGCCGGTCAGGCTGTCGGTACGGCTGAGAGCACTCAGTGCACGTTTATGCTGGGACAGTTTGATCGCCAGTCGATAACAAACCATGCCCAGCGCCAGCGGATACAAGGTGAGCATCGGCAGACAGGCCCAGACTTGCGCCTGTGTCATCGTCAGACTGAATTTGAAACCGAAGATCAACCAGCCCAGCAACACGCCGACGAGTTGGGCGAGGGCGCCAAACACGAACAGTCGTTGGCCACCGGCCGCCACGTTGTTCATGGTCATCATCGACAGAATGGTCACGGTCGCCAGCGGACTGAACTGAAAACTCGCCGCCCAGAACCCGCCGCACAGCGAGTCATAAAGCATGTTGCGGCGCTCGGCCTGATAGGGGAAAGCAGAGCGCGTGGAGATCTGATACGCCAGATGCGGCCAGGCAAAGCCGTTAAACAGCAACAGTGGCCAGATCCAGCCCGGCATGTTCAGCGGATGCAGCGCGGCGCCGACACAGAAAAACCCGACGCCCAGACCGATGATCCGGGGCAGGTAAATACGTCTGGCGAATGACAAGCCTTTGCCGCGATTGTTTTCCATGGTGTCCTGCGCGTGATTCGTCCTGAAATACTTTGCAGTATATTTCCTCAGGTCGACCGTCTGTCGGTCGATTGTCGGACATTGTCATTTATTCCAACGGGAATGATCAGTGTCCTTCCGAGCCATTAATCGATGGCTCACGCAGAAGAGCGGCGACTTAGAGCTGATAACAGCCGAGAAACATGTCCAGAGCCGATTCAACGACGGTGTTCTGCATCTCGGCATCCAGCGGCGGTTGGCCCATGGAAATCTGTGGCCAGAAGCCAAACGACTTCAGCAGGCCTTGAACCTGATGCGCGGCGAACTCCGGATCGATAGGTTTCAATCGACCGTCGGCCACCGCCGCACGAATCCACACCGTCAGGCCTTCTTCGCGTTCGCCCATGCGCGCCACCATGTTCTGCGCACGCTCCGGGGAATGGATGGTGGCGGCAATCGCGACCCGCGCCAGGCCGAGGAAATTGTCGTCGGCCATCATCTGCAATTTGGCCAACAGCATCTGCCGCAGCTGCTCGCGCAAAGGCTTGTCGGCGCAATACGGTTCGCGCATTTCTGCGCTGATCCGCGCCCACAACTGATTCAGAATCTCGGCGAACAACTCTTCCTTGCTGGGGAAATGGTTGTACACCGTGCGCTTCGACACACCCGCCGTCGCGGCGATCTTATCCATGCTGGTGACCTCGAACCCGTTGGCACGAAATTCGGCAATCGCTGCCTGAATAATGGCTTCGCGTTTACGGTCGGTGAGGCGCTGTGGAGCTGTCATAAGTAAGCTTCGGCAGGAAATGAATGAAATTACACTCGGTAGTTTACTTGTCATCGTGTTTGATGCAACCTAGAAACTACACCGCTCAGTGTAATGTTGCGTTAATCCTCGCAACCTAAAAAACAGACAGTTCGGCCTGTGCGTGCAGCCTTGGCCATTTATCGTCCCACCGTGAAACGCCGTGAATTCCCCGGTTTTTCAGGAGTCATTCAGTCATGGCCAACCCAAATCCCGCTTCCACACCCGAAGCCTCACGCCAGGCTCAAGGGCTGTTCCGCAATCACGCGCCGGTGCAGCGCGAAGGCCTGCGCAAAATGTTGCGGATCATGTGGAACATGATCTTCCACAAACCCCGCGACACCCGGCCCGCCGCGCCGATCCCGGTGCAACCGCTGACCCGCGAAGACCTGCTGGCCGCGCCGAACCACAGCGTCTATCGCCTCGGCCACTCAACTCTTCTATTGAAAATGCGCGACAAATTCTGGATCACTGACCCGGTCTTCGCCGAGCGCGCTTCGCCCGTGCAATGGGCCGGCCCGAAACGTTTTCACCAGCCACCCATCAGCATCGACCAATTGCCGCCGATCGAAGCGGTGATCCTGTCGCACAACCACTACGACCACCTCGACTACCAAGCCGTACTTAAACTCGCTGAAAAAACCAACTACTTCCTGACCCCGCTCGGCGTCGGCGACACCCTGATCAAATGGGGCATCGACGCCAGCAAAGTGCGCCAGTACGACTGGTGGCAGGGCACCGAAATCGCCGGTATCCGCTTCATCGCCACCCCGTCGCAACACTTCTCCGGTCGAGGCCTGTTCGACGGCAACAGCACACTCTGGGCGTCGTGGGTAATGATCGACGGCGACACGCGCATCTTCTTCAGCGGCGACAGCGGCTACTTCGACGGCTTCAAACGCATCGGCGAAGAATACGGCCCGTTCGACCTGACCCTGATGGAAACCGGCGCCTACAACGTCGAATGGCCACACGTGCACATGCAACCGGAACAAACCCTGCAAGCGCACATCGACCTCAAGGGCCGCTGGCTGTTTCCAATCCACAACGGCACGTTCGATCTGGCCATGCATGCCTGGCACGAACCGTTCGACCGAATCCTCGCGCTGGCGTGGGAGCGCAGTGTGACGATCACGACGCCGCAGATGGGCGAGGCGTTTAATCTGGCGCAGCCGCAGCGGGGGAGTGCGTGGTGGTTGACGGTTGAAGGTGAGACTGAAGCAGCGGTGCAGGGCGCCTGACGCCTTATCGCGTCAAGCGAATACCACCTCAATACGCCCCTCTTTCCTTGAACGAGGGGCTGATTTCACCACTATTTGTACGTCTCGTCCGAGCCGAGAAAGACACTCCATCATCTTGGCTTCACTGATACCGCGAAATTTCCCGCGAAGCATTTCGGAGAGTTTGGGCTGAGACAAACCCAGAATTTCCGAAGCTTGAATTTGGGTCAGATGGCGTGCCTTTATGATTTCGCCGATCTTGGCCGCGAGTTGTGATTTGACCTGCATTTCACTGGCATTGGGCAAGCCGAGGTCTTGGTAGACGTTGCCGCTGCCTTCTTCAATTTCTATCATTTGATGATCCTTTGGCGTGATTCTGGGCAGCTCTAAGTCGGTTTCGGATTAGCTCAATGTCCGACTGAGCGGTTTTGATTCCAGACGTCGCCTTCTTCTGGAAACAGTGCAAAACGTAAACAGCGCTGTCGAAACGAACTGTGTAAACGGCGCGATAGGTGTTGGTATCGAAGTTCTCCACCAGTTCCAATACTCCTGCACCGCAAAAGCCCTTCAAAGGTTTTGCATCTGGGTGCTTCAGCCCATTTTGGGCGAGATCCAGTGCATAACCGAAAACGTCCTGCACGTCTGTGGGCATCTGCTTCAGGTCTTTTTTGCTGCTACACACCCACAAGAGCGGCTTCCTTGCACACATTCAAAATATACCTATGTTGGGATAATGGTCAACGATCCTTTTCATTGCTAACGCCTGGTTGAGACTTAGGCGTGATTTAGGGTGTACTGGTTTTTTGTACAGTTAATATTTGCTGGAATCAAATGCGTTTTGTATGCGTGTGAAACCATTTTCCGATCTCAGATTTTCAGTGCACAAATGCTGGCTGAATCTGGAAGAAATCACGTCAGAAAAAGCCTCCACCCAATGTAGCGGCTACAAGTCAGGCTGACTTTTCCTACTGCTGATTGTCCTTGTTGCTGACAGCGCTTTCTGACGGTGTCGGTAGGCTGTATCGCGAGTGAATGACTCACTCGCGTTTTTTCATACAAGGATGATCCACGTGAAACACCCCTTCAAACGCCGCATATACACGCTGGCGCAAGCAATCCTGATTTCGCTGACAGCCACGACCGTTGCCAGCACCGCCACCGCGAATAGCGCGCTCGAATACGCCAGCGTTACTGAGCTCGGCAACATGATGGCGAGCAATGAACTGACTGCCGTCGCACTGGTTGAGCACCTCACGCAGCGAATCGCTGACCTGGACAAACAAGGCCCGACCCTTCACGCCGTTATCGAGCTCAACCCGCAAGCGCTCGATATCGCCAAGGCACTGGATGAAGAGCGCGCAGCAGGTCAGACGCGGGGCGCGCTGCATGGCATTCCCGTGCTGCTCAAAGACAACTTCGACACCGCCGACAGTCTGCAAACCAGCGCGGGTTCTTTGGCGATGGTCGGTCAGCCGGCTGCCGCTGATGCTTTCGTGGTTAAGCAATTACGGGATGCTGGCGCGATTGTGTTGGGTAAAACCAACATGAGTGAGTGGGCTTACGTGCGGGACATGGATCTGCCGCATGGCTGGAGCGGTCGCGGTGGCCAAGGGAAAAACCCACATCTGGCGAGTGAAAGCACGTGCGGCTCCAGCTCCGGTTCGGCCTCTGCTGTGGCAGCAGGTTTTGCGCCGCTGTCCTTGGGCACTGAAACCAATGGTTCGATCACTTGCCCTGCGTCCGCCAATGGTGTGGTTGGGGTGAAACCGACATTAGGTCTGTTAAGCCGATCCGGGATCGTGCCGATCACTCGACTGCAAGACACTCCTGGAACCTTAAGCCGAACCGTTCGCGATGCGGCGCTGACCTTAAACCTCATGCAAGGCATCGATGCAGCGGACTCGGCCACCTCGGGCGCACCGACAGGAATCGATTACACCGCGCTGCTGAGCAACGATGCCCTGCAAGGCAAACGCATCGGTTATCCCGTTGCATACGTCGGCACCAACGGTAAGCCTCTGACCCCTGGCGTCGAATTTCTGATGGCCATGGCAGCGATGCAGGAACAAGGCGCCACGATCGTGCCCGTGACGATCCGCTTGCCAGACATCGATGGCTACATCCCCAGCCTGATGGGCGGAATGAAACACGAATTGCCGGAATACTTCGCAAGCCGTCCCGACCTGCCAATTCAGTCGCTGCAAGCGCTGATCGACTTCAACAAAACCAATCCCGGCACTGAAGGTCACGGACAAAGCATGCTCGAAGCGATCAACGATATGGACATGACCCATGATCAGGCACGTGCTTCGCTCGCAACCATCAGCGAAAAATTCAAGGGCGCCATCGACGAACAACTGCAAGAACACAATCTCGATGCAATGGTTGCCGAAGCCGACGGCTACTCGCAGTTCGCCGCCGCCGTCGCCGGCTATCCAGCGATCACTGTGCCATCGGGCATGGACGATGACGGACTGCCGACCTCGGTGTTCTTTTTCGGCAAAGCCTGGAGCGAACCGCAACTGTTCGCCATAGCCTACAGCTATGAACAAGCCTCGGCCGAACTGCACCATCCTGCCTTCAAGTAATCATCCGACCTGAGCAAAATCCCCACGCTCGACAGCGTTCTGCTGCATAGCCTGGGGATTCAATTTACGGCCTGGCGCGAACCCGGGAAAGAACACCAACCCCTGCGCTTCCAAGCGATACGCCAATGCCAGACGCGCCGCATCGGCCACATCCTGCTGCGCCTCAAACCGCTGAATGTCTTCGACAGACACCTGGGCCTCACGCGACAACTGCTCAGCGCTCCAGCCCAGCATGGCTCGGGCCTGCGTGCAATGCGTCGGGGTAAACTGGAAAAGCGCAATATGTTCGAGAATGAGGTTCATCGCAGAAGTGGCCATGGTGTGCTCCGGGCTCAAGAGTGCTGATTGAAAATATACTGTGTTTTTGTACAGTTGTTTTCGGCCGGGATCAAACGCATTTTTTGATTTTCCCTGATTCGCCGCCTCCAACCAGACGGACGGTGCCTGACCGAGTTGTCGCTGCTCTCTGAAACTCGTCCCGGTCTGCGGACGCAAGAACGATCGAAGGTAGGCAAGCTTACGGGTAACTGCTCTGTCGGCTGTGGGAGTGTTTGACGTGTGTTGGGACGTTGCAGAAAACTCCGACACCGTGTGGGTAGCTTTCCTTCAGGCGACACTGGGAAGGGCACGAGATCAGTGAAGTGGATACCGGTTGATCTAAGATGGCCTCAGTATTCAAAAGAGAAAACGCATGTTGATCTTCAATTGCACCGAAGCCGCCAGCAAGTTTTTCAGCCGGGTTCACAAAGGCAAAAAAATCACGCCGGTGGACAACAACCCCCCGTCGAAGGCCATTGAAGATGACGAGGCCAGCAATTCCGTAGAGCAATGGCTAGTTCATGCGATCACGGTGCAACGTAAGCACGTATTGTTGGTTATCCATGTGAAAACCCGTTACTGCATGGTCTTCGCCGAGGCGAAAAAAGCCGACGCAGAAGGTTTCGTTGCCTGGTTTGCTGATCGTTGGCGTGAAGGATTGATCCGCGATGCGATTAATCACGGCTTTATGGACTGGGTCGATGCCGGTGTCATGCCGGAGCGCATGGATCAAGGCTGTCACGATTACAGGTTTTATCGGCGTAGCCATCGCAGTGCGCAAAAACACATTGATGAAATTGCCTGGTATTTCCAAGGCAGTGCATCTGAGTCGGGCTGTTTACCACCGGGTGAACGGGCAGCCATTGGTTTCGATGCCGCGATGAATGACACGCCCAGAAGCAGCAAAGGTCAGAAAGATATGTACTGGCCGAATGTCGAAATGGTCGCTCACTGGTTGCGTGAATATTGCGCTGTTGATGAGGCGGGTATCGAACATGCCTTGAAGCGACGTCTGGAGGCGTGGCGAGAGATCAATGCTTGTCATAGGCGCTAGTGTGCAGCCCATGCTTGAGCAACTCGGGCGCGAAGTCATCAGTTATCACGCTTGTATGTTGCAGGGGGGGAATGCTGAGCAGTATGAGCGTCGCTCCAGCACTTCTGTATCCCGACATAGTCAGCCTGCTGGCGCCGTCAACCGGCAACTACCCCAAGGCTAACCGTCACTCCAGCCCCGGCGCCTCACGAATAATGAAGTGATCCAGGTTCTCGATATTGGCATTGAAGACCTCGAAGGGCTTTTCGGGGTTCTTCTTGCCGGGCACCTGCTTCAACTCCGGCGTCACCCCATAGAAGAAACAGAACAACGCCTTGTCGCTGTCCACCGCATGTTTGATCTCCTCCAGAAACGCCTTGCGCTTGCGGTAGGTGTCGATCAGCTTCTTGTTCAGATAAACGCTGACCGGATACGGCTTCTTCTTACTGTCCTCGGGCTTCTTGAACCAGACCTTGTCCTCGAAATCGATACGAAAACTGGCACTGTGGAAGTCCTCGATCTTCCTGATCCGCCCCCAGTAAATCAGCCCCTTGTTGTCCGTCAGATACTCAATCTTCTTGAAAAACGAACTGTACGGCGCCGAATGCTCGCCGACCTTCAACGGCATCCGCTTAAGCAACTCCTTGTCCGCGAAGTTGGAAACAAAACACTCCACCGGATGCGCAAACACACTGGTCTTGTCCGGCGCCGATTCGCGACTCGCCGACTCTTTACCACCGTCCGCCGCCGCCCGCACCGGATCATCCCGCAACACATCCGCCGCCCCCGCTGGCGCGACGGGCTTGCGCACATACTCACGCCGGGTCAGCAACAACTCTGATGGGAAATGTTCCTCACGCCCGTCATCCACCTCGCCATCCACCGTCTCAACGCCAGAAGCCAAAGCCTTCAAACTCACATACGGACAACCCGCCACATGCTGCGTAGTGGGCAGATTCTTGAAGTGCGGCGTGCGCACGTAGTTCACGTTCTTGGCGTTGAACGTGCCCAGTTCGTTTGACGCCTCGAACGCCGAGCGACAGGCATCGTTGGGGCACTGGAAATGTTCCTTCGCAGAGTCGAACGCCACCGTCTCATCGAAATTGAGATCGCGAACATCATAGATCGACAACTTGTCGTCGAGGCTGAGGCAGTAGGCGAGATCGAATTTCATGGTGGGGCTCGGATCCTTGAGTGGGGGAGGGGTATTAATAGCGGGAGGCGGGGCGGGTTGCACTGATTGTTTTCGGGATGATGCGGGATTTGTGGGAGCCAGGCTGCTGGCGCTTGGCGGTATCAACTCATTACCGAATCCAGACACCCGCCCGGCAGCAACACGTTTCAATTGTGGTGAGGGGATTTATCCCCGATGGGCAGCGAAGCTGCTCCCAAGGACTTTTGGCCACAAAAAAATCCGCTGCTTGAAAACTCAAACAGCGGACTCTGAAACCATCAGCCTCCACGCAACAATCGTGAAGCCTTACGCCACCAGGATTCATGACGAACAAACGGATCATTCGCCAACAAACAAGGCATATCCCGCAACCGAATCCACGGCTCATCCTGCCAGTGCAATGTACTCAGCGACATCTGCGGCCAACTCAAAACACTCAGCGTCGGCCGCTCGACAGAACGTGTCGGACGAGCATCACGCAGCATTGGCACAACCTGAAGCGTCACCCACTCACGGAGCTGTCGGTACTCAGGACAGTAGTGATAAATCAGCAAGGCGTACACTCCGGACTCACTCACCATCCACTGATCTTCTGTTTCGCCAAAAAGCTCCACGCACATCAACTGACGCTGATCTGCATCGAGTTTGCGTAGCTGGCGCTCATCAAGATGTTTACCCATCAACCGCCCTAGATCATGGACGCAGAACCACACCTGGTTCTCAACCAGAACGGCATGCAGGTGCGTTTTGTTGCGAGTAAATCGAGTCGGTAAAAGTGGCTCAGACATGGCGAGCCTCCGGGGTCGGAAGCGACGAGGGCGTTGTACGGGTACAGCGATTCACCTTCATCATGAAGGTTTGATATCCAGGCATTTCCATTTACCTCTGGCTGCTTTCTTAGGGCATTCGTTAGGGTGTCGGGAGCTAAGAAACCCACCAGAGACGGGCCGGACATATTCCCCTTTCGGGTCTTGTATTCGCCCACTCCCGACATAACGGGATTTTTCGCAGACGTAGAGAAACCGCAGACGAAAAAAAGCCGCATGACTGTCGGGTGCGGAGAACCGCTCTGGTTTAAGGCGTTTCTTAGGCGCCGAATCGAAAGCCTACGGGCTCAGCGCTAAACGGTCAACCGACCGATATCGATCAAAGTGTTTCGAAGAGGTAACGCGAATTTTAAATGTTTAATCTGAAGATTTTTTGTATTTCAGTGCGTAAAAGCTCACGATTTTTCGTTTGGCATTCCCAAATGATTGCCACTCTCCATCCATCATTTTTGAGGGATTCTTGCGCATTTTTATCTCGCTCAACGTTCTTCGCCAATTTGGGGAGCCAAAAATCCTGCCTACTTTTGGGTGTATAAGCATATTTGCAATCAGTATGTCTATGCCAAAAACAGCCATGTACAAATATGCACAAACGATGTTTGGGGAACACCAAATCAGGTTTTCCGGTTAGATCCTTCCTATGCAGACGATAACGAAGTCCCATTTCATGACATACCGAACGTACGGCCATTTCAGGCTGTGTATTTTTTCCCCTGATCATTGACATGATCTTGGAACGATGGGCCGGTGAGACTATATCTGCACTCATAAGATTTTTTCGTCGTCTCTGCGAATCGACTTTAAGGCGGATGCGTTTTGGGAGGGGGCAGTCCAAGGCGTCCTCTTGGTAAGCCTAGTGGTTTTCGAGATCCTATCTGAATTTAGTTTTCGAAAGCGGGCGCCGATTTTGGCAAGGACACTCCATGAACGACGTAGTCTGTCTTACTCGGGAAGTTTTACCCTTTAGCCTCAGTTGTAGTGCTCTTCCTTTACGCGCTTCTGACAAGTAGATATTGTGAATGGCATTGCGCCACCGTTAATCCATTTTGGTATGCCAAGAACCAAATGATTTCTTTGAGTCACGTCTGTTGGATGGCTATCGGTAAGATCCTTCAATACCAAGCTATAGGGCGTGCGAAATTGGCAAGCGGATCAAAGACAAGGAGTCGGCTCTGAAAGCAAAAAATACTTGTAGCAAGCTCATCATCGCGAAAGCAACGGTTGAGGTGAATGCATGGGTGTGTGGGTAGCGCTATGGCTAAGCTGAACCCTTTGCTTCGCATGGCAGTCATTGCCGGTGTTGAGGTTGCAGTTAAACTCCACATCAGACGGGGTGACAACCTCGATGCTAGCGATGGGAGTGGCGCAACTCCTCTAATGCTGGCCTCCGCTCGCAAGAAAGCGGGCGTTGTGCGGCTGCTGTTGGCGGCCGGAGCAAACCCACAGTTGCTCGACCCCAACGGCAAGTCTGCCCTTGAATATGCACAGAAGGCCGAGTGTTCCCAATGTATCTCTCAGTTAAGAGATGCACTTGAGTACCCCGTACGAGCGAATCATTACGACGTAAACGAAGAGCTTCTACCTCATTTCGGTGGTAAGCCGGGAGAGCTATTTCATCTACGCCAATCGAACGAGTCTCCGCGTCAATCCTCGGACAGTGAAACGCCCGCGTCCAGATGTCAGATTGAGGAGGTAGTTCTGTCTGTACAACCTCCAGATCTTGGGCCCAAAAGTGAGGAGCAGAGTTGCATCGTCGTGAATGAAGTGGCGGCGTACTCAAGTCTGATTGATCTTGACGATGAACCTCTCGATTTAGGGTTCGAAGATGAGTGGATGGTCGAGTCGGAAGCGGTTGCCCCCAAGGGAGACGCAAACGTAGCTAAAGCAATCGTTGAATTGCAAAGAGCGATGAGGCATCACAAGGCCATCGACACTGATATGGGGTGGGATGATGTCGATCTGTTTCTGCCAGAAAGGGCACATCCTTTAGAGATTAGTGATGGCGATGAAATCCGCGGTTTGCTCTTCCGAGGTTTGCGCGAAGGCACCGTATCTGAGACAGCTCTTATCGATTTATGTCTTAAGCCTGAATTCTCCAGTAATGAGAGTTTTCGGCGTCTCCTGACTATTGTATTAGGCGATCTTGGCGTCGTAATTGATGAATGGGAGAGAGACGACGAACAATCCGATCTTCTCGATCCTACAATGGACGAAGACGTCACACTATCAGAGGCCATGGAATTTGCAGCAGACCTCTCGTCAGGCCGCAATGAGCCGCTAAGATTTTATGTAAAGGGGTTGAAAAAAGAGTTACTCGGGGCAGCAGAAGAAATTTCTTTAAGCCGCGAGATGGCGGAAGCAAAAGCGCAAGCCCTGGATGAGCTTTCGTGCTGGCAATCGGGGCTTCATGTCGTTTTTGATGCTGCTGACAAGGTTGCGCTCGGGGAGGCAAGTCACGAGCAGTTCATGTCCCGAGATGATCTTCTAGGAGACTATGAGGGGCTGGAGCGCAATAGTGAGATATCTGCGGGTGAGGAAGTTTATCAGGCGGACGAAGAGTTCGGACTTGATCCTATCGCATCTTCCTTTGTCGCTGCAGTTTCAGCTGCTCGCTCTGCCGGCAACGACTCATCGAAAATCCGTGATGCACTTATTGCCGCCAACCTTTCCCGAATTTTTCTTATCGAACTTTCGAGAATTGCAAATTGTGATTTGGCAGGTGCAGGATTCGTTTCTGCAATTCAACGCCAAGAAGCTGCGCGGAAGATGATGATTCTTTCCAATCTTCGTTTGGTACTTTCTATAGCCAATAAGTATCGATGGTCCGAGCTGCCTTTTGATGATCTTGTGCAAGAAGGCAACATAGGTCTGATGAGGGCCGTTGAGCGCTACGACTGGCGTAAAGGATTCAGGTTTTCTACCTATGCTACTTGGTGGATTCGCCAGCAAATTACGCGTGCAATTGCCAATCAAGAGCGGGCGGTCCGTGTTCCTGTTCATATGCAAGATTTGGCGAGAGGTGTTTTACGAGAGCGGGATAAATTTGAGTTTCAGATGGGTGGGGCTGAAAGTGAGCGGAGTACGTCTGATCGAACAGGTATAGCTCTCGACAAACTAAAAATCCTTTTGACGGTATTTGAGAAAGTCAGCAGTTTAGACGAACCTATTGAAGAAAGCTCAAGATCGTTGGTTGATCTCTTGGTAGAGGAAGAACCATCAGACCCGGCGATTGCAGCAGAAAATGCTTCCTTAAGGGAAATTCTACTAGGCATGATTGGAGAACTCGACGAGCGTTCGGCCAAAGTTATCACTCTCCGTTTTGGCTTAGGCCAAGATGACGCCATGACCTTGGAAGAGATCGGCTGCCTATTTGATGTCACTCGTGAACGTATTCGACAGATTGAGTCAAAAGCGCTTAATAAACTATGCCATCCGATAAGAATGGAAAAGTTGATCTTGTATGTAGGCGACTACTTCGAGATTAAACAGTCCCTTTCCTCAGGAGGGCCGCCAGAATCCGGCTCAACTCAACCTGCTGAGCACAGCGGTAAAATTAAGGCAAGTAAATCGTTAGCTGTGAGTGAGGGCGAAGTCTAGATGAGGCTGCTTTATCCGGTGCTCCGACAAGACAAGTATTCTTTCACGAGCGATTTTTATTCGATCTTCTAGACTAGGGCTCTTGGCCTTTGTGTTGAAGAGCAAGCTTCCGGTGACAGGCGAACTCATGCATCGCTGCCAACACAGCTAGATGATCAGGTTCGTAGGATAGCCCGCAGTATGGCTGATGTGGGCTTCACACTTCTTTCTGGAACTACTTATTTCAAATGAACGAACGCACCAGGTATGCCCCTCCGCGAGCCAGCGCGATGTTGGAAGCCCTACGTGGCCTTGGATACTCGACCTCCTCAGCATTAGCTGATGTCATCGACAACGGTGTTTCCGCCGGAGCGTCTGAAATACATGTAACGTTCACTTGGGATGGTGACAAAAGCCGGATTTCGATTTTGGACAACGGGCGAGGCATGGACGACGCTGAGTTAGAGGTTGCAATGACTCTTGGTGCAAAAAGCCCACTTGATGATCGTGCGTCGAATGATCTCGGTCGTTTTGGGATGGGCTTGAAAACCGCGTCCTTTTCTCAGTGCCGCCGTCTCACTGTTGCATCTCGACAAATGAATGGGCCTCTTTCCTGTCTGCGATGGGATCTCGATGCCATAGCAGCATCGACGGACGTTGGATGGAGAATGTTTGAGGGGGCAGCTCATGGTTCCGAAGCTTTCGTTGAGCCTGCTTATTCCTCGCCCTCCGGAACAATAGTTCTCTGGGAAAACCTGGACCGAATCGTTACGCCTGGTTATACCTCTGATCATTTTGCCGACTTGATAGACGATGTTGAGCTACGTTTGGCAATGGTTTTTCATCGATTGCTAGAAGGGGCGAACCCAGTTTTCCGGCTATACCTCAACAGCAAAATAGTTAATCCATGGGATCCCTTTATGACGGGGCATCCTGCGAAGCCATGGCATTCGCCAGTGGCCAGAATTCACACGCCTTCAGGCATCGTGGAAGCTCAGTGCCACGTGTTACCACATAAAGATAGACTGTCTGAAGAGGAATTCAGTCGGTCGGGTGGGGCAGAGGGATGGACCTCTCAACAAGGATTTTATGTATATCGCAATCATCGCCTGCTTCTTGCCGGCGGATGGCTAGGAATTGGGCAAGGCCGTGCATGGAACCGAGAGGAGCCTCATCGGCTTGCTAGGATTAGGTTGGACATACCTAATACAGCCGATTCCGATTGGAAGATTGACGTTAAGAAATCCACCGCCCGGCCTCCTGTAACAGTGCGTCCGTGGCTTACGAAATTGGCTGAAGATACGAGAGAAAGAGCCAGAAGGGTATTTGCTTTTCGCGGCACGCCAATGCCTGGGCTTGGGGGAGTTAAGATTGAGCAACAAGCATGGCGTGTCGATAGGCTGAAGGATGGTGTTCGTTACCGCATTGATCAGCGGCATCCGGCCGTGGCCGCAGTAATTGAGGCTGTGGGTGGTAATGCAAACCTTGTGAAAGCCATGCTACGGGTTGTCGAGGAAACTGTGCCTGTGCAACGGATATGGCTCGATACAGCCGAGAATAAGGAAACGCCGCGCACCGGGTTTGAGGGGGAGCCCAACGCGGCAGTGATCGAGGTTGCAGGCGTACTTTTTAATGACTTGATCGAACGTAAGGGGTTAAGCATAGAAGATGCTCGTAAATCGATGCTTCGTACTGAGCCATTTCAAAAGTACCCAACACTGATTGCCAAATTAGGTGAAAACGAATGACCTCACCGGAAGAGATAGCTGCGCAACTAGAGCTACTGGAAAATGTGATCGCTACAGCGCAAAGGCTGGTAAAAACCGAGAAGGATAAGTCAAAAGTTACCCCAACCTTTATTGCCGAAAAGGTTCGGCTCGCGGCGGAAATGTTCTCCGGTGATTCATCTTTTATAGTGGATCAAGAAAAGGTTGTAGCCACGCTCATCCAGCGTTTCAGCCACTGGATCGGCAAATCGACCACGCTTAAAGACAACGCGGGGCACTTTGACTGGCTCACAGCCACGCGTAAACGAGATTGGCAATACTGGCGGCGTTATGAAGACTATTTGGAGTCTAAACTTTCCGACATAGTGGTCGAAGGAATTGATGAGGCTACTGATGACATCCTGGGCCTGTTGGAAGATCCGCAGCGTGTAGATGACTGGGATCGCAGAGGGCTTGTGGTCGGACACGTGCAATCCGGGAAAACCAGCAATTACTCAGGGCTTATTTGTAAGGCCGCCGATGCTGGCTATAAAATAATCATAGTGCTAGCGGGTATGCACAACAACCTGCGCTCGCAAACCCAAATGCGGCTAGAGGAAAGTTTCCTAGGCTACGAGACGACCATTGACCGTGATCCGGGCATGCCCATTGGCGTTGCGGAATTCGGCGAAGACCTAAAGACCAACTCTGCGACCACGCGAGCAGAGAACGGCGACTTCAACAACGCTATCGCTAAACATTTCCATGGTATTTCTCCTGAAGAGCGGCCGTGGCTTTTTGTGGTTAAGAAACAGAAATCTGTCTTAACTGCCCTGTTGAATTGGATACAAAAACGAGTAGCCGATAGCAACGATGCAAGTAATGGACGAAAGCTCGTCACAAAGCTGCCTCTATTGATGATCGACGACGAAGCAGATAACGCCTCGGTTGATACAGGTGAGCAGATGTTCAACGACGACGGCACGCCGGATGAGGAGCACCATCCTAAAACTATTAATAGCCTCATACGCCAATTGCTACACGCATTCTCACGTAAAGCCTATGTCGGTTACACGGCTACGCCCTTTGCAAACATTTTCATTCATCACAAAGGTGCTACGGCTAAGGAAGGCCCGGACCTTTTCCCTAGGTCTTTCATAATTAACTTGGCCGCTCCTTCCAACTACGTTGGTCCTGCCCGCATGTTCGGCAAAATGACTAAGGAAGGACGCAAAGGCGCGCTTCCCCTCTCACGAAATATCGCAGATCACTATGATGCTGAGTCGGATTCGGGATGGATGCCACCCAAGCACAAAAAGACACATGTTCCTACCTACAAAGGGCAGGAAATCATTCCGCCGTCCTTGAACGAGGCAATATGCGCTTTTGTGCTGGCTTGTGCCGTGCGAGAGCTACGCGGCCAAGATGGTCAGCACAATTCGATGCTAGTGCACGTTACCCGCTTCGTGGACGTGCAAAATCATGTACGCGAACAAATTGAGGCGGCCGTGCGTCGCATGCGCCAAAAAATCACTCGCCGTATTGATGCTCAAGAGCAAATTGAGCAGCTGCGCAATCTCTGGGAGCACGATTTTCTTCCGATACGTGATGAAGTGGTAAAACTTTCTCCTGTTGAGGATTGCCCCCCAGAGATGCCTAGCTGGGATGACATCCTTGCAGTCCTGCCTGATGTGCTGAATGACATAGAAGTTCGTTCCATCAACGGCACGGCTAAGGACGCGCTGGATTATGCGACACCCGGCGCGGTGCTGAAGGTAATTGCTGTTGGTGGTGACAAGCTTGCCCGTGGTCTGACGCTGGAGGGGCTGTGTGTGAGCTACTTCGTGCGTACGACAAAGATGTACGACACTCTCATGCAAATGGGACGTTGGTTTGGCTATCGTCCAGGCTATCTTGATCTATGTCGCCTATACACCTCTGCTGATCTGGTGAAGTGGTTTGGGCATATTGCTGATGCTTCGGAGGAACTACGGGAAGAATTCGATTTTATGGCTGAAGCGAAGCTGACGCCGGAGCAATACGGGCTTAAGGTAATGTCGCATGAGGTACTTACTGTCACCTCTCCGTTGAAAATGAGAAACGCGCAAACGCTATCGTTGACTTATAGCGGGACTCGACCACAGACCATCCTATTTCATCGTGACGCCAAGATTCAGCAACAGAATCTTGACGCTACCGACACTTTAATCAGGTCACTTGGCAATTCATGGGAGAACTCGCCAAAGCACGATCGCGATGGTGAGCCAGACTCATGGCCAAATGCGCGTCTTTGGAAGGACATAAACGTATCTGATGTTCTAACGTTCCTTGGTGCTTATGTGACGCATCCGAATGCCACCAGTGCCAAGTCTGTTTTGCTATCGGAATTCATAACCAAGATGGTCGGTACCGGGCAATTGACGAAGTGGAGCGTTGCTTTGCTCGGCGGTGGTAACGGCGTCGGTGATCAGCACGAATTCCCCGGTGGCGAACCTTCGAGCAGTTATTCGATCCGTAAGACTGAGGACTCTGTCGATCCTGAAAGGGTTGATCAAAAGAGTTTTGCCATAGGTGTGCTCACCGACCCAAAAGATGAGGGTATTGACCTAAGCGATGATGCTTGGCGAGAGGCACTAGCTCTTACTCGTGCGGCTTGGAAGCCTGAACCTTCACGCGGACGAACCTCGTTGCCGAACTTCCCGAGTGGCAAAGGCATTCGCGAAACTCGCGGAAGACTTGGTGGAGATGTGGACCGTGGATTGCTTTTGCTTTATCCGCTAACACCGCATTTTTACAAGGAAAAGACGCCTGAACGGTTGATCGTCCCCGGGTGGAGCAAGCCTATCATGGCTTTTGCCATCGCGTTCCCTAGCAGTGACAACCCAATTAGCGTGGAATACGAAGTTAACCTCCTCTACTGGATGCAAGAATATGGTCCGTCCGAATAAAGAGTTTCTGCTTGCATGGTCGTCGTTGTCCGGAAACGACATCATACCTGGCTGGCAGGTTATTTCCCTCGCTCCTGCAGGCCCTGTCGAAGTACAAGCAGGACGACGATCACCGTCCAACGTCGAGGCGATATTGTTCTGCTTTCCGACGGCCAAGCTGCCTCGCACAGAAAAATTGCCTGAAGGGCAGGGCTTTTTGGTAGAGCGAGCCGAACAATTAAATTCTCCAGGATTTAGGCTCGCACTCACTCGACAAGAAGCTGGAAGTATTGAACTCTTCACTGCGATGGTTTGTGATGTCGTCGGTGCATTAGACGAGACTGCAGCTACTGGCGTTGACGAAACTAAACTGTTGCGAGTTTTAATCGGTCGAGTATTTGCTTGGAAGCAGTTCATGTCGCGCGGTGCGAATCCTCTGAGTATTGAGGCAGAACTCGGCCTGATAGGCGAACTCAACTTCATGATTGCTCTCCTAGAAATGGGAGTTTCGGTTGAAGAGGTCCTTAAAGGTTGGGTGGGGCCAGATGACGCTCCACAAGATTTTCTATTGGGAGATGGTGCTTTTGAAGTCAAGGCGACGATGTCCACGTCTGGCTTCCCTGTGAGAATAACTTCTCTTGAGCAATTGGACGACTCCGTAGCGTCGCCTCTCTTTCTCTCCGCGGAGCGTTTCTCGCGTGAGGAGGGCGGGCAAACTCTTCCCGAGTTAGTCGTGAAAACCGAGCTACGGTTAGGTGGAGAATTTGGAACTGTTAACTTTCTAAGAGAAAGGCTTATGGTTGCTGGTTATTTCGAAGGACACTCAAGTCACTACACCAGAAAATTCGAATCGAAAGAAAGGCGGGTTTTTTCTATATCTAAAGGCTTCCCGAGATTGACACCCGGGACTGTTCCCGTTGGAGTCAGTCGGGCCCTCTATGAGATCAATCTAGACTACGCCGGAGATTTCTTATTGAGCCTCGATGTAGCACTGAAACAACTAGGAGTGAAGGGATGACGCTAGATGATTTTTTCGCAGAGACTCGGAGCGAGATAGCGATCCAGATGTTAGACGGCGCCACCTTTGGTGAGCTCGTTTTTTCCGAGGTGGTGATGCAGCACCTTGTTGACGCTGGAATGACTTTCGATCCAGTTGTTTGCCATTTTCAAGGGAAGGTAGGGAACGCAAATTTACGCTTAAGCGGATATGCGATGTCAGAGGACGCTGACCAGCTTGACCTTTTCGTAAGTCTTTACGAGGGCTTCGAAAGCCTGAGCCCGATATCCGATCAAGACATCAAAACAGCAGCGGCCCAATGTGTTCGCTTCTTAGAACTTTGCGCAGCCGGGCGCATCGCCGAAAAACTCGATCCCTCAAGTGATGTCCATTCACTTGCATTGACGATCCGCGAAATTTATGACGAGCTGGAGCAGGTTCGTGTCTACGTACTTGCAGACGGTATTGCAAAATCGAAGAGTTTCAAGCCCAGAGACGTTGGTGGGAAGCATGTGAAGCTTGAAGTCATGGATATGGAAAGGCTTTATCGACATCGTTCGGAAGGTAAGCCGCGTGATGAACTTGTAATCGATTTCAAAGAAGTTTCCGGGTCCCCGCTTCCGTGCGTATTTGTGCCAGGAGAGACTGGCGATTATGACTACGCTCTTACTGCGATCCCAGGGGAAGCACTCCGGTTTATTTATGAGAAATTTGGCCCTCGGTTACTCGAAGCTAACGTACGCTCCTTCTTAAGTGTGAAGGCGAAAGGCGTGAACGCAGGATTGCAGAACACTTTGCGGAGTGCACCTGAAAGATTCATGGCTTATAACAATGGGATTGTATTAGTCGCGGACGAGATGCGGTTGGATCGCGCTGGGGATGGATCGCCCGGTATTGCATGGTTACGTGGTATGCAAATCGTAAATGGAGGTCAAACCACTGCTTCAATTTTCTTTGCCAAAAAGAAATATGCGGATACAGATCTGAGCAAGGTTCGCGTCCCAGCTAAAATCATCGTAATGAAAGAGCAAGATCCAGCAAAAGAAGAGGCGCTTGTCTCCGATATTTCGCGGTATGCAAACAGTCAGAATGCTGTTCGGCAATCGGATCTATCAGCTAATAAGCCGTTCCATGTTGATATCGAACGGTTGTCTCTATCTGTTTATTGCCCTGATGGAATGGGAAGGTGGTTTTACGAGAGGGCTGCGGGCAGTTACAACACTCTGCTCTCCCGAGAAGGTACCACTCCAGCTAAGCTTCGAGCTCTGAGGGATTCCGTACCAACCTCAAGGAAAATTACAAAAACTGAGTTGGCTAAGTATTCAACTGCATGGGATGGATACGCTGACATTGTTAGTCTTGGCGCACAGAAGTGCTTTGATCGGTTTATGTTTGGTATGACTGACGCTGAGGCTAAAAGCACCTCCTTTAATCCGGATGTCTCCTATTTTAAGGCTATCGTCTCGAAAGCTTTGTTATTTAAGGCTGTTCATAAAGCTGCGCGACCATTGGTACCTGCTTTTTTAGCAAACGTTGCAGCATATACTGTTGCATTGATTTCCAAAACTTACGGGAAGTCTTTCAGCCACGAGCGAGTTTGGAGTAAGCAGGGGGTTTCCCCTCAGCTTGTTAAGCAAATTGAAATATGGGCGCGGGAGGTCAATGACCGCCTTTATGAGACAGCGAACGGCAGGATGATCTCTGAATGGGCAAAGCGTCCAGAGTGTCGGGAGGCTATGTTCTCTCGACCGTTCTCTTTACCGTTGGAAGTTATTCCTGAAACGTTGTAATAATTGTTTTAATCCATAAGGTCTTCAAGCCATTGGAGAAGGGGAAGTCGATTTATACCTCTGTTGTCGGAGGCAGGTCAGAAATTAAACTCCATTGTGAGTTCCTGCCTCCGAAACTACTTGTTGCCTTTGGTCGACAGCCTATCCGACTCGATCAGGTAATAGTTGATGTTTAGCTGTTTTTTCCTGATCGATACGAGTCGATGATCGCAGCAACAACTGCCGCGATTTTTCTGGCAAGAAGCGGAGGTACTGCGTTTCCGATTTGAGTGTACTGCTGTGTTCTGGTCCCTTCGAAGAAATAATTGTCAGGAAAAGTCTGCAATCGAGCAGCCTCTCGAACAGTCAGACTTCTGCACTGGCTTGGATCCGGATGAATGTAGTAATGACCATCTTTAGCTATGTGGGCGACCACTGTAGTTGAAGGGCCAGATGCTATTTGAACTCTGAAGCGGTCGTTAAAGGGAACCGAGTCGGATGTAACATTTTCATGCGCTGGGAGGAGCCGCGCAGGAAATTGATGAATTTTGGGTGAGGTGCCATTCAAAGTTGCGTAGCTTGCTGCAAATATATATCTATGGAGGTCGGAGCGCATATGGCCTCTAGCCTCGTGCTGCAATACTCCCTTCAATCGTGAGTCGAGGAACCATTCGCGCTGCTTTGTATTCATTTCTGGAAATGTTTTCCAAGGTATAAATCTATTGCCGCTAGAAGTCAGCTTGTTTGCGTCTTTAGCGGCATTTTTCATCGCATCTATTAATTTTCCCTGGCCAACTTCATAGGAAGGAAGAACCAAAGAGCTAGCTTCCTCCAAGGTGGAAAGCCAAGCTTCGAGGGAGTCTCCTCCTCTGGAAATTTTGCTCCGAATTGGAGGGAGTCCTGATAAAGCCTGCCCAACTGTAAAAGTTGTTTTGCTAGGCTCCATGACAAGCCCTTTCTGATTTTCCAGTAGAGCTCGGCAATTCGAGGCAACGTCAGAGCGGACTCCAAGTAAGATAACCCTGTGCCGAGCCTGCGGAAGACCGTAACGTTCTGCTTGAATAATAAAGTCGTGTGGATCGGGTCTATCTGCATTTTTAGGGACAACTAAGGAGCGGATGTTGTACGAAAGACCGTCACCAGGAGTCGACAAATCCTGGAGAATTTGCTCGAAAATATTCGAGCCGCTGTGCTTCGAGGACAATATGCCCTTCACATTCTCCATGACGAAGATCGTTGGTTTGAACTCGCGAATAATCCGCAGATATTCTTTGTAGAGAAAGTGCTTCTCATCGCTTTCAAACTCTTCTTGGCTTTCGCGTGTTCGACGGGAACGCCCAGCTAAGGAGTATGCTTGGCACGGAGGTCCACCAATCAGAACCCATTCATCTGCACCTGCCAGTGCTTTTCTAATCCAATTGTCCACTTCATCGGGTGATATTTTACCAAGCTCCGCGAGCTTGGCTTCTTGCGAAGCCTCCACTGCTTCCGCTGGTACGTCTTTATGTTTGAAAAACTCTTCACGAGTGATATCACCGCGAACATAGTCGTAGTAAGCCTCGGGCACTTCGCCTTTCGGAAAAGAGCGGAACAATGCGCGGAGCGACAGAGTTGCGTGAGCGACAGGATCTTTCTCGATCGACACACGAAGCTGGAACTTACGGACTCCTTTTTCATGGCCACCGATTGAAGAGAATCCCTCACCGAGTCCGCCCGGGCCAGCAAAGAGGTCGATGACCGGAATAGATTCCTTATATTTCATTGATTTATTCGATGCGCCTAAGACAAAAAATAATAAAAGCGCATGCAGCGCTTAAAGAAGTCGTATCTCCAAAGAGGCACGCACTATGTTCGATAAATGGTAACGGTTCACTAGGTGGTGGGCAAGAAATGAACCTCGGGCAGAGGATCAAAACAATACCGGATGTACGCGGAAAAGCGTCCAGTCATTTGCCTTTATTAAGCAATGCCCATAATCGTCAAATTAACGTTACGGTTGGTATGGTTTTAGGTGGGGGACGGATTGGTAGCGGTTTCAAGTGGGGTAGGATTTTTGACGTCTACGTATGAGGTAGTGAGCACCTATTTACCAATAAAAAGCCCCGATCAGATCGGGGCTTTTTGCTTTCTCGACTCGCCGACTCAAACCGCAATCGTCAAATCGTGCCAAGCGAGACTATTAGTCCCAGCTCAACGCACCACCAGTCTGATACTCAATTACCCGAGTCTCAAAGAAATTCTTCTCTTTCTTCAAGTCCATAATCTCGCTCATCCAAGGGAACGGGTTAGTCGTCCCTGGATATTCCTCTTTAAGGCCGATCTGCGACAAACGACGGTTAGCGATGAACTTCAGGTAGTCCTCCATCATCGCCGCGTTCATACCCAACACCCCGCGAGGCATGGTATCCCGTGCGTATTCAATCTCCAGCTGAGTCCCTTGCAGAATCATCTGGGTCGCTTCTTCCTTCATTTCAGCATCCCACAAATGCGGGTTTTCGATTTTGATCTGGTTGATCACGTCGATGCCGAAGTTCAGGTGCATGGATTCGTCGCGCAGGATGTATTGGAACTGCTCGGCGACGCCGGTCATTTTGTTGCGGCGGCCCATGGAGAGAATTTGGGTGAAGCCGCAGTAGAAGAAGATGCCTTCCAGAACGCAGTAGTAGGCGATCAGGTTGCGCAGCAGTTCTTTGTCGGTGTCCGGGGTGCCGGTTTCGAACTTCGGATCGGAGATCGAACGGGTGTACTTCAGGCCCCAGGCGGCTTTTTTCGCGACCGATGGGATCTCGTGGTACATGTTGAAGATTTCGCCTTCATCCATGGCCAGCGATTCGATGCAGTACTGGTAGGCGTGGGTGTGGATCGCCTCTTCGAAGGCCTGGCGCAGGATGTACTGGCGGCATTCCGGGTTGGTGATCAGGCGGTACACGGCCAGTACCAGGTTGTTGGCAACCAGGGAGTCGGCGGTGGAGAAGAAGCCGAGGTTGCGCATGACGATGCGGCGCTCGTCGTCGGTCAGGCCTTCCGGGTCTTTCCAGAGGGCGATGTCGGCGGTCATGTTGACTTCTTGCGGCATCCAGTGGTTTGCGCAACCGTCCAGATACTTCTGCCAGGCCCAGTCGTACTTGAATGGCACGAGTTGGTTGAGGTCGGCGCGGCAGTTGATCATGCGCTTTTCGTCAACGGCGACACGGGCGGAGGCGCCTTCGAGTTCGGCGAGGCCTTCGGCGACGTCGAGGGAGTTCAGTGCAGCCTTGGCGCGGGCCACGGCGGCCGAGTCGTCGGCGGTCACGGCGCGGGCTTCGATCGCGGCGGCACCGCCAGCGTTATCGAGGCGATCCATGTTGGCTTCGGTAGCGTGGCCGGCGTTGGCGCCTTTCACTGCTGCTATTTCACTGTCTTCTTTGTCGAATTCGTCCCAGCTCAGCATGACGTGTCGTCTCCTGCGTGAGGGCCTGTCGCCCGTGTGAAACCTGATTGGTTGGTTTTTCACACGGTCGTACAGACCGCGTTGGATCTTAAGGAATCGTTTTTTGCAGCTATACGCAGGCAATAAAACAGAATTTTTTCCGGGTTTCCGAGAGCCTCTGACGGGCGCAATCAGCGTTGAACACTGCTGCGGGGCTTCAGAATGGCTTTTGATCCCTGTAAGGGAATATTGCTAACCCGATTAGGGCGGCATTATAGGGAAAAAAATGAGGTCGTGGGGGAGGGCGAAAGCGCGCAGGGCGGTCGATCAGGAAGGGGATTTCAGTCGGAGCGAGGGTTTACAGGGCTTTCGCTGGGATTGGCCCCTGAGAATTTTTTTTGATTAATTTTTTCGTTGGGCTTTGGTTGCTCAAGAAATGAGCAAAAAACCGCGTTTTTCACTATATCTTGTGTTTTGCAACCCTTTTGACCGACTCCAGACACAACTGAGCCCGACCGAAGCCGGGCTGGAATCGACCCTCAATGAAGCGCTGAGAGATCCAATTCGGTGCAGTCTGCAATCATCAATTGGTGCAGCCGTTGCCCATCACGCTGTAACGCAGGATGTGGCGCTGGCCGGTGGAGTCGTCGTATTCCATTTTCATTGGCACAACTTCGCAGACATTCGGAACTTCGCTCATCGATACAACGTTGGCGATGTCCAGGTGGGTCGAGTAAGTGTATTCCTCGATGGCCGGTTTTTGCTGGGCGACATCAGTCGGGACCTCGTTTGCCATGGCGGTTGCGCACAGACTGCTGAGGGCCAGAACCAATAAAGCTTTCATTTCAAATTTACCTTTTTGAGGTCGAGTGGGGTCACGCAACCTTTTTAGGGTTGCGTGTGGAACTTCATCGTTTGCGGTTGTTACTTAAGAGCTGGATTAACGGCCTTCGTGGGGGCTGTAACGTTGTTAATCGCGTTTGCCTTGTCGGCGAGGTGAATTCTAGGGAGGTGGGGTGGGGGTAAACAGACCGGGTTTTGATAAACACTTTTCACATATTTGGTAACAATCCCCCCAAAAACACCTCAATCCCCCGTGTAGGAGCTGCCGAAGGCTGCGATCTTTTGACTTTGATTTCTAGAGGCAAGGTCAAAAGATCGCAGCCTTCGGCAGCTCCTGCACGGGCCATCGTGGGTGGGCGAGGGGTTGTTACTACCATCGTCGAATGGTTCTATGGGCCCGGCCCCGTTACAACAGGGTCATACAAAAACAACTATTACACCGAGGTAAGAAAGATGAGTGCGGCTTCTCTGTATCCCGTTCGTCCCGAGGTTTTGGCTAACACGCTGACTGACGAGGCGACCTACAAAGCCATGTACCAGCAGTCGGTCGTCAACCCTGACGGCTTCTGGCGTGAGCAAGCCAAGCGCCTCGACTGGATCAAGCCTTTCACCACGGTGAAACAGACTTCTTTCGACGATCACCACGTCGACATCAAATGGTTTGCCGACGGCACCCTGAACGTTTCCTACAACTGCCTCGACCGTCATCTGGCCGAGCGTGGCGATCAAGTGGCGATCATCTGGGAAGGCGACGATCCTTCCGAGAGCCGCAACATCACCTACCGCGAACTGCACGAACAAGTGTGCAAACTCGCCAACGCCCTGCGTGGTCAGGACGTGCACCGCGGCGACGTGGTGACCATTTATATGCCGATGATTCCCGAAGCCGTGGTCGCCATGCTGGCCTGCACCCGGATCGGCGCGATTCACTCGGTGGTGTTCGGTGGTTTCTCGCCGGAAGCCCTGGCCGGTCGCATCATCGACTGCAAATCGAAAGTGGTGATCACCGCTGACGAAGGCATCCGTGCCGGCAAGAAAATCTCCCTCAAGGCCAACGTCGACGACGCGCTGACCAACCCGGAAACCAGCAGCATTCAGAAAGTCATCGTCTGCAAGCGCACCGGTGGTGACATCAAGTGGAACCAGCATCGCGACATCTGGTACGAAGACCTGATGAAAGTGGCGGGCACCGTTTGCGCGCCGAAAGAAATGGGCGCTGAAGAAGCGCTGTTCATCCTTTATACCTCCGGCTCGACCGGCAAGCCGAAGGGCGTGCAACACACCACCGGCGGTTATCTGCTGTACGCGGCGATGACCCACGAGCGCGTGTTCGACTACCGTCCGGGCGAAGTTTACTGGTGCACCGCCGACGTCGGCTGGGTCACCGGCCACAGCTACATCGTCTACGGCCCGCTGGCGAATGGCGCGACCACGCTGCTGTTCGAAGGCGTGCCGAACTATCCGGACATCACCCGGGTGGCGAAGATCATCGACAAGCACAAGGTCAACATCCTCTACACCGCTCCAACCGCCATCCGCGCGATGATGGCCTCGGGTCAAGCCGCTGTTGAAGGCGCGGATGGCAGCAGTCTGCGTCTGCTCGGTTCGGTTGGCGAGCCGATCAACCCGGAAGCGTGGGATTGGTACTACAAGAATGTCGGCAAGTCGCGTTGCCCGATCGTTGATACCTGGTGGCAGACCGAAACCGGCGGCAACATGATGAGCCCGCTGCCGGGTGCGCACGCGCTGAAACCGGGTTCAGCGGCGCGTCCGTTCTTCGGTGTGGTGCCGGCGCTGGTCGACAACCTCGGTAACATTATCGAGGGCGAGGCTGAAGGCAATCTGGTGATTCTCGATTCGTGGCCAGGTCAGGCGCGCACGCTGTATGGCGATCACGATCGTTTCGTTGATACCTACTTCAAGACTTTCCGTGGCATGTACTTCACCGGTGACGGCGCGCGCCGTGATGCTGATGGTTATTACTGGATCACCGGGCGCGTCGATGACGTGCTCAACGTGTCCGGCCACCGCATGGGCACGGCGGAGATCGAGAGCGCGATGGTTGCGCATCCGAAAGTCGCTGAGGCGGCGGTGGTTGGGGTTCCGCATGACATCAAGGGGCAGGGCATTTATGTCTATGTCACGTTGAAGAATGGCGAGGAGCCGACCGAGCAGCTGCGTCTGGAGCTGAAGAACTGGGTGCGCAAAGAGATCGGGCCGATCGCTTCGCCGGACGTGATCCAGTGGGCACCGGGGCTGCCGAAGACGCGTTCGGGCAAGATCATGCGCCGCATTCTGCGCAAGATTGCCACGGCGGAATACGATGGGTTGGGGGATATCTCGACGCTGGCGGATCCGGGTGTGGTGCAGCATTTGATTGATACGCATAAGACGATGAATGTGGCTTAAGCGGTAGATGCTTAGGAGCCCTGTCCGGTGAATGCCGGGTGGGGCTTTTTTGTGTCTGTAGGGTTTGTGGCGGTCATGCTGGCCCCTTCGCGAGCAGGCTCACTCCTACAGGGATCGCATTCCACCTGAAGAAACGCGATCAACTGTAGGAGTGAGCCTGCTCGCGATCTGATCGTTCCCACGCTCTGCGTGGGAATGCAGCAAGGGACGCTCTGCGTCCCAGAAGCCGACGCAGAGCGTCGAGGGAGGCATTTCCACGCAGAGCGTGGGAACGATCAGCGGCTCAACCAATATTTATCGACCAGCGCCGTCAGCCCTTTCCTACTGTTACCCGCCGCCTTCCACGTAACCGAATGTGTAACCGGCCGCCCCGGAGCGGGGCATTGGGAAACGCATCGCCCCGTTTTAGAGCCTCCAAACCCCCGGTGAAAAATAAGACACAACGCTGCGCTTGCCGGATTAGAAGGGTTTGCGAATAATAGGCCCGCAATTTGCAGCATAGATCGGTTCACTGTCTTTCGCTCTTGCATGAATTTGCAAGGCTGTCAACGTGCTCAAGCGGGTTTCTCTGTGCATCTGTAATTAGTTGTCGCATTGAAGAAATATCGGCTTCGGGCCTGTCGTTAGAATGCCGATCACTCGCTCATCGTGGCTGATGTTGAAATCTCTCCAGGTTTCAACGGGAAATTTCCCACCGATGCAGCAACCGATTTCCCGATTCACCCATTCGCATATTGGGCTGTCGCTCACTCTGCCGTTTTTGCCCTTTACCGATGGAGTCCCAAGATGAAGAAACTTGTGCTGCTTGGCGCCCTGGCACTGTCCGTGCTGTCGCTGAATTCCTTCGCTGACGAAAAACCTCTGAAAATCGGTATCGAAGCGGCTTACCCTCCGTTCGCTTCGAAAGCACCGGACGGCAGCATCGTTGGTTTCGACTACGACATCGGCAACGCTCTGTGCGAGCAGATGCAGGTCAAGTGTGTGTGGGTCGAGCAAGAGTTCGACGGTCTGATCCCGGCACTGAAAGTGCGCAAGATCGACGCGATTCTGTCGTCCATGTCGATCACTGAAGATCGCAAGAAGTCGGTCGACTTCACCAACAAGTACTACAACACCCCGGCACGTCTGGTCATGAAGGCCGGTACTCAGGTCAGCGAAGGTCTGGCTGAGCTGAAGGGCAAGAACATCGGCGTACAGCGTGGTTCGATCCACGAACGTTTCGCCCGCGAAGTGCTGGCTCCACTGGGCGCCGAGATCAAGCCGTACGGTTCGCAGAACGAAATCTACCTCGACGTGGCTGCCGGTCGCCTCGACGGTACCGTGGCTGACGCAACCCTGCTGGACGACGGTTTCCTGAAAACCGACGCCGGTAAAGGCTTCGCGTTCGTCGGTCCTGCGTTCACCGACGTCAAATACTTCGGCGACGGCGTAGGCATCGCTGTGCGTAAGGGCGACGCCCTGAAAGACAAGATCAACGCTGCCATCGCGGCCATCCGCGAAAACGGCAAATACAAAGCAATCCAGGACAAGTACTTCGCCTTCGATATCTACGGCAAGTAACACGTCTCTGCGACAAGTCCGAAATGGCGCAAGCAACAGGATCTCTGAGGTTTGCGCCATTTTTTCATCCCAACTTTCGAGGACCTGAATCATGTTGAAAGGCTACGGGGCTGTCATCCTCGATGGCGCATGGCTGACGCTTCAGCTCGCCTTGTCGTCCATGGCTCTGGCCATCGTTCTCGGGCTGATCGGTGTCGCGTTGCGCCTGTCGCCAGTGCGCTGGCTGGCCTGGCTGGGCGATCTGTATTCCACGGTTATTCGCGGGATTCCCGATCTGGTGCTGATCCTGCTGATCTTTTACGGCGGTCAGGACTTGCTCAACCGCGTTGCGCCGCTGCTCGGCTTCAACGATTACATCGACCTGAATCCGCTGGCCGCCGGTATCGGCACCCTCGGTTTCATCTTCGGTGCGTACTTGTCGGAAACCTTCCGTGGCGCGTTCATGGCGATCCCCAAGGGCCAGGCCGAAGCCGGCATGGCGTACGGCATGAGCAGTTTTCAGGTGTTCTTCCGGGTGATGGTGCCGCAGATGATTCGTCTGGCGATTCCGGGTTTCACCAACAACTGGCTGGTACTGACCAAGGCCACCGCGCTGATTTCCGTGGTCGGTCTGCAAGACATGATGTTCAAGGCCAAGCAGGCGGCAGATGCCACCCGCGAACCTTTCACCTTCTTCCTCGCAGTGGCGGCGATGTACCTGGTGATCACCAGCGTCTCGTTGCTGGCATTGCGTCAACTTGAGAAGCGCTACTCGGTAGGCGTAAGGGCGGCTGATCTATGATCTTCGACTACAACGTCATTTGGGAGGCGATGCCGCTGTACCTCGGCGGGCTGTTGACCACCCTCAAATTGCTCGCGCTCTCGCTGTTTTTCGGTCTGCTGGCGGCACTGCCGCTGGGGCTGATGCGCGTCTCGAAAAATCCGGTGGTCAACGGTGCCGCGTGGCTTTACACCTACGTGATCCGTGGCACGCCGATGCTGGTGCAATTGTTTCTGATCTACTACGGTCTGGCGCAGTTCGAAGCGGTACGCGAAAGCTTTTTGTGGCCATGGCTGTCCAGCGCAACGTTCTGCGCGTGCCTGGCCTTCGCGGTCAACACCAGCGCCTACACCGCTGAAATCATCGCCGGCAGCCTCAAAGCCACGCCGAACGGTGAGATCGAAGCGGCGAAAGCCATGGGCATGTCGCGCTTCAAACTGTACAAACGCATTCTGCTGCCCTCGGCCCTGCGCCGGGCGCTGCCGCAGTACAGCAACGAAGTGATCATGATGCTGCAGACCACCAGTCTGGCGTCCATCGTGACCTTGATCGACATCACCGGCGCGGCCCGTACCGTCAACGCGCAGTACTATCTGCCGTTCGAGGCGTACATCACCGCTGGCGTTTTCTACCTCTGCCTGACGTTCATTCTGGTCAAGCTGTTCAAGCTGGCCGAGCGTCGCTGGTTGAGCTACCTCGCGCCGCGGAAGCATTGATATGGAACGCATCGACCACGTTTTGCCGTGGAGCCATCTAGGCAGCGAGCGCAAGATTTCCGTATTCCGCTTCGGACACGGCGAGCGCAAGGCTTACATTCAGGCCAGCCTGCACGCTGATGAATTGCCGGGTATGCGCACCGCTTGGGAGCTGAAAAAGCGCCTCGGCGAACTTGAAGCCAAAGGCTTGCTCAACGGTGTTATCGAGCTGGTGCCGGTCGCCAACCCGTTGGGCCTTGGGCAATTGCTGCAAGGCAATCATCAGGGCCGTTTCGAGGCGGGCAGCGGCAAGAATTTCAACCGTGATTTCGTTGAGCTGAGCGCGCCGGTTGCGGCCGCTTTGGCTGACAGTCTCGGTGATGATCCGCACGCCAATGTGCGCCTGATCCGTCAGGCGATGGCCGACCATCTCGCCGCATTACCGGAGGCGAGCAGCCAGTTGCAAGGCATGCAGCGTGTGTTGCTCAGCCATGCCTGCACCGCCGATGTGGTGCTCGATCTGCATTGCGATGCCGAAGCCGCGCTGCACATGTATGCGTTGCCGCAGCACTGGCCGCAGTGGCGTTCGTTGGCCGCGCACCTGAATGTGCGCGTGGGTTTGCTGGCGGAAGATTCCGGCGGCAGCTCGTTCGATGAGGCTTGCTCGTTGCCGTGGTTGCGTCTGTCGCGTCAGTTCCCCGATGCGCAGATTCCGCTGGCGTGCCTGGCGACGACGATTGAGCTGGGCGGTCAGGCCGACACCGGTCGCGCGGAGGCCGAGGCGTATGCTGAAGGCATTCTGGCGTTCCTCGCCGAGCAAGGTTTGATCACCGGCGAGTGGCCGAATCCTGCGCACGAAGCGTGCGAAGGCATGCCGTTTGAAGGCACCGAATTGCTCCTCGCACCGCACCCCGGCGTCGTAAGTTTTCTGCGCAAGCCCGGCGAGTGGGTCGAGGCGGGCGACGAGATTTTTGAAGTGATTGATCCTGTGTCCGATCGGGTCAGCACGGTGTGTGCTGGTACCTCCGGGGTGCTGTTTGCCATTGAACGGCTGCGCTATGCCCAACCCGGTTTCTGGCTGGCCAAGGTGGCGGGGCGCGAAGCGCTGCGTCACGGGCGCTTGCTCAACGACTGACTGACTGTTTTTGTGAGAACCGACCGCATGTACAAACTTGAAGTCCAAGACCTGCATAAACGCTATGGCAGTCACGAAGTGCTCAAGGGTGTTTCCCTGAAAGCGGCAGCTGGCGATGTGATCAGCATCATCGGCTCCAGTGGCTCCGGCAAAAGTACTTTCCTGCGCTGCATCAACCTGCTCGAGCAGCCGCACGCGGGCAAGATTCTACTCAACAACGAAGAGCTGAAACTGGTGGCGAACAAGGACGGCGCGCTGAAAGCCGCTGATCCGAAGCAGCTGCAACGCATGCGTTCGCGCCTGTCGATGGTGTTCCAGCATTTCAACCTGTGGTCGCACATGACCGCGATTGAAAACATCATGGAAGCGCCGGTTCACGTGCTCGGCGTACCCAAGTACGAAGCGCGCGAAAAAGCCGAGTACTACCTGAACAAGGTCGGCGTGGCCCATCGTAAAGATGCGTTCCCGGGCCACATGTCCGGTGGCGAGCAACAGCGTGTGGCGATCGCCCGTGCACTGGCGATGGAACCTGAGGTGATGCTGTTCGACGAACCGACCTCGGCCCTCGACCCTGAATTGGTTGGCGACGTGCTGAAGGTGATGCAAGCGCTGGCTCAGGAAGGTCGCACCATGGTTGTGGTGACGCACGAAATGGGCTTCGCCCGTGAAGTGTCGAACCAGTTGGTGTTCCTGCACAAAGGTGTGGTTGAAGAAAGCGGCAACCCGCGTGAAGTGCTGGTGAATCCGCAATCAGAACGTTTGCAACAATTCCTCTCGGGCAGCCTCAAGTAATCGCTGCCGTTATGCACCAAATTAGGTCATGCTTCGCGACCTGAAGGCTGGCTCCAATCCACTGTAGGAGCTGCCGAAGGCTGCGATCTTTTGATCTGTTTTTGAAGATCAAAAGATCGCAGCCTCGTTTCACTCGACAGCTCCTACATGGGAAAGGCATTTCATTCCGATGGTGGATCTGCGTCAGGCTCAAGATTTGTGTTCATTTACGGGCTAGCATTGGCCCATGCCTTCATCACTGTTCTTCGCTTCGGATTGCCCGCCCATGACTGCCCATCGAATTGGTTTCCTGATTTGGCCCAGCACTAAAGCGTTGACGCTGGCGCTGGCGGAGGAAGCCTTGCGTGTTGCTCAGCGGGTGCACCCGGACGTGGTTTACGAACTGTCGTTCCTGCAAGCCGAACCACCGGCCGAAGGTGCCTGGCAACTGCCCGGTGAAGCGTGGGCGGGCAAGCTCGAAAACTTCCAGAAACTGTTCCTGCTCGCTGACGAGCCGCCGACCACATTGGCCCCGGCACTCAGCAGTGCGCTCAAGCAATTGGTACGTGCCGGTACGGTCATCGGCGGTTTGTCTGCCGGTGTTTATCCGTTGGCACAACTCGGTTTGCTCGACGGTTATCGCGCGGCGGTGCACTGGCGCTGGCAGGACGATTTCGCTGAGCGCTTCCCGAAAGTCATCGCCACCAGTCATCTGTTCGACTGGGATCGTGATCGACTGACTGCCTGCGGCGGCATGTCGGTTCTCGATTTGCTGTTGGCGGTACTGGCCCGCGATCACGGTGCGGAACTGGCCGGCGCAGTGTCGGAAGAACTGGTCGTCGAGCGCATCCGCGAGGGTGGCGAGCGTCAGCGCATCCCGTTGCAGAACCGTCTCGGTTCCAGCCATCCGAAGCTCACCCAGGCGGTGTTGCTGATGGAAGCCAACATCGAAGAACCGCTGACCACCGACGAAATCGCCCAGCACGTGTGCGTGTCCCGTCGTCAGTTGGAGCGCATCTTCAAGCAATACCTCAACCGTGTGCCGAGCCAGTACTACCTGGAATTGCGCCTGAACAAGGCCCGGCAGATGTTGATGCAAACCAGCAAGTCGATCATCCAGATCGGCCTGTCGTGTGGCTTCTCATCGGGGCCGCATTTCTCCAGCGCCTACCGCAATTTCTTCGGCGCCACGCCGCGGGAAGATCGCAACCAGCGGCGCAGCAGCAGCCCGTTTGAATTGTCATCGGTGCCGCCAGAGCGCGGTTGATCGCCGCGCTTCAGTCGACGAACACTATTCGTCGATTTCCGAGCCCTCGGACGTTGAAACTTCCATCTCCGCCTCGTCGATCGTGCTTTCGATGCCAAAGTCCATGCCGTGCTTTTTGAAGTAGGCGCTGAGGATTATCTGGCTCTGCGCATCGAACGGGTTGTCGCGAAAGTTAATTGCTTCAGCAACCTCTCCGGGAAGTTCGAGGATATCGCTGGGCATCTCGGTGATCGCATTACTGCTTAAGTCGGCCTTCATCAGGCGCTTGAGCTGGAACAGGCCATCCGGGATTTGCTGGATGCCAGTGTTGTTGAGTATCAGGTCTGTCAGCGAATTCAGTTGTCGCAGATCCGGCGCCAGTGCCAAGGGATTGAAGCTCAGGTCGAGAATCTCAAGGTTCACCATCTCCCCGAGGGCCGCTCTACTGTGTGCGCTCAGAGTGATGTTGCATTCCGTCAGGTACAGCACGGTCAGATCACCCATTCTGAAAATCGCTTGAGGAATGTCCTCGAGTGAGAACTCGCGAATGTTCAGCGTCCTGAGTTTGGGAAAGCAATTCAGGAACTGGTTGGCACCCGACGTGGCGCCTTCTTCGCTAAACAAGGTCAAGGTCGACACATGACTGAAGTCTGCGTTCAGCGCCGGTAATTCCCCGATGATCGTGGTAGGCAGGTTGAGCTCATACAGCGTCTCACCATGCTCGCCGAGTTCGTCGAACTCGCTTTCTTTGCGCCAGCATTCTTCGACCAGGGCCTTGAACTCATCGCGTGCAGATTGCTCCTCCGCCAGTTCGACCAAGGTGAACGGGTTGTTGGTGAATGGATTGATGGCCGGAATATCACCGGTCCAGGCGTCCAGGCTCTCTCTGAGGTTCGAGTACTCGCTCTCCAGTCGAATCAGTTCAAGTCGGGCGTCATGTGTGAGCCCGGCCAGACGATAAAAAAACTGGCTGGCTTCCTGGTCGTTAAACAACGAATAAAGTTGTTTGACTCGCGTGATGTCGACCTCTTCACAGAGCACTCCCAGCGTCTGCCCAAACTGGTGAAAGTGCGCTCTGATCCTGTCGCGTGTCACGTTCGACCAGGGGTTGTGGGCGAAATCGAAACCTGAAGTGACTTCCGGCGGGTAATGGAAAAACCCCAAAGGAATGTCACTGATCTGGTTGTTGTTGAAAATACCGGTCGTCAGTTTCGGATGATTCACCAGGCCGTTAGGAAGATCAGCGATACCGGTGTCGCCGAGATCAATGTAGGCCAGCGCGGGCATGTTTGTGATGTCGGGCGCGCGTCCCAACGGATTGCGATACAGATCCAGCGCGCTCAGTGAGGTCAACCCGCTCAGCGTGGTCATTGCTGCGTCATCAAGGGTGATGCTGCACTCAGCCAGTATCAGTTGAGACAGATTGGGCATGACACTAACGGCTTGGGGCACTTTCCCAAGATTGAAACTGCGAATCTCCAGATGCTGCAATCGCGGGAAATACCGCAGAAAGCGGTCTGCGCCCAGCGTGCCATGACTGCCGTCCAGTGACAGGTGCGTGACGTGGCTGAAATCTGCTGTGAGCTGCGGAAGCTCCCCAACGATCGGAAGAGCGAATTGCAGCAGTGATCGTGCCTCGGGACTTTCGCTGTCGAGCGTTGTGCGTTCTAGCCAGCAACGCTGCAGAGCTTCCTTGAAGGCCAGTCGATTGTTTTTGGCTTCGGAGAACGTCGCAACATCCAGCCGCGTGCCGGTCACTGGATGCAGCCTGGGTGTTTGCGCTGTCCAGTCGTTCAGATCCTGTCGCAATTTAGCCAGTTCGGCAGTCAGCCGAGACAACTCCATGCGAGGGCCCGCCGGGTAGGTCATCAGTCTTTGCATGAATGCTTGAAATTGCTCAGGCGTAAATGACGGGTTGAGCGCCATCGCCTCTTGTTCAAGCACCGGAAGATAGGGGTTGAAGTGTCTATAGCCTTCGCTGCCTCCCGGTAAACGCATGGTGTGCGGATCGTAGGCTGGCTTGAGCTCACGGTGCAGGGCGAGGATTTTTTGCAGATCGTCGCGGGCTAATGCGTGCTTGCGGATAGTCTGCTTGAGCTTCGCGCCAGCACCGATGTCGATGCCCAGCGCGTCACGTGCATTGTCGGGCAAGGCTTGCAACACGGCGTTGTAGAAATCGAGCGCCGCCGACAATGGCTGGCTCTCATCGTCGAAAGCCTGGTAGCGGCCGTCTTCAAGCAGCACCAGGGTTTTGTGCTGGGTGGCATCGCCGGGGTCAATACTGTCGCGCAATGTGCCGCGAGTACCGTATTCACGGACGTCGATTCGCAGGTTTTTTGGCCATCCCGGGACACGTTCGAGTGAATGCAATGCCAGCCGATGAGTGTCCAGCGGGTTGATCGAATCCAGATACAAACCTTCAAAGGCGCGACTGCTACGAACGTCCTCCAGGGCCCAGCGCGACAGTTGCATGAGCCGTTTCGGGACGAGTGATTGCTTGAGTTGTTGGCGTTCTTCGCCCGTGGCAGTGCGCAGGATTTCCCGGACGACGCTGGTAGGGAGACCGGGCGTTGCGTCGATGAGTGCGCGCGAAGCGGCGTCGGTGCTGTATTCGAGTGCGCGGTAGCGTGCATTGAACAGGATGTTGCGACGTTCGGTGGCGATGTCCGCCAAGGTTTTGCGCAGTACGCGCGCACGTGCGGTAAAGGCTTGGGGAGGTCGGCCAGGTTCTTCTTTTAATAGTGTCTTGAGATCACTTTCATCGAGCTTCGCCAACAGGTTCGTGAGCAAATCACCTGACCCCGGCGGCGGTTCGTACAGCTCAATCATCGGCAAATCCTGGCGATTGCTTTGCCAGATGGTCTCACCTTTAGCGTTGAGTAAACGCAGGCTTTTGTCCTCGGGCCAAGGGCAATGTTCGGTCATTAGTTGCAATTGGGTGATCGGCTCGGCGCGGGAAAATTCTGCGAGGTGAGGGCTGTTCATTTGATCGATGAACGTGCGAATGCCTTTGTCGATGCTGAAGCGTTTGAGGGTGTCCTCCAGCAAGGGTGGAAGTGGCTCGCGCTCAGCGTGAAATTTGCGCAACACATCTTCGTGATAACCGCTGCTGCTGAGGGCGTGTTCCAGTTCGGTGGGTGACAGGCTGTCGACCGTGTGGCCGATGCGTCGCAGCAGTTTGTCGGTTGGCCAGGTGAGCGGGCGATCAAGTTCCGTTTGCCAGGTGCCCGTGTGGAAGTGTTGAAGCGCTGGAGGATAGGCATCCGCACGGGTCGGGTGATCAATTCGAAAGCCGCTGGTGCCTGGCTCAGGTCTGACGGCGAAGACTTTGCCGTCCAGCGGCAGCAGCAGTTTTCCATCGACCTGATGCAAACCGTGCTGATCAGGCAGGGATTCTTTCGCCAACGAAATCGCTTGCTCGTAGGGAGCCAGGTCAGCTTTCCAGTAGAGGGTTTTTCCGTTCGGTGCCCGAACCGGTTTGAAGCGGTCGATAAAACGCACGACTTGCTGCGGCAGTACGTTACGAAACTCGCCGGCGACCAGCATGCCGCCGGCGGCGAATATGCCCAGTTGCACGACGGATTCCACCGCGTCCAGCAGGTGCAGAAATGCCTCGGTTCGTTGCCCTTGCGCCCACTCGATAATGCCTTCGAAGGTCTCGTCCAGTAACTGATAGGCCATATAACCCAGCATCAGTTCGCCCAGAAACGGCACGAACGGCATGGCCACGAAAGCGGCGACGTTGAGCAGCGATGAAGCGATGTTCACCAGTGAATCCCAAAACGCCCAACGCGCTTGCTGATCAACCGATGCTGTTGGTACTGCAAGGCTTGGCCCGTCGTTGAGGATTTTGTTTAGTGCATCCTCAAATTGCTGCTGCCATAACGATGCCTGGATGATCTGGGCGCGAAACTGCAGGTCGGGTTTTTCAACCGCTACTTCACGCCAGGCAGGTTTTGGATCGCCTCGTTCGTGCGGGTAAAACTGAATCTGGGTCAAGCGTGCCTTGAGTGTTGAAAAGAAGCGGCCGCGCTCGCTGTGCGCAATAAACCGACTGAAAAAATCCTGGTAGTCGCTTTCGCGCAACTGACGCGTCAGTTCGGTGGAGAAGGCGACGCTGGAGGCGTATTCCTTGATCGGGTGCTCGGGGTCGTTCGGCACATAGGCCACCAGGCGACTTACGCGTTCGCTGCTGTTCAGATCCGGCGCAAAAACAATGATGCCGTGCAGTTCAGAGGACAGCAGTGACAGGCTCTGGCTGCGCAGGGGTTCGCCGTTGAGCCGCATGCCTTGCAGACCGTCGATCAAGCCGCTGATCAGACGGAACAGATCCTCCTGAATGTCGTTGTTCATCCGCGCGTACAACAGCGCCGATTTCAGTGCAGCCTTCTGACTGGTTTCAACGTGCAAACGTAAGGTCGCCGCGACGTCGGGTCGGGTGACACCCAGTTGATGTTGCAGATGCTGCTGGTATTGCGCGCCGATATCGAGCGTTCGGCACAGTTTGATGAAGTCGGGTATCGATAGCGTCCGGGTGATGTCCGGGAGCGTTTCGAACTGCTCGTGCTCGTCTGGCCGGGTGATGAAGCAGGAGTCGGGGTCGAACGCATCCGCTTCGGTTTCGTGGCGCTCGAAGTTATGCAGCGCCGCATCCAGCAATGACACGCTCCAGATCCGCTGGGCGCCCGTGGAGAATCCGAACCAGGGATTTGTCACCGGAATGTACAGGCGCACGAAGGTGTTTTTGACGTCGAGTGTCAGGCCGACTTGATCCTTGATGGCCGCTGTCAGCAACGGCGCGGCAAAGGCGTCGATATCCTTGAGATCGGCGAGCAGGCGATCCACCTGGTTTTGCGCTGTCCAGTACTGAGCATTCAGGGTGCGCAGATGAGCCTGATGCTGACGAGGAGAACTTGCCAGCCCTGGTTCAGAGTGTGGCGTGCCGCGCCGCAAAGCATGTCTTCGAAGTGCCGAAGCGTTCGCCAGCCAATCAGGCGTGGCGTGATGCAAATGCAGAAAATGTGTGTCGTCGTGCTCGGCCACGAAAGCGTCGAGACGGACGGTAGGTTGAAGCGGTTGTGACAGGTTCATACGCTCATCCATTAGCGTGTGGAGAGCGCCCAGCAAATCAGAAAAAAAATCATCATGTGCGGTACATAGTTACCGCACATGGAATTCTTCGATCAAATACAGTGAAGCCACCGCAGATCCGCCCGGGCAGTTTAAACTGCGCCTTTGCGACGCTATATGTCGCATTGCCGTAAACCCGGGAAAATCCGGGGTTTGCGCTATAAGAAGTTGTCGCTTGGCGGCAAGGCCGGGCTGAAAACTGTCCTTACAATCCCCCCATCGCTCGCCAGTTTCAGGCGGGTGTTCCTCTTCAGGAGACTCCGATGTCCGTTGAGCACGCTGCGGTACAACGCGCCGATTTCGACCAGGTAATGGTTCCCAACTACGCGCCTGCCGCTTTCATTCCGGTGCGTGGCGCCGGTTCCCGCGTCTGGGATCAGGCCGGCCGCGAGCTGATCGACTTCGCCGGCGGGATTGCCGTTAACGTATTGGGCCACGCGCACCCGGCGCTGGTCGGTGCATTGACCGAACAGGCGAACAAGCTGTGGCACGTGTCCAACGTGTTCACCAACGAGCCAGCCCTGCGTCTTGCGCACAAGCTGATCGACGCCACGTTCGCCGAGCGCGTGTTCTTCTGCAACTCCGGCGCTGAAGCCAACGAGGCCGCTTTCAAGCTGGCCCGTCGTGTTGCATTCGACCGTTTTGGCACTGAGAAGTACGAAATCATCGCCGCGCTGAACAGCTTCCACGGCCGTACTTTGTTCACTGTTAACGTCGGTGGCCAGTCGAAGTATTCCGACGGTTTCGGCCCGAAAATCACCGGCATCACCCACGTTCCTTATAACGACCTGGCCGCGCTGAAAGCGGCGGTTTCCGACAAGACCTGTGCGGTCGTGCTGGAGCCGATCCAGGGCGAGGGCGGCGTACTGCCAGCCGAATTGGCGTACCTGCAAGGTGCCCGCGAACTCTGCGACGCAAACAACGCGCTGCTGGTATTCGACGAAGTGCAAACCGGCATGGGCCGCAGCGGCAAGTTGTTCGCCTACCAGCATTACGGTGTGACCCCGGACATCCTCACCAGCGCCAAGAGCCTGGGCGGCGGTTTCCCGATCGCGGCGATGCTGACCACCGAAGCGCTGGCCAAACATCTTGTTGTTGGTACTCACGGCACCACCTACGGCGGTAACCCGCTGGCATGCGCGGTCGCGGAAGCGGTGATCGACGTGATCAATACCCCGGAAGTGCTGAACGGCGTGAACGCCAAGCACGACAAGTTCAAGGCGCGCCTCGAGCAGATCGGCGAGAAATACGGCCTGTTCACACAGGTGCGTGGCCTCGGTCTGCTGATCGGTTGCGTGCTCAGCGAAGCGTGGAAAGGCAAGGCAAAAGACATCTTCAACGCCGCTGAAAAAGAAGGCCTGATGATTCTGCAAGCCGGCCCGGACGTGATCCGTTTCGCTCCGAGCCTGGTGGTGGAAGACGCTGATATCGATGCCGGTCTGGATCGTTTCGAGCGCGCTGCTGCAGCACTGACGCAAGCCTGATAGACCCTTCGGCGCCTGAGTACTTGGGCGTCGAACCCAATTTTTGATACCGGGCAGATTCAACTGTTGGAGTCAGCCTTTGTGGTGAGGGGATTTATCCCCGACGGGGCGCGAAGCACCCCCAAAATCTGGGGCCGCTGCGCAGCCCATCGGGGCGGTGCGACGTTTCGCTAAATCCCCTCGCCACAAAGAGCCGATCCCACAATGTTCGATATTTTTTCTTCTGTGAATTGATAAGAGAAAAGGAGTGACACCATGCTGGTGATGCGCCCCGCGCAAATGGCTGATCTGGGCGAGGTACAGCGTCTGGCTGCGGACAGCCCGATTGGTGTCACTTCCTTGCCGGATGACGTGGAACGTCTGAGCGACAAGATCGCCGCGAGCGAAGCGTCGTTTTCCGCCGAAGTGAGCTTCAACGGTGAAGAGAGTTACTTCTTCGTTCTCGAAGAATCCACCACCGGCAAACTGGTCGGTTGCTCGGCGATTGTCGCGTCCGCCGGTTACTCGGAGCCGTTCTACAGCTTCCGTAACGAGACCTTCGTCCACGCTTCCCGCGAGCTGAAGATCCACAACAAGATCCACGTGCTCTCGCAGTGCCACGACCTGACCGGCAATAGCTTGCTGACCAGTTTCTACGTGCAGCGCGAGCTGGTCGGTTCGCCATGGTCGGAACTCAACTCCCGTGGCCGTCTGCTGTTTGTCGCCAGCCATCCCGAGCGTTTCGCTGATTCGGTGGTGACCGAGATCGTCGGTTACAGCGATGAGAATGGCGACTCGCCGTTCTGGGACGCGATTGGTCGTAACTTCTTCGACCTCAATTACGCCGAAGCCGAACGCCTGTGCGGGCTGAAAAGCCGCACGTTCCTCGCCGAGCTGATGCCGCATTACCCGATCTACGTGCCGTTGCTGCCGGATTCCGCCCAAGAGGCGATGGGCCAGGTGCACCCGCGTGCGCAGATCACCTTCGACATCCTGATGCGCGAAGGCTTCGAGACCGATCACTACATCGACATTTTCGACGGTGGGCCGACCCTGCATGCGCGTGTTTCGGGGATCCGTTCGATCGCCCAGAGCCGCGTGGTGCCAGTGAAGATCGGCGAGCCGGTGAAAGGCGCCGGACGCCAGTATCTGGTGGCGAACGCGCAGTTGCAGGATTACCGCGCGGTGCTGCTGGAACTGGATTACGCGCCGGGTAAACCGGTGACTCTGGATCTGGAAGCGGCCGAAGCCCTGGGCGTCGGTGAAGGTGCCAGCGTGCGCCTGGTGGCGGTTTAACGCCTTAGCGAGTTTCACGGGTGGCGAAGGCGGCCCGTTTGAGGAGATAGCATGATTGTTCGTCCCGTACGCAGCAGCGATTTATCCGCGCTGATCGACCTGGCCCGTAGCACCGGCACCGGTTTGACTACTTTGCCGGCCAACGAAGAACGTCTGGCCCATCGGGTCGGCTGGGCCGAGAAGACTTTTCGCGGCGAAGCCGGCCGTGGTGATGCGGACTACCTGTTCGTGCTCGAAGACGATGACGGCCGCGTGGTGGGGATTTCCGCCATTGCCGGCGCGGTCGGCATGCGTGAGCCTTGGTACAACTTCCGTGTCGGCCTGACCGTCAGCGCCTCGCAAGAACTGAATATCTATCGCGAGATTCCGACGCTGTTTCTGGCCAACGACCTGACCGGTAATTCCGAGCTGTGCTCGTTGTTCCTGCACGCCGATTACCGCAGCGGTCTGAACGGTCGCATGCTGTCGAAGGCGCGGATGCTGTTCATCGCGGAATTCCCTGAATTGTTCGGCAACAAGATCATCGCCGAAATGCGCGGTGTCTCCGATGACGCCGGTCGTTCGCCGTTCTGGGAAAGCCTCGGTCGGCACTTCTTCAAGATGGAATTCAGCCAGGCCGATTACCTCACCGGTGTCGGCAACAAGGCGTTCATCGCTGAACTGATGCCGAAATTCCCGCTGTACACCTGCTTCCTGTCCGAAGGCGCGCGTCAGGTCATCGGCCAGGTTCACCCGGACACCGAGCCAGCCTTGGCGATGCTCAAGGGCGAAGGTTTCAGCTATCAGGGTTACGTCGACATCTTCGACGCCGGCCCGGCCATCGAATGCGAAACCGGCAAGATCCGCGCGGTGCGTGACAGTGAAGCGCTGGTGCTCGCCGTGGGTACGCCGGGCGACGACGCCACGCCGTTCATCATCCATAACCGCAAGCGCGAAGACTGCCGCATCACCGCTGCGCCGGCGCGTCTCGCTGCTGGGACTTTGGTGGTCGATCCGCAGACCGCCAAACGTCTTCAACTCAACGCTGGCGATCAAGTGCGCGCCGTGGCGTTGTCCGCTGCACGGGAGTCGAAATAATGAATTCGCTATACATCGCAGGTGAGTGGCTGGCCGGTCAGGGCGAGGCCTTTCAATCGCTGAACCCGGTGACCCAGCAAGTGCTGTGGTCGGGGGAGGGCGCCACGGCGGCTCAGGTTGAATCGGCTGTGCAAGCTGCGCGTCAGGCGTTCCCGGGCTGGGCACGTCGCACGCTGGACGAGCGCATCACGGTGCTTGAGGCTTTCGCCGCGTCGCTGAAAAACCACGCTGACGAACTGGCTCGCACCATCGGTGAAGAGACCGGCAAACCGCTGTGGGAATCGGCGACCGAAGTGACCAGCATGGTCAACAAGATCGCGATTTCGGTGCAGAGCTACCGCGAGCGTACCGGCGAGAAGAGCGGCCCGTTGGGCGACGCCACTGCTGTGCTGCGCCACAAACCGCACGGTGTGGTGGCGGTGTTCGGCCCTTACAATTTTCCTGGCCACTTGCCAAACGGCCACATCGTTCCGGCGTTGCTGGCGGGTAACAGCGTGCTGTTCAAGCCAAGCGAACTGACCCCGAAAGTGGCCGAGTTGACGGTTAAGTGCTGGATCGAAGCCGGTCTGCCAGCGGGTGTTCTGAACCTGGTGCAAGGCGCCCGGGAAACCGGTATCGCACTGGCCGCGAACCCGGGTATCGATGGTTTGTTCTTCACCGGTTCGAGCCGCACCGGCAATCATCTGCACCAGCAATTCGCCGGTCGTCCGGACAAGATTCTGGCGCTGGAAATGGGTGGTAACAACCCGCTGGTGGTTGATCAGGTCGCGGATCTGGATGCAGCGGTTTACACGATTATTCAGTCGGCGTTCATTTCTGCCGGTCAGCGTTGCACCTGCGCACGCCGCCTGCTGGTGCCGCAAGGCGCGTGGGGCGACAGCCTGTTGAAGCGTCTGGTTGAAGTCAGCGCGACCATTGAAGTCGGCGCATTCGATCAGCAACCGGCCCCGTTCATGGGCTCGGTGATTTCCCTCGGCGCAGCGAAAGCGCTGATGGACGCTCAAGAACATCTGCTGGCCAACGGCGCAGTGTCGCTGCTGGAAATGACTCAGCCGCAAGCAAAAGCCGCGTTGCTGACGCCGGGCATCGTTGATGTGACGGAGGTCGCTGAGCGTCCGGACGAAGAACTGTTTGGCCCGTTGCTGCAAGTGATCCGCTACGTTGATTTTGAGGCAGCGATCGTTGAAGCCAACAACACCGCTTATGGCCTTGCTGCGGGTTTGCTGTCGGATTCCGAAGCGCGTTATCAGCAATTCTGGCTGGAAAGCCGTGCAGGCATCGTCAACTGGAACAAACAACTGACCGGCGCTGCGAGCAGCGCGCCGTTTGGTGGCGTCGGTGCCTCGGGCAACCATCGCGCCAGCGCCTATTACGCGGCGGATTACTGCGCGTACCCGGTGGCGTCGCTGGAGACGCCGAGCCTGGTGTTGCCATCGGCCCTCACGCCAGGCGTGAAAATGGCGTAACGGCCATTCGCGAGCAGGCTCGCTCCCACATTGGAATGCATTTCCCTGTGGGAGCGAGCCTGCTCGCGAAGGCCGCACCTCGGTCTAAAAGAATAGTTACTGAAGCCTATAACAACAGATTCTCGTGGAGCCTCGCTGATGAAATCCTATGAAGTCAATTTTGACGGTCTAGTGGGGCCGACCCATAACTACGGTGGTCTGTCCTACGGCAACGTTGCGTCCCAGAGCAACAGCCAGCAATCCTCGAACCCGAAGGAAGCGGCGCTGCAAGGTCTGGCGAAGATGAAAGCACTGATGGAAATGGGCTTTCAGCAAGGCGTACTGGCGCCGCAGGAACGTCCGGACGTGGCCGCTCTGCGCCGTCTGGGTTTCAGCGGTACCGACGCGCAAGTGATCGAGCGCGCCGCCAAAGAAGCCATGCCGCTGCTGGTCGCCAGTTGCTCGGCGTCGAGCATGTGGGTGGCTAACGCCGCCACGGTCAGCCCGAGTGCCGACACTGCTGACGGTCGCGTGCATTTCACCGCCGCCAACCTCAATTGCAAATACCACCGCAGCATCGAGCACCCGACCACCAGCCGTGTGCTCGGCGCAATGTTCGCCAATCAGCAGCACTTCGCCCATCACGCCGCGTTGCCGGCCGTGGCGCAGTTCGGCGACGAAGGCGCGGCCAACCACACGCGTTTCTGCCGTGAGTACGGCGAGGCGGGCGTTGAGTTCTTTGTGTTCGGTCGCAGCGCGTTCGACAACCGTTTCCCGGCGCCGCAAAAGTACCCGGCGCGCCAGACTCTCGAAGCTTCGCAAGCCGTTGCGCGTCTGCACGGTCTGCGTGACGAAGGCGTGGTTTACGCCCAGCAGAACCCGAACGTGATCGATCAGGGCGTGTTCCACAACGACGTGATTGCTGTGGGTAATGGCGAGGTCTTGTTCTATCACGAGGACGCGTTCCTCGACACCGAGTCGATGCTGGCCGAGCTGCAAAGCAAACTGGCCAAAGTCGGTGGTAACTTCCAATCGGTGTGTGTGCCGCGTTCGGCAGTCACCGTGGATGACGCAGTGCGTTCTTACCTGTTCAACAGCCAGTTGCTGTCGCGTCCTGACGGTTCGATGCTGCTGATCGTGCCGCAAGAGTGCCAGGCCAACGAGCGCGTCTGGGCTTACCTGCAAAGCCTGACCAGCTCCGGCGGTCTGATCCGCGAAGTGAAAGTTTTCGATCTCAAGCAAAGCATGCAGAACGGCGGTGGCCCGGCGTGCCTGCGACTGCGCGTCGCGCTCAACGAAACCGAACTGGCGGCGGTCAACCCAGGGGTTATCATGACGGCACCGTTGTACGGTTCGTTGACCGCATGGGTCGAGAAGCACTACCGCGACCGCCTGAGCGAAACCGATCTGGCGGATCCGCAGTTGTTGCTTGAATGCCGGACGGCACTGGATGAACTGACGCAAATCCTTAAACTGGGCGCGGTTTATCCATTCCAGATCAATTGATGGCCGGCGCGTCGCCCGAACGCGGCGCGCGGCTTGTCTCACCAAGAGAGTAAAAACATGAGCGATTCCCTGCAGCTGATCCTTGAAGACACCGACGGCACGCAACTGGAGACCTCCTGCACCCGCGTTGCGGTCATGTGGCAAGGCAAAGAGCTGTGGATCCAGCAGGACGGCCGTGGCCAGTTGCTGATCGGCGTGGACGTTGAAGAAGGTGACGCCGAATACGCCAACCTGCTGCTGCGCCCATTGGCGACTAATCTGGTAAGTCTGCAACTGGAAATGGAACCGGCTGACGCTGGCGACGACGAAGACCACGTGCACGGCCCGGATTGCAACCACGACCACTAAGGAAACCGTTCTATGCTCGCCCTCGGCAAACTGCTTGAACTGACCCTCGCCGGCCGCGAACCGGCGGAGAAGACTCAACTGACTGTCGAAGGCGTGCGTATGCGCTGGTTGAGCGAAGGGGCGCTGGAAGTCCGGCCACCCGAAGCGCGCGACAATGGCCTGGATCTGCTGCTGTCGGCAGGGATCCATGGCAACGAAACAGCGCCGATCGAGTTGCTTGATCGGCTGCTGCACGACATCGCACGCGGCGATCTGAAGCCGCGCGCACGCATTCTGTTCCTGTTCGGCAACCCCGAAGCGATTCGCAAAGGCGAGCGCTTTGTCGAGCAGGACGTCAATCGGCTGTTCAATGGCCGTCACGAACAAAGCAGTGGCTCAGAAGCGCTGCGAGCCTGTGAGCTGGAACGTTTGGCGGCGAGTTTCTTCAGCCTGCCGGATCGCCAGCGCCTGCACTACGACCTGCACACAGCGATTCGCGGCTCGAAGATCGAGCAGTTCGCGCTGTATCCGTGGAAGGAAGGTCGTCAGCATTCACGCCTTGAACTGGCGCGCCTGCGCGCTGCCGGGATGGAAGCGGTGCTGCTGCAGAACAAACCGTCGATTGTGTTCAGCTCTTATACCTACGACAAGCTCGGCGCCGAGGCTTTCACGCTGGAACTGGGCAAGGCGCGGCCGTTCGGGCAGAACGACGGGGTTAACGTCTCGCTGCTGGAAACTCGCTTAAAGCAAATCATCGAAGGCACTGAACCAGAGATGGCTAAAGCGCAGCTGGATGGTTTGCAGCTGTTCAGTGTGGCGCGGGAAATCATCAAGCACAGCGATGCGTTCCGCTTGAACCTGCCGCAGGACATTGAAAATTTTTCCGAGTTGGAGGTGGGTTATGTGTTGGCCGAAGATCTGGCCAATACCCGCTGGATCATTGAGGAAGAGGGCGCGCGCATCATCTTCCCTAATCCCAAGGTCAAGAACGGCCTGCGCGCGGGCATCCTGATCGTCCCGACCACAGATGAACACTTAACCTGAGTTCACCCCAGAACCCCTGTGGGAGCGGGCTTGCTCGCGAATGCGGTCTGTCGGTAACTCATTTGCTGACTGACACACCGCTTTCGCGAGCAAGCCCGCTCCCACATTTGGATTTGAGTGAGGCCCGAGACCTCACTCAGCTTTGGATTCAGACGGCTACTGCATGCGGCTCAGTACGGCGCAGTGCGCGAACCTTGCGTAGCGTATCCGCGCAAGTCCGCGCTGCTTCCTGACCCTTGTGTACAAAGTGCTCAAAGAAGAATTTCTGATGTTCGTCACCCGCATGGAAGTGATGCGGCGTCAGCGACACCGAGAACACCGGCACTTCGGTTTCCAACTGCACTTGCATCAGGCCGCTGACCACCGATTGGGCGACGAACTCGTGACGGTAGATGCCGCCATCCACCACCAGGGCTGCGGCGACGATGCCGGCGTAACGACCGGTTTTGGCCAGCAACTTGGCGTGTAGAGGCATTTCAAAAGCGCCGCCGACTTCGAAGATGTCGATGTCCGATTCCTGATAACCCAGGGCAATCATTTCGGCGACGAAGCCTTTTCGGCTCTGGTCGACGATTTCTTTGTGCCAGCAGGCCTGGATGAACGCAACGCGCTCGCCGTGTGGGTGTTTGCTTTTGCTGTCGATAGCGGTGGGTTGCATGTTCTGACTCCTGTTTGTGTGAAAAACAGGGCGTTATGAATCGAAAGGGATTCAAGGGTGCGCACACGCACAACATCGCGCGGACGGCCCTTTGGCGTTAATCCCGTTCTCTCTTCATCCGGACTATGACCGTCGGCCCCGGGATCACACCGGGTCTGCTGACCTTGCCGCCGATCTCAACCGAAGTCGTATTCGTCGCCAAGCGCTCGCGGGCTATGCGCATTGCGCGCAATTACCGCCGGTGGGGAATTGCACCCCGCCCTGAGAACGTTTTTGCCGCCCTTTCGCGGGCGGCGCAGCGTTTTTAACACATATTTTCCAGCCCTGCACAGAACCTGTGGGAGCGAGCTTGCTCGCGAAAGCGGTTTAACATTCAACGCGGATGCTGACTGCCAATCCGCTTTCGCGAGCAAGCTCGCTCCCACATGGGGTGTGCCTTCTCAAGGAGTAAGGTGCATTTTCCTTGTCCAGGGCTTGATTAATCGCCGCGATGACCGCAGTAATTCACCCTCGTAAAGGGATTTCCCCTGCTGAATTGAGGCCAGGTTTATGAGCGTTATCGATCTTCGCAGCGACACCGTCACCCAACCGACACCCGCCATGCTCGACGCGATGACCGCGGCCGACACCGGTGACGATGTGTACGGCGAAGACCCGACGGTCAATCGTCTGGAAGCCGAACTGGCTAAACGCTTGGGCTTTGCCGCAGCGCTGTTCGTGCCGACCGGCACCATGAGCAATCTGTTGGGATTGATGGCGCACTGCGAGCGCGGCGACGAATATGTCGTGGGTCAGCAGGCGCACACCTACAAGTACGAGGGCGGCGGCGCGGCGGTGCTCGGTTCGATTCAGCCGCAGCCGCTGGAAGTGCAGGCCGACGGTTCGCTGGATCTGGATCAAGTCGCGGCGGCGATCAAACCCGACGACTTCCATTTCGCTCGCACCCGTTTGCTGGCGCTGGAAAACACCATGCAAGGCAAAGTGCTGCCGCTGGAATATCTGGCGCGGGCGCGTAAATTCACCCAAGACCACGGCCTGCAGTTGCACCTCGACGGCGCGCGGCTTTACAACGCCGCGGTCAAGCTAGGTGTCGATGCGCGGGAAATCACTAAACATTTCGATTCGGTATCGGTGTGCCTGTCCAAAGGCCTTGGCGCGCCGGTGGGTTCGGTGTTGTGCGGTTCCGAGCAACTGATCGGCAAGGCCCGGCGTTTGCGCAAAATGGTCGGCGGCGGCATGCGTCAGGCCGGACTGCTGGCGGCGGCGGGGCGGTATGCGCTGGATCACAACGTCGAGCGTCTGGCGGATGACCACGCCAACGCGCAGTTTTTGGCCGATGGTCTGCGTGAAGCAGGTTTCAGCGTTGAACCGGTGCAAACCAACATGGTTTATGTGCAAATGGGCGACAAAGCCGAGGCGATCAAGGCGTTTGCCGGCGAACGCGGGATCAAGTTGAGCGCCGCCGCGCGTCTGCGTATGGTCACGCACATGGACGTCAGTCGCGCGCAAATCGAGCAAGTGATCGCGACATTCGTCGACTTTTCGCGCAAGTGACAGCGTTAGCCGTCCAATTGACCGTTTCTATCGTATAAACACGCTGTACCCCGCGCGCAGGGCCGATATAATGCGGCCCTTTGCCGTCGCTTCGTCTGTTGACGTTTCGAACAGGCCTTTGGCCGCAGCCTCCGTGGAAGAACCTAATGAAAAGCGCAGAAATCCGTGAAGCCTTCCTTCGCTTCTTCGAAGAGCAAGGCCACACCCGTGTAGCCTCCAGCTCTTTGATTCCGGGCAACGACCCAACCCTGCTGTTCACTAACGCGGGGATGAACCAGTTCAAGGACTGCTTCCTGGGCCAGGAAAAACGTGCGTATACCCGTGCGACCAGCAGCCAGAAATGCGTGCGTGCCGGTGGCAAGAACAGTGACCTGGAAAACGTCGGTTATACCGCTCGTCACCACACGTTCTTCGAAATGCTCGGTAACTTCAGCTTCGGTGACTATTTCAAGAAAGACGCGATTACCTACGCGTGGACCTTCCTGACCGGCGTTCTGCAACTGCCGAAGGAAAAACTCTGGGTCACCGTCTACGCCTCCGACGACGAAGCGTATGACATCTGGACCAAAGAAATCGGTGTGCCGGTCGAGCGCATGATCCGCATTGGCGACAACAAAGGCGCGCCGTACGCCTCCGACAACTTCTGGACCATGGGCGATACCGGCCCGTGCGGCCCGTGCACCGAGATTTTCTACGATCACGGCGACCACATCTGGGGCGGCCCGCCGGGCTCGCCGGAAGAAGACGGCGACCGTTACATCGAGATCTGGAACAACGTGTTCATGCAGTTCAACCGCACCGCCGATGGCGTGTTGCATCCGTTGCCAGCGCCGTCGGTCGACACCGGCATGGGCCTGGAGCGGATCAGTGCGGTGATGCAGCACGTCAATTCCAACTACGACATCGACCTGTTCAAAAACCTGCTGAAGGCCTCGGCTGAAGCGATCGGCTGTGAAAATGGCGATCAGTCTTCGTTGAAAGTCGTGTCCGACCACATTCGTTCGTGCGGTTTCCTGATCGCCGACGGCGTGCTGCCGTCCAACGAAGGTCGCGGTTATGTACTGCGCCGGATCATCCGTCGCGCTTGCCGTCACGGTAACAAGCTGGGCGCTACCGGCAGCTTCTTCTATAAAATCGTTGCCGCACTGGTTGCCGAGATGGGCGAAGCCTTCCCGGAACTGAAAAAGCAGCAAAGCAACATCGAGCGCGTGCTCAAGGCTGAAGAAGAGCAGTTCTCCAAGACGCTGGAGCACGGCCTGAAAATTCTCGAGCAGGATCTGCTGGAACTCAAAGGCACCGTGGTGCCGGGCGACGTAGTGTTCAAACTCTACGACACCTATGGTTTCCCGATGGACCTGACCGCCGACATCGCCCGCGAGCGCAGCCTGACTGTCGATGAAGTCGGCTTCGAACGTGAGATGGAAGCTCAGCGTGTGCGTGCGCGTTCGGCCAGCTCGTTCGGTCTGGACTACAACACCTTGGTCAAGGTTGACGTGGCCACCGAGTTCACCGGTTACAAAGACACCAGCGGTTCGGCAAAAATCGTTGCTATCTATAAAGATGGCCAGTCGGTCGACGTCTTGAATGAAGGCGAAGAGGCGGTGATCGTTCTGAATCAGACGCCGTTCTACGCTGAGTCCGGCGGCCAGATCGGCGACTGCGGTTATCTGCAGGCCGGCAGCAGCCGTTTCGAGGTGCGCGACACCACCAAAACCGGCGGCGCTTTCCTGCACCACGGTGTGCTGGATTCGGGCAGCCTGACCATCGGCGCGCCAGTGGAAACCCACGTCGACGCCGAAGTGCGTCACGCCACTTCTTTGAACCACTCGGCCACGCACTTGCTGCACGCTGCACTGCGCCAGGTTCTGGGCGAGCACGTTCAGCAGAAAGGTTCGTTGGTCGATAGTCAGCGCCTGCGTTTCGACTTCAGCCACTTTGAAGCGATCAAGCCTGAGCAGATCAAAGCGCTGGAAGACATCGTCAACGCCGAGATTCGCAAGAACTCCGCCGTTGAAACCGAAGAAACCGACATCGACACCGCGAAGAACAAAGGCGCGATGGCGCTGTTCGGCGAGAAGTACGGCGACAACGTGCGCGTGCTGAGCATGGGCGGCGATTTCTCCGTCGAACTGTGCGGCGGTATCCACGCCAACCGTACCGGCGACATCGGCCTGCTGAAAATCATCAGCGAAGGCGGTGTGGCTTCGGGTGTGCGTCGTATCGAAGCGGTCACCGGTGCCGCGGCACTGGCCTACTTGAATGCTGCAGAAGAACAACTCAAGGAAGCGGCCAGCCTGGTCAAGGGCAGCCGCGACAACCTGATCGACAAGCTGTCGGCTGTGCTCGAGCGCAATCGCCAACTGGAGAAGCAACTCGAGCAGTTGCAAGCCAAGGCGGCGAGTGCGGCGGGCGATGATCTGTCGTCCTCGGCACTGGACGTCAAAGGCGTGAAGGTTTTGGCCGCACGTCTGGATGGTCAGGACGCCAAGGCGCTGCTGGCGCTGGTTGATCAGTTGAAGAACAAACTCGGCCGCGCAGTGATCCTGCTCGGCAGTGTCCATGAGGAAAAGGTCGTTCTGGTTGCAGGCGTAACCAAAGACCTGACTGGCCAACTCAAAGCCGGTGATTTGATGAAGCAAGCTGCTGCGGCAGTGGGCGGGAAGGGCGGTGGTCGTCCGGACATGGCGCAGGGCGGTGGCGTTGATGCCGGCGCGCTGGATGGTGCACTGGCGCTGACCGTTCCATTCGTCGAGCAGGGTTTATAAGACGGTCCGTCGCGCCCGCAGTCTAGTGGCGGGCGCGGCGGCTGTTCGAGTGATTATTGGGCGCCCTTCATGGGCAGAGGCGGCTTTGAAATGGCTTTGATCGTACAGAAATTTGGAGGCACCTCGGTCGGTACTGTCGAGAGAATCGAGCAGGTCGCCGACAAGGTTAAGAAATTCCGCGATGCCGGCGATGACCTGGTGGTTGTGCTGTCTGCAATGAGCGGCGAAACCAACCGTCTGATCGATCTGGCCAAGCAAATCAGTGGCGACGGTCAACCGGTTCCGCGTGAGCTGGACGTGATTGTTTCCACCGGTGAGCAGGTGACGATTGCCCTGTTGGCCATGGCGCTGATCAAGCGCGGTGTGCCGGCGGTGTCGTACACCGGTAATCAGGTGCGGATCCTGACCGACAGTGCGCACAATAAAGCGCGTATCTTGCAGATTGATGACCAGAAGATTCGTGGTGATCTGAAAGCAGGTCGCGTGGTAGTTGTCGCCGGTTTCCAGGGCGTCGACGAGCACGGCAACATTACCACTCTCGGTCGTGGCGGTTCCGACACCACCGGCGTGGCACTGGCTGCGGCGTTGAAGGCTGACGAGTGCCAGATCTACACCGACGTTGATGGTGTTTACACCACTGACCCGCGTGTGGTGCCGGTCGCTCAGCGTCTGGACAAGATCACCTTCGAAGAGATGCTGGAAATGGCCAGCCTCGGTTCCAAGGTGTTGCAGATCCGTGCCGTGGAATTCGCCGGCAAGTACAACGTTCCGCTGCGCGTACTGCACAGCTTCAAGGAGGGTCCGGGCACCCTCATTACTATTGATGAAGAGGAAACCATGGAACAGCCGATCATTTCCGGCATCGCTTTCAACCGCGATGAAGCCAAGCTGACCATCCGTGGCGTGCCAGACACCCCGGGCGTGGCGTTCAAGATTCTCGGCCCGATCAGTGCCGCGAACATCGAAGTCGACATGATCGTGCAGAACGTCGCGCACGATAACACCACCGACTTCACCTTCACCGTACACCGCAACGACTTCCAGGCCGCACAGAACGTGCTGGAAAACACTGCTCGCGAGATCGGTGCCCGTGAAGTGGTTGGCGACATCAAGATTGCCAAGGTCTCGATCGTCGGCGTCGGCATGCGTTCCCACGCAGGCGTGGCCAGCCGCATGTTCGAATCGCTGGCAAAAGAAAGCATCAACATCCAGATGATCTCGACTTCGGAAATCAAGGTTTCCGTGGTGATTGAAGAGAAGTACCTGGAACTGGCCGTGCGCGCTCTGCACACGGCTTTCGAACTGGATGCGCCGGCCCGTCAAGGCGAGTAATTCCGTTCAACTGAAGGGCGCGGTCTGACCGCGCCCTTTATTTTTTTGAATGGCGTGAGCCCTGACTGTTCTTTTGCTCGCGCTGGTCAATACTCAGGCATGTAGGGCTACGATCGCTCCGGTTGTAGGTCGGGTGCCTTTTTTTTGCAGACTGTTGTCCCTGAACTGAATTGCGTAAGGAGAAAGGTATGCTGATTCTGACCCGTCGGTGCGCAGAAAGCCTGATTATCGGTGACGGCGAAATCACCGTGACCGTGCTCGGCGTTAAAGGAAACCAAGTGCGCATCGGTGTGAACGCGCCGAAAGAGGTTGCCGTGCACCGTGAGGAAATTTACCTGCGTATAAAGAAAGAGAAGGACGAAGAACCAAGCCATTAATTTTTATCGATTTTTATGTTTGCAAACGGGGAAAAGGTTGGTTAAGATACGCCCCGTGTTGCGGAGAGCTGGCCGAGTGGCCGAAGGCGCTCCCCTGCTAAGGGAGTACACCTCAAAAGGGTGTCGGGGGTTCGAATCCCCCGTTCTCCGCCATTATTTGCTTAGTACGTCGTAATCTGGCTTTTTCTGTAAGTTGTTGAAATTAATAGAAAAAGTGGTTGGAATAGAGATTAGACGGGCTATAATGCGGCGCAACAAATGCACTCGTAGCTCAGCTGGATAGAGTACTCGGCTACGAACCGAGCGGTCACAGGTTCGAATCCTGTCGAGTGCACCATTTAAGAGTCAGTTACAGCAATGTAAATGACTTGGCTTCAACCAGATGTGATCTGGTCTAAAAACACAAATGCACTCGTAGCTCAGCTGGATAGAGTACTCGGCTACGAACCGAGCGGTCACAGGTTCGAATCCTGTCGAGTGCACCATTTAAGAGTTACTTGCAGCAATGCAGATAACTTGGCTTCATCCAGTTGTGGTCTGGGCTAAAAACACAAAATGCACTCGTAGCTCAGCTGGATAGAGTACTCGGCTACGAACCGAGCGGTCACAGGTTCGAATCCTGTCGAGTGCACCATATACCGAAAAGCCCGCGTTTATCGCGGGCTTTTTGCTGTCCGGGATTTGGCTTTTTCCTTCACGCATCCCCTCTGATCAAAATCGATTTGTGCCGTTCGGCCTCGCTTGAGGTCGTAACGATACGTTGTCGTCGATGTCCGAATGTTGATCTTGTCCGGCTTGCCTAAAGCGCTTTCGACATCTTGCGCGCTCATCCCTGTGATAACGCGCCGATTGATGATCGCCTGGCGGCGTTGTCTCGCGTCGATCACGTTGCCGCAGATGTGCTCCGCGCCGCCGACAATGCCCGGTGCTCGGCCTCTGGTATTCATACCGGATGTTTCTTCGTGATTGGCTTCGGGCATCACCGCCACGACAGATCCGGGCGAGTAGGGGTGTACTTCCTGCACGAAGAGGTGTTCACCGTGCGCGCAACTCATCGTGGTAAACGTGATGCTGCCGTCCGCCGCTTCACAGCGATGCAATGTGGTGGTGGCCCCGGCGTGCGGTAGGCAGAGCAAAAAAGTCATTACGAAAAAAGATGATTTGAGTGGCATTCGACGTCCTCCATGACGATCTACGCTCAAGGGTAGTCGCTACATTTTGCGCTGCCGGTGTGTTTTCTTTTCAAGATGAGTCGTCGCATTTGCATGGATCAGGATGGCGCTCAGGTTTGTCTCGCAAGCGCTTGTTTCAGCCGTGATTTTTTAACGTATTAAACCGTCAGGCGTGTATCATTGCGCCCGTCAGCCCCGCCGGGGCTTATGGAAAACCTCCATGGACTTACCCAGTAGTTGTTCAGTAACCCGTTTCACCAATCATGAATTGACTGATTGATTCTTCCGGCGTGCCCCGCTGCTGGGAGTGGAGTTCGCCTATGTCCGAAATCGAAGTAAAGAAAACACAGGAAAGCCTGCAGGATCGCCTGGCCCAAGTGGTCGAGCTGCTGCAGCGCCAACGAGTCGTCGAAGACCTGACTCATCGCCAGGAAGGCGCGCACAACGACCGGGTGGAAAACCTGGTTCACCGGCAGAATCTGGTCGAGTTGCAACGCAAACTCGATGATCTGCACTCCGCTGACGTTGCCTACATTCTTGAAGCCTTGCCGCTGGACGATCGTCTGACGCTCTGGCAACTGGTCAAGGCTGATCGCGACGGCGACATTCTTCTCGAAGTATCCGATTCCGTTCGTGAAACGCTGATCGCCGACATGGACGATCACGAACTCCTGGCTGCAGCCAAGGACATGGACGCCGACGAACTTGCTGACCTGGCTTCCGAGCTGCCGCGAGACGTCGTCCATGGACTGATGGAGAGCCTCGATAACCAGCAGCGTGAGCGCGTGCGTTCGGCCCTGTCTTATGACGAGGAGCAGGTCGGTGCGCTGATGGACTTCGAGATGGTGACGATCCGTGAGGATGTCAGTCTCGAAGTGGTGCTGCGTTATCTGCGCCGTCTCAAAGAGCTGCCAGGCCATACCGACAAACTGTTTGTGGTCGATTACGACGGCGTGCTCAAGGGCGTGCTGCCGATCAAACGTTTGCTGGTCAACGATCCGGACAAACAAGTGGCCGAGGTGATGGCCAGCGACCCGGTGAGTTTCCATCCGGACGAAGACGCCTATGACGCCGCTCAGGCGTTCGAGCGTTATGACTTGATCTCGGCCCCGGTGGTCGACAAGAACGGCAAGCTGATCGGTCGTCTGACCATCGACGAAATGGTCGACCTGATTCGTGAAGAGAGCGAAAACGAAGTCCTCAACATGGCGGGTCTGCGTGAAGAGGAAGACATCTTCGCCTCCGTGTGGAAGTCGCTGCGTAACCGTTGGGCGTGGCTGGCAGTCAACCTGATCACCGCGTTTGTAGCTTCGCGAGTGATTGGTCTGTTTGAAGGCTCGATCGAGAAGCTGGTAGCGCTGGCGGCGTTGATGCCGATCGTGGCGGGTATTGGTGGCAACTCCGGTAACCAGACGATCACCATGATCGTTCGCGCCATGGCGCTCGATCAGGTCAGCACCGGCAATACCTCGCGTCTGATGCGCAAGGAACTGGCGGTCGGTTTGATCAACGGCCTGGTCTGGGGCGGGGTGATCGGTGTGGTCGCTTATCTGCTCTACGGCAGTTGGTCATTGGGTGTGGTGATGACGGCGGCGATGACGCTCAACCTGCTGCTGGCAGCGCTGATGGGCGTACTGATCCCGATGACGCTGGCCAAAATGGGCCGCGACCCGGCCATGGGCGCCAGCGTGATGATCACCGCGATGACCGACAGCGGTGGCTTCTTCATCTTCCTCGGGTTGGCGACAATCTTCCTGCTCTGACCCGCTGCAAACAAAGAGCCCGCCAAATTGGCGGGCTTTTTTGTGCCTGACAGGCAATACAAAACAATTGTGGTGAGGGGATTTATCCCCGATGGACTGCACAGCAGTCCCAAAGATTCCGGGGCCGCTGCGCAGCGCATCGGGGATAAATCCCCTCACCACAGATGCATTGCCAAGCTGCTGCTGTGTCAAATCCCAAGCAAAAAAAAGCCAGCAATCATGCTGGCTTGAGATATTCGGTGTAGCTCAGGACGCGTCTGCGGCCATCTCGGCGTCGTGTGCGATCAACGACACCAATGCGTTCTGTTGACGGTGCGACAGCTGGCGGAAGCGTTGCAGCAACTCACGTTCGTGAAGCGACAGCTCAGGGCTATCGAGGCGCATGCTCAATTCTTCGCCCAGTGCACCTTCTTGAATAAGGCTCTGCTCAAGGCGCGCGATGATTTCGGAGTTCATGCTGCGATGATGATTGCGAGCCACCTCGGCAATGCGTTCACGCATTCCGTCTGGCAGACGTACGACGAACTTGTCAGCCGTACGGCTGGAATAAATTGCCTGTTTCAATGGGCGCATATATTTAACCGGTTAGTTCAGGGGAGCGGTTCTCGGGAATGGCCGCAGGATGTGTGATAGGACAAGCATCCGGACCAAATGGTTCAACCTGAATTGTTAAGAGGCGCGCATCATGCCTCAAAATTGCCAGTTCATTGGCGTCAATTCTGTGACAAATATTGAGCCGGGTAAAGGCGTAATGCCAGCACCAATTGTCAGAAATGCGGACTGGTTTGAAATCTTTGCCTTCGTCCGAATCACTGCCCGCTTCCTGTTGCACATCAATGGGTGTCCAAAGACCTCAGAACGTGCATGCTATGCGGCTTTCTATCCTTGTTCCTTACCTGTACAGGATAGTGGCAATTTGCCGATTTACTAGGGGCAGACCCGTGCCAGAGGGCATTTTCAGGATGGATGGCAAGCTTATTTATCTGATGGGGCCGTCCGGTTCAGGCAAGGACAGCCTGATCGAGGCCGCACGCGAACCGTTGCGTGCGATGAATTGCGGAATCATTCGCCGAGTGATTACCCGATCAGCAGAGTCTGTGGGTGAGGACGCGGTCGGCGTTACGCCAGAAGAGTTTGAGCGCCGCCAGCAAGCCGGTGACTTCGCGCTGGCCTGGCACGCTAATGGCCTCGCTTACGGCATTCCAGTAGAAATGGATCGGTGGCTAAAAAAAGGGCGAAACGTCTTGGTGAATGGCTCGCGGGCCAACCTGCGTCAAGCGCAGGAGCTGTATCCAACGCTGGTGCCAGTGCTGTTGACGGTGAGGGATGAAGTGTTGCGTGAACGCTTGCTCAAACGAGGCCGTGAGACCCTTGAGCAAATCGATGCGAGGCTGGCGCGCAATGCGCTGTTCAAAGACCGACGAGCCAGCGACACGCCCGTGAATCTGATCGACAACTCCGGCGATCTGGCGACCGCCGTCAATCAATTGCTGGATGTGCTCAATCTCAACGCAGCACCGGGTCAAACTTGATCCGACGCCCGGCCACCAACGCCAGCACAAATAACACCGCAAACACGCCGCAGCCAATCAGGGGCAGGGTGACCTGGGTGTCCTCGAACAGCGAAAAATGCAAAACGCCACTCAATAAGGCGAGGATCAGAAATCCTGCAGCTGATTTGGACATGCTGTACTCCTGAAGATATTTCAAAAAACCAGACGATCGGAAACCTGCGCCGGCAAAGCCTGTTCGGCCTCGCTTACAGCTCTTGGGCCGTAGCTGCCCTGATCGCTCAGCACCGCCAGTTGCGGCTGCTTCTGCACTTGCAGGTAATGTGGCATGCGCTGGGCGACCGTCTCATGACTATCCGGGGCGAAGTGAAAGCCCACCAAGACCGCCAATGCGATTGCGTTTGCAAGCAAGAGGGTGCTGTTCATGAGGCGGACTCCGATTGTTCTTCTATGGAACAGACATAGCAGCCGCCGTGCCAACAGTCTAACCGCTGTTAAGTCCTTTAAAAACAAGCATTTGAGAGGGTTTTTCGCAACGCGCGGGTTGCAATCTGCAATGATGGCATTTTGTGGTAGTGCAAAATGCACGGTAAAACATCCCGCAGCCTTGCAGGCCGCCTGCCTACACTTAAAAAGCCCTACGGATGACATGACAAATCAGGGCCTGGCCGTTACCATGCACGCCGTCCGTCGCGCCGCGTCTGCCCGCGACAACTCAGTGTCTCAGTAGCTCAATTGGATAGAGCATCCCCCTCCTAAGGGGAAGGTTGCAGGTTCGAACCCCGCCTGGGACACCATATAATTCGGGACTTTCGAGCAGAAGCCAATGCTGGTCATCTTCCTGTGGCAGCAGGGTGACAGCCGCAGTCCCAAGAAGCCCCGTCTAGAGTTCGCTTGACGGGGCTTTTTCATATCCGCCTCGCAATTCACGAATAGCGGTATAAGTTGAAGTGCGCTCCAGCCAATGGCTCATTCGGACATATGAGGGTGAACTTTGAATCATGAATTATGGCTGGAGCCTGATGGCCTCCAACTGTTCTGTATCTCTGGGCCTCAGGGCGATGAGTCCCGCGCCCTTCTTGAGCCTGGTTCTAAGCTGATTTGGGAAGTTGAGGCGGCGAGCCGCTTCGAAGCGATGAATAAGTACTATGAGTACATGGATTGGGGGGAGTGGACCACGGATTTTCCCGAGCTGGATAAAACTCCTTACGGAGGGCCTGGCTGGGAGGATTACTCCGCATGACACATGGAAGGGCGTAATTATTTTTATCCTCCGCATGAGTCGTTGCCGAGATAATTATGCCGCTCCACCGGCGCTCACCGAATTCGGATCTCCTTCGCCCCAGCCAGCTTTCAGCATCGCGCTCTGACAAACACATCAGGAATCTTCAGTCACCCACCCTCAGGGAACGCCACCCGTTGCCGATAACGTACTCGGTGACTTCAAAGTCGCGTGAAATTCCTTGATGGCATTTTGCCGCCAGCTATCATCGTCGCGCCCGAAATTGCCCTCACTTCAATTGCCTGGAAATCTTCGATGCTGTCGTATCACCAAAAGCGTTTTCTGATCGTCGATGATTTCTCGGATTTTCGCAGTTCGGTTCGCTCGATGCTGCGTGAGCTTGGGGTCAAGGACGTCGACACTGCGGACACCGGTGAGCAGGCGCTGAAGATGTGTGCGCAGAAATCCTACGATTTTATCCTGCAGGATTTCCATCTCGGCGACGGCAAGAAGAACGGTCAGCAGGTGCTTGAAGACCTGATGCTGGAAAAGCTCATCAGCCATGAAGCGGTGTTTGTCATGGTCACCGCCGAGACCAGTCAGGCGATGGTGCTCAGTGCGTTGGAGCATGAGCCGGACGCGTATCTGACCAAGCCGTTCAACCGTTCGGGTCTGGCGCAGCGACTGGAGCGTCTGGAGCAGCGCAAGACTTTGCTCAAACCGATTCTGCAGGCCCTCGACCGTGGCAAACCGGTTGAGGTGCTTAACGCCTGCATCGCGTTGTGCAAGCAGGACATTCGCTACTCGCCGTTGTGCCTGCGTTACCGCGCCGATGCGCTGCGCGATCTCAATCAGAACGAAGCGCTGGAGCGCCTCTACGACGGCATCATTGCTGACCGGCCTTTGCCGTGGGCGTTTGCCGGGTTGGGCAAACTGTTGTTCAAGCGCGGGCAGATTGCGCAGGCCAAAGGCGTTTACGAAAAAGCCCTGAAGGTGTTTCCGATGATGCCGTCGCTGTATGACGGCATGGCCGATGTGCTGGTGGCGGAGGGTGATACCAAAGGCGCGCAGCGGGTGCTTGAAGAGGCGATTCGCTTGTCGCCGCTGGCGGTGCGCCGGCAGGCCTTGCTCGGCAAACTGGCGATGACCAATGAAGATTTTGACACCGCCTCGCGGGCTTATCGGCAGGCCGTGGCGCAGGGCGCGCAGTCGCGTTTCAAGGATGCGGAAAGCAATCTCGGTCTGGCCCACGCGTTGATCAGCAAGGGCAGCGAGCGCGGTCTCGATACGCGCACACGACTCGAGATCAACACCACGCTCAGCGCCGTGGCCAAGGAAAACCCGAGCGACCCGGGCCTGCAAATTCGTGCGCGGTTGATGAAGGCCACCAGCCTGTTGCTCAACGATGCCGAAACCGCTGACAAACTCACCGAACAAGCGATGTTGCGTCTCGACGGCATGGAGCAATTCATGAGTCCTGAGGCCGCGCTGTTGGTGGCCAAACAACTGCAAATGCTCGGTCAGGCCGAGGCGGGCACTTCAATGCTCAAGAGCTGCGCGGAGATCTACGGCGATGATCCGGCGGTGATGAAAGACATCGCCAAGCTTACCGATGACCCGACTATCCTCAGTTCGAGCAACGCCGCTGCCGACCTCAACCGTCAGGGCGTGCGCGTGTACAAGACCGGCAATCTGGTGGAGGCCCGCGATGTGTTCCGCAAGGCGCTGAAGTTGCAGCCGAAGAACATCAGTATTGCGTTGAACTTGGCCCAGTCGCTGCTGCACGGTACCGACACGTCGGTGCCGTCGGCGGAGCTGGAAGAATGTCGGGCCTGCCTGAAAATGGTCGGCCTGATGCCCGACACCGACGCGCGTCATGCGCGTTACCAGAAGCTGAAAAGCAAGGCGTTTGGCGAATGAACCACGACGAGCAAACACTGGATTTTTCCACGGTGATCGCCTCCACCGTACACGACATGAAGAACTCGCTGGCCATGCTCATGCAGGCGCACAGCCAATGGCTAGCGCGGTTGCCGCCAGCGCAGCGCGAGGGTTCTGAGCTGGGCGTGATCGACTTCGAGTTCGCTCACCTCAACGGCATGCTCGTGCAGTTGCTCGGGCTGTATAAGCTCGGTGTTAATCAGATGCCGTTGCAGCCGGCGTATCACGAACTCGACGACTTCATCGAGGCGCAACTGGCGGCGCATCAGGAAGTGTTCGCCAGTCGCGGGATCATCGCCACCTATGAAATTGATCCGCTGTGTCCGCTGGGTTTCTTCGACCGTGAACTGATTGCTTCGGTGCTCGGCAACTGCATCAACAATGCGATCCGCTATGCCCGCGAGTCGTTGCTGATTACTGTCAGCGACGAGGCGGGGCAGTTGGTGCTGACCATCAATGATGACGGCGACGGTTACCCGGCCGAGATGCTCGAGCGTCAGGCCGATTACGTGCAGGGCATCAATCACAGCAGCGGCAGCACGGGATTGGGTCTGTATTTCGCCCACCGTATTGCCGCATTGCACCAACGCAACGGCGTCGAAGGACGCACCGAAATCAGCAACGGCGGCCCACTCGGTGGCGGCCTCTTCAGCCTCTTCCTCCCCTGAGACGTTCGACTGATCGTGACGGCAACGTTCTCCCCGTGTAGGAGCTGCCGAAGGCTGCGATCTTTTGATCTTGTTTCTAACGGCAACATCAAAAGATCGCAGCCTTCGGCAGCTCCTACAGAAGATCGGATATTTATTTGACGCTGCTTGATATTCCGAACAGCCGCAGCCTATTTTGTCCGGGTCGCCGTTCGCGGCTCGCACAACAACAAGGATTGCGTCATGACAACCGATGGCCAGCGCTCACTCGCACAGCGATTGACGGGCATTGATGAGATTGAATGTGTCACGCCGGATTTGAACGGCGTGCCGCGAGGCAAGGTGATGACCGCCGAGGGTTTCCTCGAAGGGCGGCGTTTGCAGATGGCGCGGGGTGTGCTGCTGCAATGCATCATGGGCGGTTACCCGGCGGCGAAGTTTTACGGCAGCGATGACGGTGACCTGGCGCTGGTGGCCGAACCGAGCATGATTCATCCGTTGCCGTGGAGCGACGAGCCGCGCGCATGGGCGATCTGCGATGCCGATGAGCTGACCGGCGAAAGCTCCAACCTGTCGACCCGTGGCCAGTTGAAGAAAGTCATCGCCCGTTATGCGGCGTTGGGCCTGGCGCCGGTGGTGGCGACCGAGCTGGAATTCTTTGTCTTCGCACCCAATACCGATCCGAATCAACCGTTCCGCCCACCCATTGGTCTCGACGGTCGCCGCGAGGATGGGCAATCGGCGTTCAGCGTCAGTTCCAACAACGGTCTGCGGCCGTTCTTCAACGAAGTCTATAAATGCATGGCGGCCCTCGGTTTGCCGCGCGACACCTTCATGCATGAAATGGGCGTCAGCCAGTTTGAGATCAACCTGCTGCACGGTGATCCGCTGCTGCTGGCCGACCAGACCTTCCTGTTCAAACACTTGCTCAAAGAAGTCGCGCTCAAACACGGGCTGACCGTGGTGTGCATGGCCAAACCGCTGGCGCACACTCCGGGCAGTTCGATGCACATTCACCAGAGCATCGTCGAGATCGGCAGCGGCAAGAATGTGTTCAGCGACGAGAAGGGTCAGCCGACCGCAATGTTCCGCCACTTCATCGGCGGGCAGCAGGCGGGCATGGCTGAATTCACCGCGCTGTTTGCGCCCAACGTGAACTCCTATCAGCGCCTGTGTCATCCATTTGCATCGCCGAACAATGCCTGCTGGTCGCACGACAATCGCGCCGCCGGCTTACGGATTCCCGCCAGCTCGCCGGTGGCCCGTCGCGTCGAAAACCGTTTGCCGGGCGCCGACGCCAATCCGTATCTGGCAATCGCCGCCAGCCTGGCCGCGGGCTTGCATGGCATCGAGCATGAGCTGGAACCGACCGAAGCGATTCAGGGCGAATTCGAAGTGCCGGACAATCTGTCGCTGCCGTGTACCTTGCATGCCGCACTCGAGCGTCTGAAACGTAGCCAATTGGCCATGGAACTGTTCGGCAAGGAGTTCATCGAAGGCTACATCGCTTCGAAGACCATGGAGTTGACGAGTTTCTTTGATGAAATTACCCCCTGGGAACGACGTGTTCTAGCAGCCCAGGCCTGACGAACTGTCGCCACCGGGCTATCGTTTGATAGCCCGGACTCACTGCAAGGAGCCGCTCGGAACGCCGATGCGCCAAATCTGGAAATCCTTTCGAGCGCTGTATTTCGCCTCGCTGATGATGTTGATCGGCTCGGGCCTTTTGTCTACTTATCTGGCTTTGCGCCTGGCCGCCGACAATGTCGACGGGCTGTGGGTCGGTGCGCTGATGGCCTGCAACTATTTTGGTCTGGTGCTGGGCGGCAAGATCGGTCACCGCTTGATCGCCCGTGTTGGGCATATCCGGGCGTATTCGGCGTGCGCCGGGATCGTCGGTGCGGCGGTGCTCGGGCATGGTCTGGTGGACTGGCTGCCGGCGTGGCTGGTGCTGCGGACGATTGTCGGTCTGGGCATGATGTGTCAATACATGGTGATCGAGAGCTGGCTCAACGAACAGGCCGACGCCAATCAGCGCGGGCTGGTGTTCAGCGGATACATGATCGCTTCGTATCTGGGGCTGGTGTTGGGTCAGTTGATTCTGGTCATGCACCCGGGGTTGGGGCCGGAGCTGTTGATGTTGGTCGCGCTGTGTTTCGCCCTGTGCCTGGTGCCGGTGACGCTGACCCGACGGATTCACCCGGCGCCGCTGCATCCTGCGCCGATGGAACCGCGCTTCTTCATTAAACGTGTGCCGCAGTCGCTGAGTACGGTGCTCGGCGCGGGTTTGATCATTGGTGCGTTTTACGGTCTGGCGCCGTTGTATGCCTCGCAGCAAGGGCTCTCGACCGAGCAGGTCGGTCTGTTTATGGGTAGCTGCATTTTTGCCGGGCTGCTGGTGCAGTGGCCGCTGGGCTGGTTGTCCGACCGCTATGATCGTGCGCTGCTGATTCGCTGCTTTGCCGGGTTTCTCGCGGTGGCGGCGCTGCCGTTGGCGATCATGCCGGAGGTGCCGCTGGAGGTGCTGTTTGTGGTCGGCTTCTTCTGCTCGCTGGTGCAGTTCTGTCTGTATCCGCTGGCAGTGGCGTTTTCCAATGACCACGTTGAGGGCGATCGCCGGGTTTCGCTGACGGCGATGCTGCTGGTGACGTATGGCGTCGGTGCGAGCATCGGGCCGTTACTGGCAGGCGTGTTAATGAAGTTTCTCGGCAGCCAGAGCCTGTATGCGTTTTTCAGCTTCTTTGCGTTGGTGCTGGTGTGGCGAATTCGCCCGAAAGCCGTGACCAATCTGCACCAGGTTGATGACGCGCCGCTGCATCACGTGGCGATGCCGGACAGCATGTCGAGCTCACCGCTGGTGGCAGCGCTGGATCCAAGGGTAGATGAACAGGTGGTGCAGGATCAGATGCAGACGCCGGTCGAGCCCGAGCCAGAGCCGGAAGTGGAGCCTGAATCTGAGACTCCGCCGGAGCCAGTGGTGGAAACGGAGCCGGATGATGGCAGCGATAAACCGACGCCAGACATCAGTGGCGCCAGACCCTGACTATGACTGCAATATTCACCTATGGTGAACACAGATTTAATGATGAATGGATAACCCTGTGGTGAGTGAATTCTCGTGGTGAGGGGATTCATCCCCGATGGGCTGCGAAGCAGCCCCAAACCCTGAATGTACATTCTTCCTGACACACCACATTGCATGGTTTTACGACTGCTGCGCAGCCGGTCGGGGATAAATCCCCTCACCACAAGAACTCACTCACCACAGATTCTTGGTTGAATTCTCACAGGCACAAAAAAGGGCCGTCCCGCCAAGGACTGCCCTTTTTTTATTTGCCGCTATAAATCACATATCGTCTTTATCGAAACGCCGTGCTTCACGCTGCAACTGATACACAAAGCGCTCAACGTTCCGCGCCGCCTGGCCACTGATGTTGTGGAAGCGCAGACCCGCAAAGGTGATGTTGAGTTTTTCTTCGAAATGCAGATAACGCAGTTCAACCGAAGTCGGCTGATTGCCGAACAGCGGCGGGGCGATCAGGCGGTCGTAGACCTGGCCCAGTTGCAGGCGGTCAGTGATGTCGCCTTCAAAGCGCAGCTTGCAACCGGTGGCGGAGATGTCCAGCAGCTTGCCGTTGATCGGCGCCTTGAGTTTCTCGCCGCCGAGTTCGACGTTGACCAGATCGGTCAGCTTCAGCGCGGCGCGGAAGGCGTTGCGGCGCTGGTGGTAAACCACTTCGGTCGGCAGTTCGCCGGTGTAGAAGCGGTCGCCGTCGGCATCGACGATGTCCAGCGTGCCATTGCATTCCCAGGCGATGCGCACGCCTTCATGGAAACCCTCAACCTTGAACGGCTCGCCCGCCAGCAGAAAGCGTTCACCGTCACGTGGCACCATTTCATCGAGGTTGATCGAAGCGGTATCGCGGTCAACCTTGATCAGGTAGCTCTGGAAACGCTGGCTGCGCTCGTGAAAGGTGATGATCAGCGGATCATGGCTGTCTTGCAGCTGACGCAGGTTGCTGGAGATTTCCAGAGGTGTGGTGAGCACCTTTGGAGGCTGCGGAGCATCATCCGCGCTGAGGGCGTTGGACACGGTTTATCAATCTCCAGACAAAATATGACGACTAGCCAGCATTTTGCCAGCATGTTTCGCGAGTTGATAGAGCTGGCGCATCAACGACTCATGCCTGGCTGAGCGGACGCGGCATCGCGGGTTTGGCAAACGTGCCGCTGGCGTCATACAACGCTGGCGCTTCGCCCCCGGTGAGGATCTTCAGTTGGTTGCTGGTCGCGGCCTGTTGCATGAGGATCGACTGGCCGTTTTTGACGTTGGCCGCCTGACATTGGGCGATGAGATCGGTCAGGGCATCGCCCTGGGTCAGCAGCTGCTGGCCAACGCTCGATTGCGCGGCCAGTTGCTCGAGACCTTGACGGTCTGGCGTCAGGTTGAGGCTGACGAGGATTTCGCTGCGCTTGCGGCCATGCTGTTCAAGCAGAATGATCAGTGCCTGTTTGGTTGCCAGAATCTCTTCGAGCAGGGGCATGTCGCGACCGTGCAAAGCGAGGGACTCGGTTTGCAATAACTCCAGCAATTGTTGAGCTGGAGCAAAGTCGTCGTTGATCAGTTGCAATAAATTAGTGTCGTGCATGGCTGGCCTTGGGTTTTAAGCGTCCAAAAGCCTCGCGCTGGCAAAAGCCTAGCGCTGGGCTTCGAAGTTGAGCAGTTTGCTGGCTACACGGTTGCTGTCGACTTTATAGCTGCCATCGGCAATCGCGGCTTTCAACTCGGCCACACGGGCTTTGTCGACAGCAGGCTGATCGCGCAGCTTGTCAGTGACCTTCTGCAACTGTTGAGCCTCATTGCTGAGGTGTACCGATTCCCCGCTTTTAGCGGTACTGGCCGTTTCGGCCTGAGTATTCAGCGGCGCGGAAGTGCCGTTTTCGGCGGTTTCCTTGGGCGCGCTGGTACGTGTACTGCCTGTCAGTGACGAGGAGCTGTTCAAACGGCTGAAATCGATGACCATGATAAAAACCTCTGGGAATTTGGACGCTTGCCATGTTTTCGGCCATCTCCTGGAAAACTTTAGGCACATTTAGCAATGAAAGCTGCATGCACCCGCGCGCGTCCTGCTGCGGCACAGTTTAGGGAACAGCCATGGCCAGCGCCAGTTTTCTCCTCGGTGTTTACATGGAAACTTCCACCTGTCCCGGCGCGATGATTTGCGCCTTGATCACCCGTTGCGAATTGAGGTTTTTCACTCGGATCTGTTCTTTCAGTCCGCCGTTGGACAGGGCTTCACCGGGCATGCGCACGGCGAGTGTGCCGCTGCGCGCGGTGATGACCACTTGATCACCTTTGCGCACGACTTCGGCCTGTTCCAGGTGGACTTGGGTAATCACCTGATCGGCGACCGTTGGTCGGGTCAATTTTTGCCCGATCGCTTCGTCTACCGAGGTCAGAAAACCTTGATTGATCTGACTGACATCGCGCTCGCGCAAGGTCACGTCTTGAGGTTCGATAATCCCGGCGCGTCTGAGCGCTCGGGTGGTGGTGACAATCTCGCGAAACAGGCGGACTTGAGCGGGTACGAACACCGTCCAGGGCGAACTGCCTTCACAGCGAACCTTGACCGTCACTCGGCCCAAAGGACGGGGGGTGTTCTCCAGCGACGCTGTCAATTCCTTGTCGCACATCGGCATGCGCATGCGCGGATCGAGCTGCTTGACTTCGATCTCGTAGCGGCCTTCGGTTTGACTGGTTGCCAAATAGTCTTCTACGGTGAACTCAAGAAAGCCCTGAGTGACGCCGATAAGCATGTCAGGCAAGGTAACCGAATCCGCAATGGCAGGGCTGCCAGCGAGCAAACAGCAGGCGGCAGACACCGCGCAAAGCCCTTTGCGAAGGGGAGAGGTCAGGTGTCGGAAAAATGTCGTTTGAGCGTTCATACGAGTTAAAAAGCAAGCGCCGTGCCGTTTAGCAATGAATGTGCGTCGCAACAACACTTGGCGTTGAGGTAGGAGTCTGGGCATGGCTGGTGTAATGGATTCGGTAAACCAGCGCACGCAACTGGTGGGGCAGAATCGCCTGGAGCTGTTGTTGTTCCGTCTCGACGGTCAGCAGCTCTACGGAATCAACGTGTTCAAGGTGCGGGAAGTGCTGCAATGCCCGTCGCTGACGTTGATGCCCAAGTCCAGTCCTGTCGTGTGCGGGGTGGCAAATATCCGGGGGGCGACCATTCCGATCCTTGATCTGGCGATGGCGACCGGCTCCGGCGCGTTGAAAGACAAGAACAACCCGTTCGTGATCATCACGGAGTACAACACCAAGACCCAGGGTTTCCTGGTGCGCTCGGTGGAGCGCATCGTCAACATGAACTGGGAAGAGATTCATCCGCCGCCCAAGGGCACGGGTCGCGATCATTACCTGACCGCTGTGACTCGGGTGGACAATCAGTTAGTCGAAATCATCGACGTCGAGAAAGTGCTGGCGGAAGTTGCGCCGACACCGGAAGCGATTTCGGTGGGCGTGGTCGATGTCGAGACCCAGTCCAAAGCGTTGTCGCTGCGGGTGCTGACGGTCGATGACTCGTCAGTGGCGCGCAAGCAGGTGTCGCGTTGTCTGCAAACGGTCGGCGTCGAAGTGGTGGCGCTGAACGACGGCAAACAGGCGCTGGATTACCTGCGCAAGCTGGTCGATGAGGGCAAAAAGCCAGAAGAAGAGTTTCTGATGATGATTTCCGACATCGAGATGCCGGAGATGGACGGATACACTTTGACGGCCGAGATCCGCAGCGACCCACGCATGCAAAAGCTTCATATCATCCTGCATACTTCGTTGTCCGGGGTATTCAATCAGGCGATGGTCAAGAAAGTCGGCGCCGATGACTTTCTGGCCAAATTCCGCCCTGATGACCTGGCATCCCGGGTAGTCGACCGGATCAAAGCAGCAGATATCAGCTAGGAGCGCTTTGCTCCTGGCGGTCAACACGATTTAAGAGGCGGCATCATTGTCTACGGGTAATTTGGATTTCGAACAGTTCCGGGTCTTCCTGGAAAAAGCCTGTGGCATTTTGCTCGGTGAAAACAAGCAGTACCTGGTCTCGAGCCGTCTCAACAAACTGATGGAACAGCAAGGCATCAAATCCCTGGGTGAGCTGGTGCAGCGCATCCAGACCCAGCCGCGCAGCGGTTTGCGTGAGCAGGTGGTCGATGCCATGACGACCAACGAAACCCTGTGGTTTCGTGACACCTATCCGTTTGAAGTCTTGAAGAAAAAAGTCCTGCCCGAAGCGATCAAGGCCAGCCCTAACCAGCGTCTGCGGATCTGGTCGGCGGCGTGCTCGTCGGGTCAGGAACCGTATTCGCTGTCGATGTCGATCGATGAGTTCGAACGCACTAACCTCGGTCAGCTGAAGATGGGCGTGCAGATTGTAGCCACCGATCTGTCCGGCCTGATGCTCAACAACTGCAAGACCGGCGAGTACGACAGCCTGGCCATCGGTCGTGGTTTGTCGCCGGAACGTCTGCAGCGTTACTTCGATCCGAAAGGCCCGGGGCGCTGGGTGATCAAGGCGCCGATCAAAAGCCGCGTCGAGTTCCGCTCGTTCAACCTGCTCGACAGCTATGCCGCGCTGGGCAAGTTCGACATCGTGTTCTGCCGCAACGTGTTGATCTACTTTTCTGCCGAAGTGAAGAAAGACATCCTGCTGCGCATTCACAGCACGCTGAAGCCGGGCGGTTATCTGTTCCTTGGCGCATCGGAAGCGCTGAACGGTTTGCCGGATCATTACCAGATGGTGCAGTGCAGCCCGGGGATTATTTACCAGGCGAAATGAAGCATGTGCAGAAGAAGGGAGCCCTCAGGGGCTCCTTTTTTTTGCCGCATGCTTCACGTAGGAGCTGCCGAAGGCTGCGATCTTTTGATTTTGTTTTTTAAGATCAAGATCTAAAGATCGCAGCCTTCGGCAGCTCCTACAGGTGGAGGTGCTCGCAGGGCGAAGCGGCAGAAAAGCGGCATCTGGCGGAAACCGCTTGCCGCTTTTCTGGCATTGCCGCTTTGCCGGCTGCCCGCAAAGCCCCGGTTTACGGGGTTTCCTCTGTTTGGCACGCGGCTTGCTAAAGCTCATGTACGAAAAACCGGTCACCTGAAGGTTCCCGACATGAGCATCAGCTTCGATAAAGCGCTCGGCATTCACGAAAAAGCATTGGGCTTCCGCGCCCAGCGTGCCGAAGTGCTGGCCAACAACATCGCCAACGCCGATACCCCGAACTACAAGGCGCGGGATCTGGACTTCTCGAAAGTGCTCGAAGCACAGACCCAGAAGAATGCCAACGGCACCATCGCCCTGAACATGACCAACAGCCGTCACATCGAAGCTGAAGGCCTGGGCAATGGCGACGAATCGCTGCTGTATCGCACGCCGATGCAACCTTCGATCGACCAGAACACCGTGGATGCGCAACTGGAACAGTCCAACTACGCGGAAAACGCCGTGGGCTTCCAGGCCAGCTTCACGCTGCTCAACAGCAAATTCAAAGGGCTGGTCTCAGCCCTGCGCGGAGAGTAATCCATGTCCCTGTCCAGCGTTTTCAACATTGCCGGCAGCGGCATGAGCGCACAAACCACGCGTCTGAACACCGTGGCGTCGAACATCGCCAACGCCGAAACCGTTTCCTCGAGCATCGACCAGACCTACCGCGCCCGTCACCCGGTGTTCGCCACCATGTTCCAGGGCGGCCAAAACGCTGGCAGTAACTCGCTGTTCCAGAGTCAGGACGCCGCGGGGCAGGGCGTGCAGGTACTCGGTGTGGTCGAAGACCAGAGCAACCTCGAAGCGCGTTACGAGCCGAACCATCCGGCGGCCGACGCCAAAGGCTACGTCTACTACCCGAACGTCAACGTGGTGGAAGAAATGGCTGACATGATTTCCGCGAGCCGTTCGTTCCAGACCAACGCCGAAATGATGAACACCGCCAAAACCATGATGCAGAAGGTACTGACCCTCGGTCAGTAATAAGGGGCGACTGCCATGAGCGTTACCGATACCACCAGCTCCCTGAGCATGAACGACATTCTGGCCAACTCGTCGAAGACGGCCAGCAGCAGCACCTCCGGCGGCATCGCTTCGGCGACCAACAGCGCCACCGGTGGCCAGGCGCTGGGCAAAGATGCGTTCCTGCAATTGCTGGTGACCCAGCTGAAAAACCAGAACCCGCTCGATCCGCAGGACAACAGTGCGTTCGTTGCACAGTTGGCGCAGTTCAGCAGCCTGGAAGGCATCACCACACTGAACAGCACCGTCAGCTCGCTGGCCGGTAACTACAACTCTTCGCAAGCGTTGCAGGCGTCGTCGTTGGTCGGTCGCAACGTGATCGTGCAGACCAACACCGCGCAGCTCGACGACCCAACCAAAGGCCTGACCGGTTCGGTCACCGTGCCTTCGTCGATCGCCGGCGGCACCGTCACCATCACCGATAAGGACGGCAAAGCTGTTCGCACCATCGATCTGGGCAGCCGCGCGGCCGGCGATGCCAGCTTCACTTGGGACGGCAAGGATTCTTCCGGCACCGTGGTGCCGGTCGGTACTTACACCTTCAAGGCCAGCGCACCGATCGATGGCGCCGCAACGGATCTGGCCACTTACCTGCCGGCCACGGTCAACAGCGTGACCATCAGCCAGACCGGCGGCGAGCTGATGCTCAACCTGGCCGGCAAGGGCAGCGTTGCCCTGTCCAAAGTACAAACCATTGGTATATAGAGCCGATTAACCCGGCACAAAGGAGTGGAATATGTCTTTCAATATCGGCCTTAGCGGTCTCTATGCAGCCAACAAACAACTGGACGTGACCGGCAACAACATCGCCAACGTTGCCACCGCCGGTTTCAAATCCTCGCGCGCAGAATTCGAAGACGTCTACTCGGCGACTCGTCTGGGCAGCGGCAGCAAAGTGATTGGTAACGGCGTGCGCCTGGCCAACGTTTCGCAGCAGTTCACCCAGGGTGACATCAGCAACACCGGTAACGTGCTCGACATGGGCATCAACGGTTCGGGCTTCTTCACCATGAGCAACAACGGTTCGGTGTCGTACACCCGTGCCGGTACGTTCAAGGTCGACAACGCCGGTTACATCACCAACACCGATTACACCTCGCGTCTGCAGGGTTACGGTGTGGATGCCGATGGCAAGATCATCAACGGTGTACTGACTGACCTGAAAATCGACACCTCGAACCTGGCGCCGAAATCGACATCGTCGGTGACCTCGAGCATCAACCTGAATTCCTCGGTGGCGCCGATCGATGAAACGGCCAACCCGTTTGATCCGAGCAAGACCACGTCGTACACCAAGTCTTTCAGCACCCCGATCTATGACACGCAAGGCAACTCGCACGTCATGGATCAATACATGGTGAAGACCGGTGAAAACACCTGGAAGGTTTACACGCTGGTGGATGGCCGCAACCCGGACGCTACCGGCAGTGATCCAACCAAGACCCCGCCCGTGGCTTCGACGCTGTCGTTCGACTCTTCGGGCAAACTGACTCAGGTCAGCACGCCGAATCCAGCGGATCCGACCAAGCCGATTCTCAGCAGTGACCTGACGCTGAAAGGCTGGGTACCGGGGACTGTGAAAGATGGCACCTTCACGCCTAACGGTGCGGCTGCGAATGCTGACGGTGTGACCATTTCCATGGCCAAGACCACTCAGTACAACGCTGATACTGCGCGTTCGATTCCGACTCAGGATGGTTATGCCACCGGGCAGATCACTAACCTGACGATTGATGGCACCGGTACCTTGTTCGCCAACTTCAGTAACAATCAGAGCAAGGCGATTGGGCAGGTTGCGTTGGCCAGTTTCACTAACGAGCAGGGTTTGCAGGCCGTTGGTGGTACTAGCTGGAAGGAGACGTTTGCTTCGGGTATTCCGGGGTACGATGCGCCGGAGACCGGGACTTTGGGTTCGATCGCGTCGAACTCGCTGGAGGAGTCGAACGTTAACCTGACGAATGAGTTGGTTGATTTGATCAAGGGTCAGAGTAACTATCAGGCGAATGCGAAGACGATTTCTACGCAGAGCACGATTATGCAGACCATTATTCAGATGACCTGATTTTTGGTTTTGCTGTTTGAGAAGGGCCCCTCTTTTTGAGGGGCTTTTTTTTGGGTTTGGGTTTATATCCGTTGCTGCGGGGGTGGCTGATTATGGTTCCGCCCTTACGGCGGGTCACTTTTGGCAAACGCCCCAAAAGTAACCAAAAGGTCTGTGCCCTGACGTCCGGCCCTCGCTAAGGCTCGGGTTCCTTCGCTCCGGGTTCATCCGGGGGCATCGCCTACGGTTTGCTTCGCTGCACCTCCTCTCGATGCTTTCCCCGTATGAATCCCTTCACTCAGCCTCCCGACGGGCTCTAAGATCAAGATCAAAAGCAGGCGAGCTGACACTCGGCCTAGTGGTTGGCTTGGGTTCGCCGCGATTTCATGTAGGAGCTGCCGAAGGCTGCGATCTTTTGACTTTGCTGTTGTAGGAGCCGAGCTTGCTCGCGAAGGCGGTCTGACTATTCAAATGTAGGAGCTGCCGAAGGCTGCGATCTTTTGACTTTGCTGTTGTAGGAGCTGAGCTTGCTCGCGAAGGCGGTCTGACAGCCGGCCGGTTTCTGTCAGTTGAATACTATTCGAATGTAGGAGCTGCCGAAGGCTGCGATCTTTTGCTGTTGTCACTAGTAGCAAGATCAACAGATCGCAGCCTTCGGCAGCTCCTACAGGGAGTTGGGGCAAAAAAAAGCCCCCAACAAACCAGAGGTCTGTCAGGGGCTTTTTCAATCAGGTGTTTTTCAACACCCGATTTCGCTCAGCTTATTGGCAAGCTTCGCAATCCGGCTCGTCGATCGCGCAGGCTTTTGGCACTGGCGCTGGGCCGGCTGGAGCAGCCAGGACCGAATCATCACCGTGGTTGCCGCCGCTGGATACAGCGTTCAGCTTGCTGGTGCTGATGGTCGACTTCTCGGTGCTGGTCGCGGCCAGGGCACGGAGGTAGTAGGTGGTTTTCAGGCCACGGTACCAAGCCATGCGGTAGGTCACGTCGAGTTTCTTGCCCGATGCGCCAGCGATGTACAGGTTCAGCGATTGGGCCTGGTCGATCCACTTCTGACGACGGCTGGCCGCGTCAACGATCCACTTGGTGTCCACTTCGAAGGCAGTCGCGTAGAGCTCTTTGAGTTCTTGCGGGATGCGCTCGATTTGCTGAACCGAACCGTCGTAGTACTTCAGGTCGTTGATCATGACCGAGTCCCACAGACCGCGAGCCTTGAGGTCGCGAACCAGGTACGGGTTGATCACGGTGAATTCGCCCGACAGGTTCGATTTCACATACAGGTTCTGGTAGGTCGGTTCGATCGACTGCGAGACGCCAGTGATGTTGGCGATGGTCGCGGTCGGTGCGATGGCCATGATGTTGGAGTTACGAATGCCTTTCTGTACACGGGCGCGAACCGGTGCCCAGTCCAGGGATTCGTTCAAGTCAACGTCGATGTACTTCTGGCCACGTTGCTCGATCAGGATCTGTTGCGAATCCAGTGGCAGGATGCCTTTGGACCACAGCGAACCCTGGAACGTCTCGTACGCACCGCGCTCGTCGGCCAGGTCGCAGGACGCCTGGATTGCGTAGTAGCTGACCGCTTCCATCGACTTGTCGGCGAATTCGACGGCAGCGTCGGAACCGTAAGGGATGTGCTGCAGGTACAGCGCGTCCTGGAAGCCCATGATGCCCAGACCGACCGGACGGTGCTTGAAGTTGGAGTTCTTCGCTTGTGGCACCGAGTAGTAGTTGATGTCGATAACGTTATCGAGCATGCGCACGGCGGTGTTCACGGTGCGTTCCAGCTTGGCGGTGTCGAGCTTGCCGTTGACGATGTGGTTCGGCAGGTTGATCGAGCCCAGGTTACAAACGGCGATTTCGTCCTTGTTGGTGTTCAAGGTGATTTCGGTGCACAGGTTCGAGCTGTGAACTACGCCGACGTGCTGCTGCGGGCTGCGCAGGTTGCACGGGTCTTTGAAGGTCAGCCATGGGTGGCCGGTTTCAAACAGCATGGAGAGCATTTTGCGCCACAGGTCTTTAGCCTGAATGGTCTTGAACAGACGAACCTTGCCTGGGTATTCGGTCAGGGCTTCGTAGTACTCGTAACGCTCTTCGAAGGCTTTACCGGTCAGGTCGTGCAGGTCCGGTACTTCGGATGGCGAGAACAGGGTCCACTTGCCGTCGTCGAAGACACGCTTCATGAACAGGTCAGGGATCCAGTTGGCAGTGTTCATGTCGTGGGTACGACGACGATCATCACCGGTGTTCTTGCGGAGTTCGATGAACTCCTCGATGTCCATGTGCCAGGTTTCCAGGTAAGCGCAGACAGCGCCTTTGCGCTTGCCACCCTGGTTAACGGCGACGGCGGTGTCGTTCACGACTTTCAGGAACGGAACCACGCCTTGCGACTTGCCGTTGGTGCCCTTGATGTACGAACCCAGTGCACGCACCGGCGTCCAGTCGTTGCCCAGGCCGCCAGCGAATTTCGACAACATGGCGTTGTCGTGGATCGCGTGGTAGATACCCGACAGGTCATCCGGCACGGTGGTCAGGTAGCAGCTCGACAGCTGTGGACGCAGGGTACCGGCGTTGAACAGGGTTGGCGTCGACGACATGTAGTCGAAGGACGACAGCAGGTTGTAGAACTCGATCGCACGGTCTTCTTTCTGCTTCTCTTCGATCGCCAGGCCCATGGCCACGCGCATGAAGAAGATCTGCGGCAGTTCGAAGCGGATACCGTCCTTGTGGATGAAGTAACGGTCGTACAGGGTTTGCAGGCCCAGGTAGGTGAATTGCTGATCGCGCTCGTGGTTGATCGCCTTGCCCAGTTTTTCCAGGTCGAAGGTGGCCAGCACAGGGTTCAGCAGTTCGAACTCGATACCTTTGGCGATGTAAGCCGGCAGTGCTTTGGCGTACAGGTCGACCATTTCGTGGTGAGTAGCGCTTTCGGCCACACCGAGGAAGCCCAGGCCTTCGGCACGCAGGGTGTCCATCAGCAGGCGGGCGGTGACGAACGAGTAGTTCGGCTCGCGTTCAACCAGAGTACGGGCGGTCATCACCAGCGCGGTGTTGACGTCGGTCAGGGCCACGCCGTCGTACAGGTTTTTCAGGGTTTCGCGCTGGATCAGGTCGCCGTCGACTTCTTCCAGACCTTCGCACGCTTCGGTGACGATGGTGTTCAGGCGGCCCATGTCCAGCGGCGCCAGGCTGCCGTCAGCGCGGGTGATGCGGATCGACGGGTGAGCGTTGACCGCTTCTTCGGTCGGGGCGTGGGCAGCGCGTTCTTTCGAACGACCGTCACGGTAGATCACGTAGTCGCGCGCCACTTTCTGCTCGCCGGCACGCATCAGGGCCAGTTCAACCTGGTCCTGGATTTCTTCGATGTGGATGGTGCCGCCCGAAGGCATGCGACGCTTGAAGGTCGCGGTGACTTGTTCGGTCAGGCGGGCAACGGTGTCGTGGATTCGCGACGAGGCGGCAGCGGTGCCGCCCTCAACTGCGAGGAACGCTTTGGTGATAGCGACGGTGATCTTGTCATCGGTGTAAGGAACGACAGTGCCATTACGCTTGATCACGCGCAGTTGACCAGGCGCGGTGGCTGCCAGATCCGAATTCGAATCAGCGGCCTGCGGCAAGGTGCCCTGCGGGTTCTCGCGAGTTGTGTCGGTTTGCATGGGGGGTGATCTCCACATTCTCTAGTTTGTTTGGGCACCATCATGGTGCCCACCGTTCTGGCCAGAAGCACTACAACCGACGGGCGTCGGGCATAACAACTTCGGACCAGTAGGAAAAAGGCTAATGACGCCGCGTCCCTGCCGAAGTTTTTGGCTGCGAGCCAAGGCTCGAGCCGGGTTCCATCCCGGGTGACAGTAATGACTGCAACACCCGTACCGTTTCGGTCGTTTCCGACCTGAAAAACGGTGCCATCCGCAAGTGCGGTTTGGTCTTCAGAAAACTTGCTTGGTTCAACCGGAAACCGGCAATAAATCGCTTGAGTTTCAGGTCTGAAATGTGGTTGGGCTTTTCAGTCAAAAACCCTATATGTAGGGTTTTTTTTGCGCCGTGCTACAAGATAATGCGTTTCGAGGGGTGTTGCAACGTACTACCTGTGGATAAACCTGTGCGTAAATTGTGTAAGAAAGGTGGAATTCTCGTGTAGGCCGCGAACCTGCTGAGCTAGACCGTTTGTCACCGTTTTCTCACCGGGAAAAACGCTTCAGCGGATTTTTAAGGGCGCGAACCCTACCACAAAAAATCGCCTTGTCCGAACGCATTTACCGACTTGTGTTCTGGCTGTACGCCGTTTATACAATCGGGCCATGTGAACGCGACAAAAGCACGAGAGGATCCCCCGTAGGAGCTGCCGAAGGCTGCGATCTTTTGATCTTGAAAAAAACAAAATCAAAAGATCGCAGCCTCGTTTCACTCGACAGCTCCTACAGGGGATCGTCTGGATTCGGGCAATCGTCTTCCTTTATTAATAACAATAGAAAGCAGAGGTCACCGGTGGAGCAACAAGCCTGGCAGGTATTGATCGTCGAGGATGACCAGCGACTGGCCGAACTCACGCGCGACTACCTGCAAGCCAATGGACTGCGCGTGGAAATCGAAGGCAACGGTGCGCTCGCCGCAGCGCGGATCATCAATGAGCAACCGGATCTGGTGATCCTCGACCTGATGCTGCCCGGCGAAGATGGCCTGAGCATCTGCCGCAAAGTCCGCGACCGTTACGACGGGCCGATCCTGATGCTCACCGCGCGCACCGACGATGCCGACCAGATCCAAGGCCTCGACCTCGGCGCCGACGATTACGTGTGCAAACCGGTGCGCCCGCGTCTGTTATTGGCGCGGATTCAGGCGTTGCTGCGACGCAGTGACTCACCCGAACCGACCAGCGAAAAAAGCCGTCGCCTGCAATTCGGCCCGCTGGTGATCGACAACGCATTGCGCGAAGCCTGGCTCAGCGATAACGGCATCGAACTGACCAGCGCCGAATTCGATCTGCTCTGGCTGCTGGTCTCCAACGCCGGGCGCATTCTCTCGCGTGAAGAAATCTTCACTGCTTTGCGCGGCATCGGTTACGACGGCCAGGATCGCTCAATCGATGTGCGCATCTCGCGCATTCGCCCGAAAATCGGCGACGACCCCGACCATCCACGCCTGATCAAAACCGTGCGCAGCAAAGGCTACCTGTTCGTCCCTGAAGCCTGCGTAGACCTGCCGCTGTGAACTCGATCTTCCTGCGCATTTATGGCGGCATGTGCGCAGCGATCATTCTGGTGGCAGTGCTCGGCGTGCTGGCGCTGAACCTGCTCAACCAAGTGCGCAGCGAGCAGTACCGCGAGCGTCTGGCCCACGGCACGTTCTCGCTGATGGCCAGCAACCTGCAACCGATGAACGAAACCGAACGCCATCGCGCACTGTTGGTGTGGGAGCGGTTGCTGGGGATTCCGCTGGCGCTGAAAAAGTTTACCGACACTGATCTCGACCTGACCCAACGCACCCGCGTGCAGCGCGGCCAGGCTTTGGTCGAACAGACCGGCCCGCACGCGGCGAAGGTCTATCGACTGGTCAGCGACAAAGAGCAGCTTGTGCTCGTAGGCGAGGTGCAGCAGATCAGCGAGCAACTGGCCCGCGCGACTATTTACCTGCTCGCCGATGAGCTGGTGCGCGTGCCGGTCGCCGACCAACCGAAACGGCTGGCGCAGATAAAGGAAGAGAAGGGCTTCGGATTCGATTTGCGTTTGGTCACGGTGGATGACGCCGACATGGACGAAGACCAGAGCCGCCGCGTGGCCGAGGGCGACACGGTGATGGCGCTGGGCAAGGGCGGCGATTCGATCCGCGTGTTCGCCGGTATGGTCGGCACGCCGTGGGTGCTGGAGATCGGCCCGCTGTATCAGATGAATCCCTATCCGCCGGAGTGGCTGGTGCTGATCGCCGCGCTCGGGCTGAGTCTGATCGGCTTGATCGTTTACTTGCTGGTGCGCCAACTCGAACGGCGTTTGCGCGGTCTCGAAGCGGCGGCCACGCGCATCGCCAAGGGCAGTCTGGAAACCCGTGTGCCGGCGCGCGGTGCCGACTCGGTCGGACGGCTGGCGGCGGCGTTCAATGGCATGGCTGAGCATTTGCAGCAGTTGCTGGCGATCCAGCGTGAACTGGTGCGCGCGGTGTCCCATGAGTTGCGCACGCCGGTGGCGCGTCTGCGTTTCGGTCTGGAAATGATCGGCTCGGCGACCACCCCGCAAGCGCTGGAAAAATACCGCGAGGGCATGGATCACGACATCGAGGATCTCGATAAGCTGGTCGATGAAATGCTCACCTACGCGCGACTGGAGCAGGGCTCACCGGCGCTGACCTTCCAGCGGATTGATCTGGATGCGTTGGTCAATCAGGTCATCGAAGAATTGGCGCCGTTGCGCGCCGAGGTCACGGTGCAGCGCGGGCTGTGTCTGTCGGCTGCGGACAACGACGATGCCTGGGTCGAGGCTGAGCCGCGTTATCTGCATCGCGCGTTGCAGAATCTGGTGAGCAACGCCATGCGTCATGCCCGTTCGAACGTGACGGTGAGTTATCAGGTCGGGCAATTGCGTTGCCGGGTCGACGTTGAGGATGACGGGCCGGGTGTGCCGGAAGTTGCCTGGGAGAAAATCTTCACGCCGTTTCTGCGCCTGGATGACAGCCGCACGCGGGCGTCGGGCGGGCACGGGTTGGGGTTGTCGATTGTGCGGCGGATTATTCACTGGCACGACGGCCGGGCGTTGATTGGCAAGAGCAAGAGTTTGGGCGGGGCGTGTTTTAGTTTGAGTTGGCCGCGGAATCAGGAACGCCGTTGAGAAATTTAGTGATTTTGCTGGCCCCATCGCGAGCAGGCTCACTCCTACATTTGGAATGCGTTCCCCTGTAGGAGTGAGCCTGCTCGCGATGGGGTCAGCGGCCACCCTACAAATCCTCAGGCCTTAATGCTGACCAAACTCAATAACTGCCCATCCCGCACGCCAAACTGCGCATCCAGCTCCGTCCCGCTGCACCACTCAGCCGACAAATCCGTCAGCAGCCGCAACCGAACCTCACCCGCCTCAGACCATTCCAGCACTTCCGCATGCTCGAAATAAAAGCGCTTCTGCACGATCGGATACAGCGCTTTGAACAAACTCTCCTTCACCGAAAACGTCAGCGTCACCCACAACGCCAACTGATCCCGCGAGCCTGCCGCCATGCGCTGCATTTCCGCCGGCGTGAGGATTTCTCCGGCGAGGCGTTCGGCGCGTTCGGCGTTGAGCAGGTTTTCCAGATCCATGCCCAAACCGCGCCAATGCTGTTTATTGGCAACAATTGCCGCCGCGCGCCCGGTGCTGTGGGTGATCGAGCCGCATATATGCGCCGGCCACACCGGTGCACGATCTTCGCCAATCGGCGGAACCACGCTGGAGCCTTCCAGTTGCTGCAACGCTGCCCGTGCGCAGATCCGCCCCGCGAGAAATTCAGCCTGACGCTTGGCCACCGAACGCTGAATGCTCGGCGGCGGCTCGATGGCGCTGCGACGAAAGTCATCGCCGAGCAGTTGCGCCGGATCGAAGTGAGTACTGAGCAGCACGGTATCGGCCAGCACCGAGGGCAACGGCCAATCGGCATCGAGCGGGGTGCAGCAGGCGGGGAGGGTGAAGTTCATGGCGGGCATTTTGCCGGTTAGCACCCACGCTGACCAGTGCCTGCCCGTGTAGGAGCTGCCGAAGGCTGCGATCTTGATCGTTCCCACGCTCTGCGTGGGAATGCCTAAATAGACGCTCTGCGTCCGCGTTGGGACGCAGAGCGTCCCGGGCTGCATTCCCACGCAGAGCGTGGGAACGATCAGGGTCGGGGACGGTTAGCTGAAGATTTTCTGGAAGAACGCTTTCATGTCCGCCCAGGATTTTTCATCCGCCGCCTTGTTGTAACCAATATCCGGCCCACCATGTTCGCCATGGCTCAAACGATCCGCATCCGGATTGGTAAAACCATGCTTGGCGCCCTCAAGCGTGACGAACTTGTAGTTGGCCCCGGCCTTGTCCATTTCCGACTTGAAGGCGATGACATTGTTCGGCGTGACCATGCTGTCCAGCGCGCCATGCTCCACCAGAATTTTCGCCTTCACACTGCCAGGCGTCGCCGGCGTATTGGTCGCCAACGCGCCGTGGAAACTCACCACGCCCAACAACGGCGCACCCTGACGCGCCGCGTTCAGCACCACGCCCCCGCCGAAGCAATAACCGATGGCCGCGAGTTTGTTTACGTCGGTCTGTGGCTGCTTCTTCAGCAAATCCAGACCGGCTTCGAAGCGTTTGCTCGATGCCGCCGAATCCTTGGTCGCCGCCTGCATGAACGCCATTGCATCTTTCGGGTGCTCGGTGTTCTTGCCTTCACCGTACATATCAATCGCCAGCGCGCTGTAGCCAAGCTCGGCGAGATCACGCGCACGGCGTTTGGCGTAATCGTTCAGGCCCCACCATTCATGCACCACGACGACACCCGGGCGTGCGCCTTTTATAGCGTCGTCATAAGCGTAATAACCGATCAGTTTGGTGCCGTCGGCACTCTGGTAGGGGATTTCTTCGGTCTTGATCGCTGCCTGAGTCAGGCTGCTGACCGCCAGCAAAGTGAGGGCGAGGAACAGGCGCATGGTCGGGGTCTCTTTATCGAAAGTGGTCAAAACAGCCTAGTCGATTTGGTTCAGGTCAGGTTCAGAGACGGTTCAGGGGCGGTACAGGGGCTGGTCAGTAACCTTGCGCCATACCCAAACAGCACTGTGAAAGAGGAAATACCCATGACTCGTATAAACAAACTGCTGCTGGCATTTACCCTGTTGGGCTCCAGCCTCGCGGCCAATGCCGACGACACCACCAATTTCGCCGGCCTGTCCTTCGGCCAGACCAGTGACAAGATCGACAAGTCCAACGCGCTGAACGACAACCTCGGTCACCCGAACGCCACCGGCGCCATCGATGGCAACAACACTTACGGCGTACGCCTCGGTCAGCAAAACAGCCAAGGTCGCTACTACGCCACCTACGACAACGTGTCGGGCTCGCACAATGGCATTAAACTGCGACAGGAAAATCTGCTCGGCAGCTACGATCTGTTCTACCCGGTGGGCGGCAGCACCAAGTTGTTCGGCGGTGCCACGGCGGGTCTGACTAAACTCACTCAGGATTCGCCAGGCTACAGCCGCGACAGTGACATCGGTTATGCGGTCGGCGGCCAGTTGGGTGTGTTGCAGCAAGTGACCCAGAACACTTCGGTGGAACTCGGTTATCGTTACCTGATGAGCAACGCCAGCACCGAAATGAAAGAAAGCGGCGGCAGCAAACAAGGCTCGCTGGATCTGAACAGCAGCGCGCAGACTTACCTGTCGGCCAACTACAACTTCTGAGGACGACAGCGAAATTATTGTAGGAGCAAAGCTTGCTCGCGATGGCGCCGGATCAGTCGACTTCTAATTGACTGATTCACCGCTTTCGCGAGCAAGCTTTGCTCCTACAGGTGTGTTTTTGGAGATTCTGGATTTACCCGGGAGAGCGTTATGAAACTGTTGGTCGTCGAAGATGAGGCGCTGTTGCGCCATCACCTGCAAACCCGTCTCACGGAGAGCGGTCACGTGGTCGAGTCCGTGGCCAATGCCGAAGAGGCGCTGTACCAGACCGGGCAGTTCAACTTTGATCTGGCGGTGATCGATCTCGGCTTGCCGGGCATGAACGGCCTCGACCTGATCCGCCAGTTGCGCTCGGGCGGCAAGACCTTTCCGATCCTGATCCTCACCGCGCGCGGCAACTGGCAGGACAAGGTCGAAGGCCTCGCCGCCGGTGCCGACGATTACGTGGTCAAGCCGTTCCAGTTCGAAGAACTCGACGCGCGCCTGAATGCCTTGCTGCGCCGCTCCAGCGGTTTCACCCAGTCGACCATCGTCGCCGGACCGTTGCTGCTCGACCTCAATCGCAAGCAGGCGACCCTCGACGAACAACCGCTGGCGCTGACCGCCTACGAGTACCGCATCCTCGAATACCTCATGCGTCATCACCAGCAAGTGGTGCCCAAGGATCGCTTGATGGAGCAGCTCTACCCGGACGACGACGAGCGCGATCCGAACGTGATCGAAGTGCTGGTCGGCCGCCTGCGCCGCAAGCTCGAAGGCCCGGCCGGCTTCAAACCGATCGACACCGTGCGCGGCCTCGGCTATTTGTTCAATGAGCGCTGCACTTGATTCGTTCGCTTCGCGTCCGGCTGATGCTCGCCGCCACCACGTTGGCGGTGTTGTTCATGCTCGCCTTGCTCCCGGCGATGCAGGGCGCGTTCAGCCTCGCGTTGCAGGACTCGATCGAACAACGGCTGGCCTCGGACGTCACCACGCTGATCTCTGCCGCACGCATTGAAAACGGTCGGCTGGTGATGCCGAATCAGTTGCCGGACGAGCGTTTCAACCTCACCGACTTCCGCCTGCTCGGCTACATCTACGACCGCGAAGGGCACTTGGTCTGGCGCTCGAAAGCCACCCAGGAAGAACAGATCAACTACAAACCGCGCTACGACGGCCTCGGCAACGAGTTCGCGCGGATTCGTGAGGCCAACGGTCAGGAATTCTTCGTCTATGACGTCGAAGTGAAACTGCTCGGCGGCAAAAGTGCGGCGTTCAGCATCGTCGCGCTGCAACCGGTGCGCGAATACGAAGTCACCCTCGAAGGCTTGCGTGAAAACCTCTACCTCGGTTTCGGCGCAGCTTTGCTGGTGTTGCTGGCGCTGTTGTGGATCGGCCTGACCTGGGGCTTAAAAGCTTTGCGCCGACTCAGTCAGGAACTCGACGAAATCGAAGGCGGCACCCGCGAAAGCCTCACCGAACAACACCCGCGCGAACTGCTGCGCCTGACCGGCTCGCTCAACCGCTTGCTGCACAGCGAACGCCAGCAGCGCAGCCGCTACCGTGACTCCCTCGATGATCTGGCGCACAGCCTGAAAACCCCGCTGACGGTGTTGCAAGGCGTCAGCGAAGACATGGCCCAGCGCCCCGAAGATCGCGATCAGGCCTGGGTGCTGCAATCGCAGATCGAACGCATGAGCCAACAGATCGGCTACCAACTTCAACGCGCAAGCCTGCGCAAAAGCGGCCTGGTGCGCCATCAGGTGCGTCTGCAACCGGTGCTGAAAAGCCTTTGCGACACGCTGGACAAGGTCTATCGCGACAAACATGTACGCGTGGCGTTTGACCTGCCGGAGCATTGTTACGTGCCGATCGAGCAGGGCGCCTTGCTGGAGATGATGGGCAACTTGCTGGAGAACGCCTATCGCCTGTGTCTGGGCGAAGTGCGCATTAGCGTGCGTGAAAATCACGCCGGGGTTGAACTGTGCATCGAAGACGACGGCCCGGGCGTACCGCCGGATCAGCGTGCGCGGATTCTCGAGCGTGGCGAACGGCTGGATGCCCAGCATCCGGGGCAGGGGATCGGCTTGGCGGTGGTCAAGGACATCATCGAGAGTTACAGCGCCAAGCTGACGCTGGGGGATTCACCGATGGGTGGGGCGGCGTTCAGGATTCATTTTCCGGCGGTGTGATTGGGAGCTGCCCTCACCCTAACCCTCTCCCAGAGGTAGAGGGGACTGACCGAGGTGTCTGGCGTTATCCATCGACCTGAAATAGCCAGTCGATTATGGATTCAGCAGCGAAGTTTCAGGTCGGCGGAGATTTCGAGCATCCCCCAATCAGTCCCCTCTCCCTCCGGGAGAGGGTTAGGGTGAGGGGCTTTTGATGTAATGCCTCACTGCTCCTGCGCCCGATAAGCCCCCGGCGTCAGCCCCGTCCATTTCTTGAACGCCCGGTGAAACGCCGACGGCTCAGAAAACCCCAACTGCTCGGCAATCTGCTGCAACGACAAATCCGCGCGCCCTAAATGGTAGATGGCGATATCCCGCCGCAGCTGATCCTTCAGCTCCTGAAAACTCGTGCCTTCCTCACGCAAATGCCGGCGCAACGTCTGCGGGCTGATGTGCATCTGCGCGGCCACCGCTTCCAGATCCGGCCAATTCACGCTGTCGCGACTGAGCAAGCGGCGCAGCCGACTACTCAGGCTGTCACCGTCATCCGGGCGCGACAGCAAGTCAGCGGGGGAACGTTCGAGGAAGTGTTTGAGCGTGCGCTCGTCCTGCAACAACGGCATGTGCAGGTAGCGGCTGTGAAACAGCAGGCTGCTCTGATCGCTGGCAAACGTCATCGGGCAGGGAAACAGCAAATCGTATTCCGCGCCGTGTTCGGGGCGTGGGTAGCTGAACGTCACCTGCTCCAGCCGGATGCGCTGGCCAATCAGCCAACTGCCGAGGCGATGCCAGATCACCAGCAGGCTCTCGGTGAGAAAGTGATCCGGATCCCACAATTGCGCATCGGCGAGGCTCAAACGTACCCATTCGTCTTCGCGGCTCAGGGTCAGGCGCGGGCCTTGCGGGAATAGGCTATAAAACAATAAGCCGCGTTGCAGAGCCTTCTCCAGATTGCGGCAATGAATCGAGGCGTGGCACATCATCGCGAAGCTGCCTGGCTTGCTCGGTGCGTCGCCGAAACCGAGGTATTCGTCGTCCAACGCCAGCCACAGGCCCTGGATCAACTGAGTGAACTGTTCCGGCGCGAGACGCGCGCGAGGTTCGTCGAGCAATTCCGGGCTGATGCCGAGTTGCAGCAACAGACCCGAATAATCGAAACCCAGGCGGCGTGCGCCACCGAGGGCGGCACGGGCGAAATGACTGGCGATGGTGCGTTCGCGCATAAGCGACAAATCCTTCCTCAGGCGCCGGATGGTAGCCGGGGGCGGTACGAGCAACAAGGCGGATTTCCGCCAAATTGTAGGACGACAAGCGGCGAGTTGGCGGAAATCCGCCACACTCAACTCACCGGAAGGTGACACTGAAAACACCTGCAGCCCTTGATGTCAAAAGGCTTGCCGGGAAATGCACCAAAGTGGCACGGCGTTTGCGATAAGAGCGACAGAAGCGTGCGTTTATCCCGCCCGGAAAACGCCGCTCCAACAACAAATCCCTCCAGTGCAGGAGGGTTCGCAATTCAGGTTTCGCGGTGTAACAGATGGATGTTGCACGCGGGGCTCTTGAGGAAACTTGCAATGACGACTCGTCAGCCACTGTACAAATCCCTGTATTTCCAGGTGATCATCGCGATCATCATCGGTATCGCGCTTGGTCATTACTACCCGCAGTTCGGCGTGGCGGTAAAGCCGCTGGGTGACGGGTTCATCAAACTGATCAAAATGATCATCGCTCCAATCATCTTCTGCACCGTGGTCAGCGGCATCGCTGGCATGCAAAGCATGAAATCGGTCGGCAAGACCGGTGGTTACGCGCTTCTGTACTTCGAAATCGTTTCGACCATCGCTCTGCTGGTTGGTCTGGTTGTGGTCAACATTGTGCAGCCGGGCAACGGCATGCACATCGACGTCGCCACCCTCGACGCTTCGAAAGTCGCTTCCTATGTCGCGGCGGGCGCTGACCAAAGCGTTGTCGGCTTTCTACTCAACGTGATCCCGACCACCATCGTCGGCGCGTTCGCCACCGGTGACATCCTGCAAGTGCTGATGTTCTCGGTGATCTTCGGCTTCGCCCTGCATCGCCTGGGTGACTACGGCCGTCCGATCCTCGACTTCATCGATCGCTTCGCCCACGTGATGTTCAACATCATCAACATGATCATGAAGCTCGCGCCAATCGGTGCCTTCGGTGCCATGGCCTTCACCATCGGCGCTTACGGCGTGGGTTCGCTGGTGCAGCTGGGTCAACTGATGATCTGCTTCTACATCACTTGCCTGCTGTTCGTGTTGATCGTGCTCGGCGGCATCGCCCGCATGCACGGTTTCAGCGTGCTGAAAATGATCCGTTACATCCGTGAAGAGCTGCTGATCGTACTCGGCACTTCGTCGTCGGAATCGGTACTGCCACGCATGCTGATCAAGATGGAGCGTCTGGGCGCGAAGAAATCGGTAGTGGGTCTGGTGATCCCGACCGGTTACTCGTTCAACCTCGACGGCACCGCGATCTACCTGACCATGGCCGCTGTGTTCATTGCTCAGGCAACCGACACGCACATGGACATCACGCACCAGATCACGCTGCTGGTGGTGCTGCTGCTGTCCTCCAAAGGCGCAGCCGGTGTGACCGGTTCGGGCTTCATCGTGCTGGCCGCGACTCTGTCGGCGGTAGGTCACTTGCCGGTGGCCGGTCTGGCGCTGATCCTCGGTATCGACCGCTTCATGTCCGAAGCACGCGCACTGACCAACCTGGTGGGCAACGCTGTTGCGACCATCGTGGTTGCCAAGTGGGTGAAAGAGCTGGACACCGACGTACTGCAATCCGAGCTGGCCTCGGGCGGTCGCGGTATCGCTGATACCCGTCCTGAAGATGATCTGGGTGTGGCTGAAGGCCCAACCCCGAGCAGCGTCAAGTAAGTAAAAAAGCCCTTGTGGCGAGGGGATTCATCCCCGATGGAGTGCGCAGCAGTCCCTTCTTTTTAGTGGTAGAAGGGAGCCGCTACGCGACTCATCGGGGATAAACCCCCTCACCACAGGGTTTTTTATTGCCTGCGATTTGAGCGTAACGGTCACACCCGCTGACATATCCGGTGATTGCTGCATCGGCAATGGCTGCCTAGGCTGAGTGCATCGCCCAAGGAGTTCGCTCATGTCTGCACCGCTGGCCTCACTGAAAATCCTCGATTTCTCCACGCTGTTGCCGGGGCCGTTCGCGTCGCTGTTGTTGGCGGACATGGGCGCCGAGGTGCTGCGTATCGAATCGCCGACGCGCATGGATCTGCTGCGCGTATTACCGCCGCACGATGGCGGGATGTCTGCCAGTCACGCCTATCTCAATCGCAATAAGCGCAGTCTGGCGCTGGATCTCAAGCAGCCCGAAGCGCTCGAGGTGATCAAGCAATTGCTGGCGGATCACGACATCGTTTTGGAACAGTTTCGCCCCGGCGTGATGGAGCGTTTGGGGCTCGGATACGAGGCACTGAAGGCGATCAATCCAAAGCTGATCTACGTGTCGATCACCGGTTACGGCCAGACCGGCCCGTACAAGGATCGCGCCGGGCATGACATCAACTATCTCGCCCTCGCCGGGCTCTCCAGTTACACCGGTCGTGCCGACAGCGGGCCGTTGCCGTTGGGTATGCAGGTGGCGGATGTCGCCGGTGGTTCGTTGCACGGGGTGATCGGTTTACTCGCAGCGGTGATTGCGCGTCAGCAAACGGGGCAGGGTACCCATCTGGACGTGAGCATGACCGATTGCGCATTCAGCCTGAATGCCATGGCCGGCGCCGGGTATCTGGCTTGCGGCGAAGAGCCGGGCTGGGAAGACCAGATGCTCAATGGCGGCAGCTTTTACGACTATTACCGTTCGCGGGATGGGCGCTGGATGTCGGTCGGCAGTCTGGAGCCGGCGTTCATGCAGCAGCTGTGTACGGCGCTGGGCCGGCCGGAGTTGGCGGCGCAGGGCTTGTCGCCGAAACCTGCACAGCAGCGGGCGCTGAAGGAAGCATTGAAGATCGAGTTCGAGCGACATGACTTCGCTGAACTGTGCGAACTGTTTGCCGGGATCGATGCGTGTGTCGAACCGGTGTTGAATTTGAGTGAGGCGGTGCGGCATCCGCAGTTGCAGGCGCGCGAACTGGTGACGCAAGTGCCGCGCGGGGATGGCACGACGCAGGCGCAGATGGCGTGTCCGTTGAAGTTTTCCGAGGATTTACCGGCACCACGGCATGTGGGGGCGGTGTTGGGGCAGCATACGGATGAGGTGTTGGGGGCGTTGGGGTTTAGTCCTGCGAAAATTGCGGAGCTGCGGCGGGCCAAGGTCATTCTTTAGCTCGTTCCCACGCTCTGCGTGGGAATGAATCCCGTGACGCTCTGCGTCACAGTGGACGCGGAGCGTCCATGGCGGCGTTCCCACGCCGAGCATGGGAACGATCGGGGGGTCATTCCACCCGCATCTCACCACTGAACACCAACGTATTCCGGCAACTACGACACAAATATCGCCGCCCCTGCCGCACCAGGCTATGCCGCTGCGCCGAGAACGGAAAATCACTGTCCACGCACGGGCATTTGTAGATATAGCGGGTAACGCTGCGACGTTTAATGGCGTAGGTATGGCAGCGATCCGGCGGCAGTTCGTAAACACCGCGCATGATCAATTGCCATTCCTCGCCGTGCGGCTGAATGCGGTCGCCAAACAACTGATGGGCGATCAGGTGCGCAACTTCGTGGGCCACGGTTTGTTTGAGGAAATGTTCGGTGTTTTCCCGGTACAGCTGCGGATTGAAGCGCAGCAGGTTCTCGTGCAAATGCGCGACACCGGCTTTTTGCCCGCGCAGCTTGAGACTGACGACAGGGCGTTGGAAGTGACGTTTGAAAAAGGATTCAGCGAGTTGGTAACAGTCTTCGACGCGGGTATTGAGTTGCTCGGGCATGCTTGATGGATCTCCAGAGACGTCGAGTATGCCGCAACCCTGGGGACTTGCGAATCGTCGAGCTGCCGAATGGTCGTCCGGCAAACGACAAGGCCGCCTCGCGGCGGCCTTTATGAACAAGACGTTTGCTAGTTGGTGTATACGGGCCCCACGCCCAGCCCCCAGACGATCACGGTAAACGCCATGATGGCGACCAGCACCACCAGACCCACCGCCAGCACTGAGCTTGAGAACAGGAAACCTTCGTCCGACGGAATATTCATGAACGTCGGCAGCCCCACGTACAACAGATAAACCGTGTAACAGATGGCCGCCGTGCCGACGATCATCCCCAGCCACATATGCGGATACAGCGCCGCCAGCCCGCCGACAAACAACGGAGTTGCGGTGTAAGTGGCGAATGCGACACAACGGGCCAGACTCGGGTTGGCGTCGTATGTACGTGCCATCCAGTGCACGAAAGCGCCCATGACCGCGACGCCGCCAAGCATCGCCAGGTACGACATGACGGTCATCCAGATCGCGCTTTCGACGGTGAGCATCACCGGTGCGCGGTTGCCGATCACCCAGCCGACCTGAGTGGTGCCGATAAATGCCGAAATGGCGGGGATCGCCGCCAGAATCAGCGTGTGCGTCAGGTACATGTGGCTGATGCTTTCCTCTTGGTCGCCACGGATTTCCTTCCATTCCTGATCGGGGTGGGTAAAAAGTCCCACTACGTGATGGATCATGCCAGTCACTCCTCTTGTTATTGCCATCGCCCCCCAACGGAGCGCCTACGGGCCAATGAGGCCGAGCAAAGTCAGGTCATGGATGTGTGCGACCTTATGTCGCAGTATAGAAAGGACTTAACCGCACAGGTATTAGGGGCTTAGAGCAAATCGCGCTGTAAACACGGGGCTTAATCGCCGTACAGTCTTGAGTGATCGAACATCCAATCCTGTAGGAGCTGCCGAAGGCTGCGATCTTTTGATCTTGTTTTTTAAGATCAACATCAAAAGATCGCAGCCTTCGGCAGCTCCTACATGATTATGCATTTCAGAATGCGGCCGGTCGGTATGCTTCGCCCACGCGAGGTTTTTGCGTAAAATGCCGGCCTTTCGTCACACCTCACGGATTTCGCGTCATGGGCACTCTTACGGTCAACCAGAACAAACTGCAAAAGCGCCTGCGCCGCCTGGCCGGCGAAGCGGTTGCTGACTTCAACATGATTGAAGACGGCGACAAGGTCATGGTCTGCCTGTCCGGGGGCAAGGACAGTTACACCATGCTCGACGTGCTGCTGCACCTGCAGAAGGTTGCACCGATCAAGTTCGAGATCGTCGCGGTGAACATGGATCAAAAGCAGCCGGGCTTCCCCGAGCACGTGCTGCCGGCCTATCTGAAAGAACTGGGCGTCGAGTACCACATCGTCGAGAAAGACACCTACTCGGTGGTCAAGGAACTGATCCCGGAAGGCAAGACCACTTGCTCGCTGTGCTCACGTCTGCGTCGCGGCACGCTGTACACCTTTGCCGACGAAATCGGCGCGACGAAAATGGCCCTCGGTCATCACCGCGACGACATCGTCGAGACGTTCTTCCTCAACATGTTCTTCAACGGTTCGTTGAAAGCCATGCCGCCGAAGCTGCGCGCCGACGATGGCCGCAACGTGGTGATCCGTCCGCTGGCGTACTGCAACGAGAAAGACATTCAGGCCTATTCGGACTTGAAGCAATTCCCGATCATCCCGTGCAACCTCTGCGGTTCGCAGGAAAACCTGCAGCGTCAGGTGGTCAAGGAAATGCTCCTGGACTGGGAACGCAAGACACCCGGTCGAACGGAAAGCATCTTCCGCAGTCTGCAGAATGTCATCCCGTCGCAACTGGCCGACCGCAACCTGTTCGACTTCACCAGCCTGAAGATCGACGAGACCGCGGCTTCGCGCTTCGTTAACGTCGTCAATCTGTAAACCCCATTTTTATGTGGCCGCGCTTTTTGTGGCGAGGGGATTTATCCCCGATGGGCTGCGCAGCAGCCCCAGCTTTTCTGGGGAGCTCCGCTCCCCATCGGGGATAAATCCCCTCACCACAGGGCCCCGCATTAGTTTCTTTATTCAATTCACCAGGAGAGGGCATGCGCGATTACAAGTGGCTGCACGAATACTGTCTGAACCGCTTCAGTTCGGCGGCTGAACTGGAAGCCCATCTGCCCGTTCCCAAGACTCCCGCACAACTGCGCAAAATCAGCGACGACCGCTACCTTTCGACCATGGCCCTGCGCGTGTTCCGTGCCGGCCTCAAGCACAGCCTGGTCGATGCCAAGTGGCCGGCCTTCGAAGAAGTGTTCTTCAAGTTCGATCCGGAAAAAGTCGTGCTGATGAGCGCCGAACACCTCGAGCGCCTGATGCAGGATGCGCGGATCATTCGCCACCTCGGCAAGCTGAAAAGCGTGCCGCGCAATGCGCAGTTCATTCTCGATGTGGAAAAGGACAAGGGCAGTTTCGGCGCACTGATCGCCGACTGGCCGGTGACCGATATTGTCGGATTGTGGACGTACCTGAAAAAGCATGGCCATCAACTCGGCGGGCTGTCAGCGCCACGGTTTTTGCGCATGGTCGGCAAGGATACTTTTGTGCCGAGCTACGACGTGGTCGCGGCGCTCAATGCACAGAAGATCGTCGACAAAGTGCCGACCAGCCAGCGTGATCTGGCGATTGTGCAGAATGTCTTCAATCAGTGGCATGAAGAGAGCGGCGGACGGCCGATGAGCCAGATTTCGATGATGCTTGCTTATACCGTTAACCATTGAATCGCTGAAAGATCGCAGCCTTCGGCAGCTCCTACAGGGAAATGCATTCCACAAGTAGGAGCTGCCGAAGGCTGCGATCTTTTTCCATCAGGCGACGGAGATTTCCCCCTCGCCCGCCAACTTGCGATTCAACTGATACCGCCACCGCACATACAACAGCGCCGAGCAAAACACCGCCAGGCTCGCGACCATCTCCAGCACGCCAAACAACTGCCGGTTCGGGTCATACGCCGCCAGTGCGCCTTTGATGAAATACAGATTCACCACAAAACACATCCACGAATGACCACGGGCGCTGCCCATGATCATCGCCGGGGCGAGAACCAGCCACGGGATCAGCTCGACCAGCAGAATCACCCACGGCCGCGCGCCGTGCAGATCGGCGAAGATCAGATAGTACGCAGCGAGCAACCCGGCCAAGGCAAAAAAGCTCAGCAGACTGACCACCCGCATCGCTTTCACGCGCGGCTCAAGCCACTCGACCGAGGGCAGGATTTTCGGCTTCTTCGCCACCGTCAGCCCTCCAGTTTCTGCGCAGTCTTGGCCAGACGATGGCCGAGCGCACGGCACAGCGCGACTTCGTGCTGATCCAGACCCTTTTTGCCGTCCGCCCCAGCGTGATGGCTGGCGCCGTAAGGCGTGCCGCCGCCCTGGGTTTCCAGCAGTGCCGATTCGCTGTACGGCAGACCGGTGATGAGCATGCCGTGGTGCAGCAGTGGCAGCATCATCGACAGCAGCGTGGTTTCTTGACCGCCGTGCAAACTGGCGGTGGAGGTGAACACGCCGGCCGGTTTGCCAACCAGAGCACCGGTCAGCCACAGGTTGCTGGTGCCATCGAGGAAGTATTTCAGCGGCGCGGCCATGTTGCCGAAACGCGTCGGGCTACCGAGGGCCAGGCCGGCGCAGTTTTTCAGATCATCCAGCGTGGCGTAGAGCGCGCCTTCGTCCGGAATGCTCGGCGCAACGGCTTCGCACTCGGTGGAGATCGCCGGCACGGTGCGCAAACGCGCTTCGAGGCCAGCCTGCTCGACACCGCGAGCAATCTGCCGCGCCATCTCGTTGGTCGAGCCATTGCGGCTGTAATACAACACCAGAATGTACGGCGCGCTCACGGCAGCAGCTCCAGCACATTTTCCGGCGGACGACCGATGACGGCTTTGTCGCCAACTTCAAGAATCGGTCGCTCCATCAGTTTCGGATGCTGGGCGATGGCGTCGATCAATTGCGCTTCGCTGAGGCTTTCATCCGCCAGTTGAAGCATTTTGTATTCATCTTCCCCGGTACGCAGCAACTGGCGTGCGCTGATCCCGAGCTTGCCGAGCAGGGCCTTGATTTGCGCCGCATTCAGCGGGGTTTCGAGGTAACGCACGACGTTTGGGCTCAGGCCGCGAGCTTCAATTAGTTCCAGCGCGCCGCGGGATTTCGAGCAGCGCGGATTGTGATAAAGCGTCAGATCGGTCATGGCGGGTCGCTTCTGGCGTAAAGTGGCGGCTATTCTAACTGTGCAGCGCGCAATCCAGAACCGTCAGAGGCGATGGGTCGCAGGCGCGTTTAAATTTTCACAAGGAACATGACATGACACGGCGATTGGCAGCGGCATTGACGATTATCGGGGCGTTGATGCTGGGGGGCTGCGGTAACGACTACGGCATCGACCAGAACGGGCAGAAAGTCGCGTCCGAGCGTCTGGACAAACAATGGGTAGTGCTTAACTACTGGGCCGAATGGTGCGGTCCGTGCCGAACGGAGATTCCGGAACTCAATCATCTGGCTGACGAGCTCGAGGGCAAGAACGTCGGCGTGTTCGGGGTCAATTTCGACAACGTGCAGGGCGCGGAGCTGAAAGAGGCCAGTGAAAAACTCGGTATCAAGTTCACCGTGCTGGCGCAGGATCCGGCGGAGCTGTTCGACGTGCCGCGCAGTGAAGCGCTGCCGGTGACGTACATCATCGACAACAAAGGCAAGGTGCGTGAACAGCTGATGGGCGAGCAGACGGCGGCGGGGGTGATGGCGAAGCTGGAGGCGTTGCAGGCTACTAAATAGGTTGTTGCCGGTCAGGCTCGTTCCCACGCCGGAGTGTGGGAACGATCAAAAGATCGCAGCCTTCGGCAGCTCCTACAGGGGGTACGCGGACTCATGTAGGAGCTGCCGAAGGCTGCGATCTTTTTTGCGGCTGAACAATCAGCCCTCTTCCAGCCACCAACGCAAAGGCTTGCCTTCAGCCGGCCAGAAGCGCATCTGCTCGATTGGCGAGATGTCCCAGCGCTCGACATGCTCCAGCGCTTCGAGGAAGCGTTGCTCCTGCTCCATCAACGCCGGCGCGCACAGTTTGCGGGTCTTGCCGATTTTGCCGAAGCTCAGCTTGTCGCCTTCCAGCGTGTATGGCGCGAACCAATGGTTGCAGCCGCCGTTGCCGTAAGCGCGACCATCCTCGCCGAGGGTCACGGTCAGATGGCTGTAATCCATCAATGGCCGTTCACCGATCCACTCCAGAATGTAGCTGCGGTTTTGTTGCAGTTGCACAGGCTCAGCCGCACAACCCACCAGACCAACACCGACCAACGCGGTCAGGGCAAAGCGTTTCATCACGCAGGCTCCTGGCATTTCGGGCACAGGTGCTTGTCGCCAACGGCTTTCCAGCCCAGCTCGGCAATCCGCGCGGTGGCGGCCGGTTTCTCTGCGGTTTTGCCCAGCTTGGCGTCCACGGCGAACTCAAAGCTCAGCTCTTTGGCGCAGCTGTCGCAGTTGACCTGCCAGGTGTGGATCGCCAGTTCGCCGAACACCGGGCCGGTGGTCATCGCAGTCCATTGGCCCGGCGGATTGATCAGGTGGCGGACGGTTTCGACGGTCAGGCGCATGGACAAATCCTTGCTGCCTTTGAGGGTGACCAACAGCGCGTCACCGATGCGGATCGAACCACCGTTGCCGGTGACCTGATAGCGGCCCGGAACGAGGGCGCGGCATTCGGTGAGGGTGTGTTGCGGGTTCATCAGCGTGTAGCGGAAATCGTGTTCGACCATGGGTCCTCCAAATATGCGCGACATGCTAGCACGGGCTCGATTGCAGGATGATGCGCGCGTGCGACCTTCGATCCGGTTCAAATCGACCCGCACCCATGGCAAACTGCCGCCCTCGACTCTGAAGGAACGGAACATGGCGCTGATCGAATGTTATGAATGCAAGCGGAACATCAGTTCCGAAGCCTTGGTGTGCATTCATTGCGGGGCCCCGATGGCCGAGCAAGCGGCGCATGTGCAAGCGCAGGCCGCCGCTGCCCCCACGAAGGCCTCGACGATTTCTTTCGGCAGTCTGCCGCGCAACAAGGCTGTGCCGGAGGCCGTTGTCCCGCCCGCCGCTGAACCGCTACCGAAAGTGATGCCCGCCGCAGCAGGACGCCGCCGTCGTCAGCAAGCGGCGCAACCGGTTTCACCGCAGATCAATGCCGATGGCAGCCGCCCGGTCGAAGGCTGGCTGAAGATCATGATCTTCCTGCTGCCGATGGTGTTTGTCTGGTTCCTGCTGCGCAACGGGCATTCGGCGAAACAACGGCTGTTCGGCTTCGGCTGGCTGGCCTTGCTGATTCTGGCGTCGTCGCTGTCGCCGAAATAACCGTCAGCCCTCGACCTGGTTCTGCGGCGCACCCGCCGCCCAGGTCGCGATGTTGTGCAGCGTGGTTGCCGCGATCGCGCCCAGTGCCTCGCGCGTGAGAAACGCCTGATGCGCGGTGATGATCACGTTAGGAAAGGTCAGCAACCGCGCCAGCACATCGTCCTGCAACGGCAAGTCCGAGCGATCCTCGAAAAACAGCTGTGCTTCTTCTTCGTAGACATCCAGCCCCAGATAACCGAGTTGCCCATCCTTCAGTGCGTCGATCAGCGCTGGCGTGTCGACCAGTCCGCCGCGCCCGGTGTTGATCAGCATTGCCCCGGCTTGCATGTGCGCCAGTGAATCGCGGTTGATCAGGTGTTTGCTCTGCTCATTGAGCGGGCAGTGCAGGCTGATGATTCGCGACTGCGCGAGCAACTCCGGCAGGCTCAAATAACGCGCGCCCAAAGCGACAACGTCCGGGTTTGGATAGGGGTCGTAAGCGAGCAACTCGCAGCCGAAACCGTGCATGATTTTCGCGAAGGTCGCACCGATCTGTCCGGTGCCGACGATGCCCACCGTTTTGCCAACCAGATCGAAACCAGTCAGACCGTGCAGGGTGAAATCACCTTCGCGGGTGCGGTTGTAGGCGCGGTGCAGACGACGGTTGAGGGCGAGAATCAATGCCACCGCATGTTCAGCGATAGCATGCGGCGAATACGCGGGAACACGCACGACCGCCAGTCCCAAACGTTTCGCGGCAGGCAGATCGACATGGTTGTAACCCGCCGAACGCAAGGCAATCAACCGTGTGCCGCCAGCGGCGAGACGTTCCAACACTGGAGCGCTGAGATCGTCATTGATAAACGCGCAAACCACTTCGTGTTGGTCGGCGAGGGCCGCTGTGTCGAGGCTGAGCCGGGCCGGTTGGAAGTGCAGTTCGAGATTCGCCGGGCAGTCGGCGGCGAGGAAGCTGTCGCGGTCGTAGGTCTGACTGCTGAAAACGATCGTGCGCATGAAATCCTCCTGGAGCATCGACGCGGGTTGAAACACCCGCGAGCACTTTAGCGGCAACAGCGGTAAGCGGTGTTGCGCTGGGTCAGGCGCTGATCTTCGCTTGCGTGGCCAGGCGATTGATCGAGCGTTCCAGTTCATCCAGCGCTGCCGAGGCCTTGGGGTCGTCTTGCTTGAGCAAGGTTTCGCTGCGCTGGCAGGCCGCGCGCAATTGCGGCACGCCGCAGTAACGGGTGGCGCCGTGCAGGCGATGCACGCGCTCAAGCAAAGCGTTTTGATCGTGGCTGTCGCGGGCCGTGCGAATCGCTTCACGGTCGGCTTCAAGCGAGGCCAGCAGCATCGCCAGCATGTCCGCCGCCAGATCGGCTTTGCCGGCGGCCAGACGCAAACCTTCGTCGTGATCGAGCACTGGCAATTCATGGTTGAGTGCAGCGCTGTCGCTGAGTCGATCCGGCGCCTGATTGCGTAACGCCAGACCGGTCCACTTCAGTACCACCTGCGCCAGTTGCCGCTCGCTGATCGGTTTGGTCAGGTAGTCGTCCATGCCGCTTTGCAGCAGCGCGCGTTTTTCGTTGGCCATCGCGTGGGCGGTGAGGGCGACGATTGGCAGCGGCGTGCAATGCCGCTCGCTTTCCCACTGGCGGATGGTTTCGGTGCTCTGGCGCCCGTCCATGCCGGGCATCTGCACGTCCATCAGCACCAGATCGAAGGATTCCGTTTGCACGGCTTTGACAGCGGCGTAACCGCTCTCGACCGCGAGCACTTTGGCGCCCATGTCTTCGAGCAAGGTCTGCACCAGCAACAGGTTTGCCGGGTTGTCATCGACGCACAGCACACGCGGCGCGCGACTCGACAACGGTTCGCCCGGTTCGCTGCGCATCTGGCGCGGATTGACCAGATCGGACAGGGCCCGGCGCAACTTGCGCGTGCAGGCCGGTTTCGCCTGCAACTGGCTGTGCGGGTTGGGCACCGACAGATGGAACAGTGTCTGTTCGGTGGTCGGGCACAGCACCAGTACTTTGCAGCCGAGGTGTTCGAGATCCCAGATGTGCTGGTTCAAGCGCTCCGGCAACATGTCGTTGCTGGTGATGCCGATGACCGCCAGATCAATCGCCTGATCCGTCTGGTGCGCGCCGGTGACGCCATTGGTCAAGGTTTCCAGGGTATTGAACGGCGTGACGTCGAGGCCGCAATCTTCCAGTTGATGCTGCAAGGCCTGGCGCGCCAGTTCGTGATTTTCCAGCACCGCCACGCGACGCCCGAGCAGCGGCGCGGCGGGCAGGTCTTCGGCATCATCACGGGTTTTCGGCAGGCTCAGGCTGATCCAGAATTCCGAGCCTTCGCCCGGCGTGCTGTCGACGCCGATTTCGCCGCCCATCTGCTCGATCAAACGTTTGGAAATCACCAGCCCCAACCCGGTGCCGCCGGGCTGGCGCGACAGCGAATTGTCGGCCTGACTGAACGCTTGAAACAGTGCGCGCACGTCCTGATTCGACAGGCCGATGCCGGTGTCCTGAATGCTGATGCGCAGTTGCACGCTGTCTTCGTGCTCTTCTTCGAGCATGGCGCGGGCGACGATGGTGCCTTCGCGGGTGAACTTGATCGCGTTGCTGACCAGATTGGTGAGGATCTGCTTGAGGCGCAGTGGATCACCGACCAGCGACAGCGGCGTGTCGCGATACACCAGACTGACCAGCTCCAATTGCTTGGCGTGCGCGGCGGGGGCGAGGATGGTCAGAGTGTCCTGCAACAGGTCGCGCAGGTTGAACGGAATATGGTCGAGCACCAGTTTGCCGGCCTCGATTTTCGAGAAGTCGAGGATCTCGTTGATGATGCCCAGCAGGCTATCGGCGGATTTTTCGATGGTGCCCAGATAGTCGAGCTGACGCGGGGTCAGTTCGCTTTTCTGCAACAGATGCGTGAAGCCGAGAATGCCGTTGAGCGGCGTACGGATTTCGTGGCTCATGTTGGCGAGGAATTCGGACTTGATCCGGCTCGCTTCCAGCGCTTCTTTGCGCGCCAGATCCAGCTCGATGTTCTGGATCTCGATGGTTTCCAGATTCTGGCGCACGTCTTCGGTGGCCTGATCGACGCTGTGCTGCAACTCTTCGCGGGCATTCTGCAGGGTGCCGGCCATGCGATTGATGCCGGAAGCGAGTTCATCCAGTTCCTGACTGCCGAGCGGCGGCAGGCGGGTTTCCAGATGACCGTCCTTGAGTTGTGCGACGGCCTGTTTGATCTGGCCCAGCGGACGGTTGATGGTGCGGCCCATGCGCAACGCGAGCAGCGCGGCACCGGCCAGACCGGCGACTATTAATAGAAGGCTGGCAAACAGACTGCGATAACCGCGCAGCAGCATGCCGTTGTGCGACAGCTCCAGTTCAACCCAGCCCAATAAGCGATCGGACTCTGCCGGGATCAGTTCGCCGGCGAGGTTGCGGTGCTTGCCGAACACCGGCATCAGGTAACGCGTCGCATCATTGCCGCTGCGTCGTTGCAGTTGCGCGCTGTCACCGCTCGGCGCTTGATTGAGCATGGTCGGGCCGGCGTGGGCCAGCGGTGAGCGATCCGGCGCAAGGAAGGTCACCGCGCGCACGTCGGGTTGTTCAAGGGATTGCGTGGCGATGCGCTCCAGCAACTCATTGTTGCCGTGACCCATGGCGGGCGCGACCAGCGGGGCCAGTTGTTCGGCGATCATTTCGCCGCGCTGCATCAATTGGCTCTGCAAGTCGGACTGCTGCATCCAGGTGAAATAGCCACCCAGCACCAGCGCCATCAGGCTGGTCGGCAACAAGGTCAGCAACAACACGCGACCTTTGATTCCCAGTTTCTTGAGCACGCCTATCTCCTGCATCCCGCTGATCTGTTGACTCATGCGTGCATCCGGCACGCGACATTGGCGCAGTGTAGCGATTTGCTCGCGGGCAATCTCCGGAAAAATGGTGTCGCCATCGGTCAGCGTGTGGGTGCTCGTTTGTCCGAAGGGCTAACCATCAGTTGCCCGATGCCCGGCAATCTTGAATAATCGTCCTCAACTGAGAATGACTTGCAGATACTCATGACTCCTGTTTCCGTTGGCCAGCCACGCATACTTTCCATCGAGGACGATCCGGTACTCGGCGCCTATGTTCACGAACATCTGGGCCGCAGCGGCTTTCAGGTGACCTGGTGCCAGAACGGTCAGGAGGGCTTGAACATTGCCAAGCGCCAGCCGTTCGACGTGGTGCTGATGGATATTCTGCTGCCGGGCATGGACGGTTTGAACGTGCTGACCCAATTGCGCCAGAGCCATTCGACGCCGGTGCTGCTGATGTCGGCCCTGGGTGCCGAGGCCGATCGCATCAGCGGTTTCCGTCTCGGCGCCGATGATTATCTGCCCAAGCCGTTCAGCATGGCCGAACTGCATGTGCGCATCGAAGCGATCCTGCGCCGGGTCGCGCTGGATCGGCGTCCCGCAGCGATTGCGCCTGCCGCGACGATCAGCGCGCTGCATTTTGACGATCAACAGTGCGACGTATTCTTCCGTGAACAGCCTGCCGGGCTGACCCGCAGCGAATTCCGTCTGCTGGAAACCCTCAACCGCAATGATGAAGAAGTGCTGAGCAAAGCCTTCCTTTATCAGCACGTTTTGCAACGCGGCTACGCGGCCCACGATCGCAGCCTCGACATGCACATCAGCCAGATCCGCCGCAAACTCAAAGCCATCGGTTACATCGAGCGGGAAGTGCGCACGGTGTGGGGCAAGGGCTATGTACTGAGCGGTGCCGATGAAACTGTCTGAACTGCCGGGCCGCCATTCGCTGTTCTGGAAACTTGCCTGCTTGCTGGTCGCGTTCTGCCTGCTGATGATCTGGCTGAGCTGGTCGTGGGGCCGCTATATGGAGGAGCGCAATCAGTTCCTCTCCGACGAGGCGCGCGGCACGCTGGCGCGGTATGCCGGTGAGGCCGAACGTGCCTGGCAGCGCGGCGGTCGCAGCGGTATTGATGACTGGTTACAGAGCATGGAATTGCGCGAGGCCAGTTGGGTCGGCGTGATCGGCGGCAATTTGCAGTCGCTGAGCAACGACCCGCTGAATGATCAGGAAACCCAGCACCTGACCTTTTTGCGCGGCCTCGACTGGCCGATTCACAAACAGGGGCGGCCGTGGCTGCGCATTCCATTTCCCAAAGACCCGGCCGCCGGCAGTCTGGTGATCGAATTGCCCGAGCGTTTTCTGCCGGGCAAATATCGGGTGTTCTGGCGGGTGATCACCAACGGCGTGATTCCGGGACTGTTCACTTTGCTGTTGTGTGTCGGGTTGTATCGCTTGCTGGTGGTGCCGCTGAATAATTTGCGCGAACAGGCCAACGCCTGGCGTGCCGATCAATTGAATGTGCGGTTGTCGAGCGGGATTACCCAGCGCCCGGATGAACTCGGTGAACTGGCAAGGGCGTTTGACTCGATGTCCGAGCGACTGCAATCCACCGTCGCCCTGCAACAGCAATTGCTCCGCGACCTGTCCCACGAATTGCGCACGCCGCTGAGCCGCCTGCGCGTGGCCAGCGAAAGTGAGCAAGGTCTGCCGCAATTGCGCGAGCGCATCGGGCGTGAAGTCGACGGCATGCAACGGCTGGTCGAAGACACCTTGCAACTGGCCTGGCTCGACACCGACCGCACGCCACTGCCCGACGAGGCAATCCAGATTCAGGCGCTGTGGGAAATGCTGACCGACAACGCCTGTTACGAAAGCGGCTGGCCGAGCCTGCAATTGCAGTGTTCGGTCGAGGCATCGTGCTGGGTGCGCGGCAATCTCAACACGCTGGCGCAGGCGCTGGAGAACATTTTGCGCAACGCGATTCGGCATTCGCCGGAAGGCGGGATCGTCCGGCTCGATGGACGGCGTGATGGCGATTACTGGCATTTGTGGCTGGAGGATCAGGGCGGTGGCGTGGCTGACGCGGATCTGCAGCGAATCTTTTTACCATTCACCCGACTCGACGGCTCGCGGCCCGGCGACGGTGGGTTTGGTTTGGGGCTGAGCATTGCGCGCAATGCGGTGCAGCGTCAGGGCGGGTTTATTTGGGCGGAGAATAGCGGGACGGGGTTGCGGCTGAATTTGCGCTTGATGGCGGATGATTGTGTTGCGCCGACTGACGCCATCGCGAGCAGGCTCACTCCTACATTGGATTTGCGTTCACCGCAAATCGTCTGAACAACATCGATCCCCTGTAGGAGTGAGCCTGCTCGCGATGAGGCCCTTCGATTCAGTATTCACCTTAAAAGTCTCACCAGTGGTGAGACAAATGCTGCTTATTCCCATAAACCATAAGCACCGTACTTTGCGTGATATGGCCTGCGCGGGTTTGCCGGTATGATAGGCGCCCCCGCACGTCTGGATTGCGAATACGCCATGACCTTGCAGTACCCAACCATCGCCGATTGCGTCGGCAACACTCCGCTGGTGCGTTTGCAGCGCCTGCCCGGTGCCACCAGCAACACCCTATTGCTCAAGCTCGAAGGGAATAACCCGGCGGGTTCGGTCAAGGACCGTCCGGCGTTGTCGATGATCACTCGCGCCGAGTTGCGTGGGCAGATCCACGCCGGCGATACGCTGATTGAAGCGACTTCGGGTAACACCGGCATTGCGCTGGCCATGGCCGCCGCGATCAAGGGTTACAAGATGATCCTGATCATGCCGGACAATTCCAGCGCCGAGCGCAAAGCGGCGATGACCGCTTACGGTGCCGAGCTGATTCTGGTCAGTCAGGAAGAAGGCATGGAAGGCGCGCGCGATCTCGCGCAGCGTATGGAAGCCGAAGGCCGTGGCAAGGTGCTCGATCAGTTCGCCAATGGCGACAATCCTGAAGCGCACTACACCACCACCGGCCCGGAAATCTGGCGTCAGACCCAGGGCACCATCACCCATTTCGTCAGTTCGATGGGCACCACCGGCACCATCATGGGCGTGTCGCGCTACTTGAAAGAGCAGAGCGACAACGTGCAGATCGTCGGTTTGCAGCCGATGGAAGGCTCGGCCATTCCCGGCATTCGCCGCTGGCCGCAGGAATACCTGCCGAAGATTTATCAGGCTGACCGTGTTGATCGTATCGTCGACATGGCGCAAAGCGAGGCCGAGGACGTCACCCGTCGTCTGGCCCGCGAAGAAGGCATCTTCTGCGGCGTGTCCTCGGGCGGTGCGGTGGCAGCGATGCTGCGCCTGTCCAAAGAAGTTGAAAACGCGGTGATCGTCGCGATCATCTGCGACCGTGGCGACCGTTACCTGTCGACCGGCATTTTCGACGCGCCCAACTGATGGCCAAGCACGAGAGAGGCCTGCGCTTTCAGCCCACTGGCGGAAGCAAGGCCCCGCAAATTCCGACCGGCAAGAAGCAGCGCTTGAGCATCGAGCGCCTGGCCAATGACGGTCGCGGTATCGCGTTTTTCGAAGGCAAAACCTGGTTCGTCCTCGGCGCCCTTGCCGGTGAAGAGGTCGAAGCGCGGGTGCTCGGCGCCCACGGCAAAGTGGTCGAGGCGCGCACCGAACGCGTGTTCACCGCCAGCGAACTGCGCCGCCCGGCGCCGTGCCAGCATGCTGGTCGTTGCGGCGGTTGCAGCGTTCAGCATTTGCCCCACAGCGAACAGCTTGCCCTGAAACAGCGCATGCTCGCCGAGCAATTGTCGCGCGTTGCCGGTGTCGAACCTGAAGAGTGGGCAGCGCCGCTGACCGGCCCGGAATTCGGCTATCGCCGTCGTGCCCGGATCGCGGTGCGCTGGGACATGAAAGCGAAAAAACTCGAAGTCGGTTTCCGCGCGGCTGGCAGTCAGGACATTGTCGCGATCAGCGAATGCCCGGTGCTGGTACAGCCCTTGCAACCGATCATGACCCGCTTGCCGGAGATGCTCCGTCGCTTGAGCAAGCCGCAAGCGTTGGGTCACGTCGAATTATTCAGCGGCTCGTCGCTGGCGGTATTGCTGCGGCACATGGCGCCGTTGTCCGAGGCGGATCTGAGCATCCTCAAGGACTTCTGCCAATTCCATGAAGCGCAACTGTGGCTGCATGGCGAAGGCGAACCACAGCCGGTCGATGCCACGCAGTCGCTGGGCTATCGCTTGGAGCAGTGGGATTTGAACCTGGCGTACCGGCCGGGCGACTTTATTCAGGTCAACGCTGGCGTCAACGAAGCGATGGTCGCGCAGGCGCTGGATTGGTTGAAGCCAGGCAGCGAAGAGCGCGTGCTGGATCTGTTCTGCGGCCTCGGCAACTTTGCCTTGCCGCTGGCCAAATCCGTGCGTGAAGTGGTGGCGGTCGAAGGCGTGCAGACCATGGTTGATCGCGCCGCAGCCAACGCTGCTAGTAACAATTTGCATAACACAAAGTTTTTTCAAGCCGATTTATCCCAGCCTTTGAGCCATGCTCAGTGGATCGGAAACGGTTTTTCTGCGGTACTCTTGGATCCACCGCGTGACGGTGCTTTCGAGGTGGTACGCAAGCTGGCGACCCTGGGCGCGAAGCGGTTGGTGTATGTGTCGTGCAACCCGGCCACGCTGGCGCGCGACACGGTCGAATTGATCAAGCAGGGCTACCGGTTAAAACGTGCCGGGATTCTCGATATGTTTCCTCAGACGGCACATGTCGAGGCCATGGCGTTATTTGAAGCGAGCCAGGACGGCTCGTCTGAATCAGCCTGACCTGTCCGCGCAGCGCTCGCATCAGCCCCGCGAGCGCAAACGGGCAGTAGAGGTCAGCGATTTGACGCATTGAATCTGCGTCGTAGGGAAGGTAAAGCAAGATGGTACAGGTGAGAGCACACCAGCCGATCAACACTGACGGCAGTATCAATCTCGAGGCTTGGCTCGATCACGCGGTCAGTGTCGATCTGGCACTGGATCGCGAAGCCTTGAAAGAAGCCTGCGAGTTCGCTCGCGAGGCCGAACAACAGTCCAATGCCAAGAAGAATCTGTGGGCCGAAGGCTCCGGCAGTTTCAGCACGGGACTTGAGATCGCCGAGATTCTCGCCGACCTCAAACTCGATCAGGATTCGCTGGTCGCTGCGGTGCTGTATCGCGGCGTGCGCGAAGGCCAGATCGAACTCGCGGCCATCAGCCAGCGCTTCGGCCCGGTGGTGGCCAAACTGATCGACGGTGTGCAGCGCATGGCTGCGATCAGCGCCAGCCTCAGTCCGCGTCAGTCGATGGTGATGGGCACGCAAGGGCAGGTGGAAAACCTGCGCAAGATGCTCGTGGCGATGGTCGACGACGTGCGCGTCGCGCTGATCAAACTGGCCGAACGTACCTGCGCGATTCGTGCGGTGAAAACCGCCGACGATGAAAAGCGTAACCGTGTCGCCCGCGAAGTGTTCGACATCTATGCGCCGCTCGCGCACCGCCTCGGCATCGGTCATATCAAATGGGAACTGGAGGACTTGTCCTTCCGTTACCTCGAGCCGGATCAATACAAGCAGATCGCCAAGTTGCTCCACGAGCGACGGCTTGATCGCGAGCGTTTCATCGCCGACGTGATGACCCAGCTCAAGGACGAATTGCAGGCCACCGGCGTTGACGCCGACATCAGCGGCCGGGCCAAACACATCTATTCGATCTGGCGCAAAATGCAGCGCAAGGGTCTGGAATTCAGCCAGATCTACGACGTGCGTGCGGTGCGTGTGCTGGTGCCGGAAATGCGCGACTGCTACACCGCGCTCGGTATCGTCCACACCTTGTGGCGGCACATCCCGAAAGAATTCGACGACTACATCGCCAACCCGAAAGAGAACGGCTACCGCTCGCTGCACACGGCGGTGATCGGCCCTGAGGGTAAAGTGCTTGAGGTGCAGATTCGTACGCACTCGATGCACGAAGAGGCCGAACTCGGCGTCTGCGCGCACTGGCGCTACAAAGGCACCGACGTCAAATCCGGTTCGAATCACTACGAAGAGAAAATCTCCTGGCTGCGTCAGGTGCTCGAGTGGCACGAAGAACTGGGCGATATTGGTGGTCTGGCCGAACAGTTGCGCGTCGATATCGAACCGGATCGGGTCTACATCTTCACCCCCGACGGTCACGCCATCGACTTGCCGAAAGGCGCGACGCCGCTGGACTTCGCTTACCGCGTGCACACCGAGATCGGTCACAACTGCCGTGGCGCGAAGATCAACGGGCGCATCGTCCCGCTCAACTACAGCCTGCAGACCGGTGAACAGGTCGAGATCATCACCAGCAAGCACGGCACGCCGAGCCGCGACTGGCTGAACTCGAACCTCGGTTACGTCACCACCTCGCGGGCGCGGGCGAAGATCGTTCACTGGTTTAAATTGCAGGCGCGCGATCAGAACGTCGCCGCCGGTAAAACCCTGATCGAACGCGAACTGGCGCGCCTCGGTCTGCCAGCGGTGGACTTCGACAAGCTGGCCGACAAGGCCAACATGAAAACCGCTGAAGACATGTTCGCCGCCCTTGGTGCCGGCGACTTGCGTCTGGCGCAACTGGTCAACCTCGCGCAACAACTGGTCGAGCCGGAGCGTGGTAACGAGCAGCTGGAACTGATACCGCGCAAAGCCACCGGTTACAAACCGGGCAAGCGCGGCGACATTCAGATTCAGGGCGTCGGTAACTTGATGACGCAGATGGCCGGCTGCTGCCAGCCGCTGCCGGGCGATGCGATCGTCGGCTACATCACACAGGGCCGTGGTGTGAGCATTCACCGTCAGGACTGCGCCTCGGTGCTGCAACTGTCGGGGCGTGAGCCAGAGCGGATCATTCAGGTCAGCTGGGGCCCGGTGCCGGTGCTCACCTATCCGGTGGACATCATCATCCGTGCTTACGACCGTTCCGGTCTGCTGCGTGACGTTTCGCAGGTGCTGCTCAATGAGCGCATCAACGTGCTGGCGGTCAACACCCGCTCGAACAAAGAGGACAACACCGCGTTGATGTCCCTGACCATCGAGATCCCGGGTCTGGATGCGCTGGGACGGTTGCTGGGGCGTATATCGCAGTTGCCGAACATCATCGAAACGCGGCGTAACCGTACCCCGTGAAGATGGCTTCGATTGATCGTTCCCACGCAGAGCGTGGGAACGATCAAGATCGCAGAAAGGGTTGAGTGAGATTTTTATGTACAGCCTTGAAGACCTGCTCCATCTGATGAGCCGCCTGCGCGATCCGCAGTTCGGTTGCCCGTGGGACATCAAGCAAACCTACGCGACCATCGTTCCGCACACCCTTGAAGAAGCCTACGAAGTGGCCGACGCCATTGAGCGTGGCGACTTCGATCATTTGCAGGGCGAGCTCGGCGATCTGCTGTTCCAGGTCGTCTATTACAGCCAGTTGGCCAAGGAAGAAGGGCGCTTCGAATTTGCCGGGGTGATCGACAGCATCACTCGCAAACTCATCCGTCGTCATCCGCATGTGTTCCCAACGGGCGATCTGTACGCGCCGCTGGACGTGCCGCGCTTGAGTGAAGAACAGGTCAAGCAGCGCTGGGAAGAGATCAAGGCCGAAGAACGTGCCGAGCAATCCGCTGCGCCCGAGCAACTGTCGTTGCTCGACGACGTGCCGGCCACGCTGCCAGCCTTGTCGCGTTCAGCCAAGTTGCAAAAGCGAGCAGGGCAGGTCGGTTTCGACTGGCCGGAGGCTTTGCCGGTATTCGACAAGGTGCGCGAAGAGCTCGATGAAGTCCTTGAAGCCATGTCGCAAAACGATCCTGTCGCGGTGGCGGACGAGATCGGCGACTTGCTGTTTTCCGTGGTCAATCTTGCCCGGCATCTGAAGGTCGACCCGGAAACTTCGCTGCGTGGCGCCAACAGCAAATTCGAAAGACGCTTCCGTTTTATCGAACAGGCATTGCGCGACACCCACCGTCCCATAGAAGATTGCACCCTCGAAGAGTTGGACGCCCTGTGGGGCGAAGCCAAACGTCAGGAAAAGAATGCGCCCAGCTGCGGCTGAGCAACTGCCCAAGTGAGTAAGCATTAATGAGTATTTCCCTTCGCGACCAGTTGCTCAAAGCAGGCCTGGTCAACCAAAAGCAGGCCAAACAGGTCGGCAAAGACAAGCAGAAGCAGCAGCGTCTGGCGCATAAAGGCCAGATCGAACTGGATGACTCGCAACAGCGCGCCGCTCAGGAAGCCAAGGCCGAGAAGGTCAAGCGCGACCAGGAGCTGAACCGCCAACAGCAGGAGAAAGTAGAAGCCAAGGCGCGTGCTGCTCAGGTCAAGCAACTGATTGAAGTCTCGCGTCTGCCGAAGCTGACCACCGAGGACTACTACAACTTCGTCGACGACAAGAAGGTCAAGCGGATCTCGGTCAACACGCTGATGCGCAACAAGCTCAGCAGCGGTTCGCTGGCGATCGTCCACCATGCCGGCGGCTACGAAGTGATCCCGCGTGAAGCGGCCTTGAAGATCCAGGAGCGCGATCCGCAGCGCATCGTCCAACTTAACGTGCAGACCGAAGAAGTCAGCACCGAAGATGATCCGTATGCGGCGTATCAGATTCCTGATGATCTGATGTGGTAATGGTTTTAATGTTCTAGCGGCTTACATCTTTGCTAGTACTTTGAAAGTGTTTATAGATTGAACCCGCCGATTCGTATCGATACGATCGGCGGGTTTTCTTTTGGCAGAAATTAACGTGTTTGAAGTGTGAGGATTTTGCGCTGCTTATAAACAGCGCGTTGCATTTTTATATAGGTTTTTTTGTAGGGGAGAATAAATGGAATTAACTTGAATGAATAAGGATATTGCTAATGTTATTAAGCATTGCTTCGTTGCGCCAACCGACTTTTGAACCGCAGTTTTTTGAGTTGCGGGCGCCTGGCCAGTCAATTACCGATTACGTGATCAGCGAACTGGATGTGCGGGCCGATTACGTACGCCGCAAGATCAGGATCGCCGCCAAGGCCGCTGCCGCGGATCACGATGGCGCGGACTGTCTGTTCTTCACCCTGCCAGAGTTTTTCTGGAATATCCCTTGGCGTGAAGTCGACAGCGAAGAAGAACTGCACGAACTAACGACCGCTTACCTGGAAAAAGTCCCCGCGTACATTTCGTCGTTAATGAAAGATTTGCCCATGGAACGCTATGGCAAGATTGTACTGTTGGCGGGAAGTTGTGCGACGTTGGTAAAGATAGGCGAGGGTGACGCAAGTTATTACGAGGTTATCAACTATTTGCTGACCATCACAAATAAAGAATACGAGGCAGATATACCGTTGATGTCGATGTGGCCCAAGCGTCATGTTTCCGGCATCGATTTTGGTCAGCATATTGGCAATGAAGATGGTTTCTGGTTCTTCAGGCTGTTTGATGAGTTTGTCATCAAGGTCAAGGATTACAGTTCCGTCAGCGCGGAGCACAGTTACTTTGACGGATACGAAGGGCTGTTTATCAATAGCCTGGTGCCGGGATGCCCGTTCGGCATTAACGTGTGCCTTGACTATGCCGTGCTGAGGGAAGGTGAGCGGGATAAGGAAGTTGAAATCCCTGAAGTGAAAATCGACTTTCTGATTGCCTGCGGCATGTCTTTGGACTACGACAAGCAGCACCCGACTGCCGTGCAATACTCGATCAGGAATGACGGCATGGGCCGTGGTGCATGTGAGGTGGTCAGACTCGAGGAGGGGCTGATCGTCGATGAAATAGCTTCGGAGGAGATCGACGACAACCTTTATTTGAGTGTGATTCGCGTGGTGTGAAGGTTCTGATGTTGTTGCAGCCTGCCACCCTGAAAGGGACAGGCTGCAACCCTGAAGAGTGGTGAATCAGGCGAATCGTAGATCCCGTTGCTGTTCTTGCACTTCCAGTTCGGCCTTGTAGTTGTGGGCATCGATCTCGTTGTGGAACATGCCGACCAGCAAGTCTTGTTGATGCACATCCCAGATCCGTATACCCGCGGCTACGCCTTCATGGGACATGTGTGAATCGTCGCGTTCAGTTACTTTTACAGTCATCTGCTAGCTCCAATCTCTGGTTTATCTGCAGCAAGGCGTGTGCAGGACTCTTTTATATGTTTTGTTAGCTTGCTAAGTAAACGGCTGATTTGTGCAATGTGTTGTTGCGGTTTTTGCAACAGTGCTGCAGCCCCCGTAAACCGCGACATTCGGTCGCAGGGGGTAAAGTTTCATGACAGAAGTTTCATTTCCAGACGCACGCAACCCTGTGTAGGAGCTGCCGAAGGCTGCGATCGTTGATCGTTGATCGTTGATCGTTCCCACGCTCTGCGTGGGAATGCCTCTTGGGACGCTCTGCGTCCAGTGACGCGGAGCGTCACGGGCAGCATTCCCACGCAGAGCGTGGGAACGATCAGATCAAAAGATCGCAGCCTTCGGCAGCTCCTACATGGGGGGATTTGTGTTGGGCCAAGAGTTTTCTTCAGACGAAAAAAAACGCCCCGAACCAGTCGGGGCGTTTTTATGTGTGGCTCAAGCTCGGGGAATTACTTGCCTTCCCAGCGCTTCAGTACCAGCGTGGCGTTGGTGCCGCCGAAGCCGAAGCTGTTGCTCATCACGGTGTTGATGGTGGCGTTCTCGCGGGTCTTGGTCAGCACCGGCAGATCGGCCACTTCAGGATCCAGCTCGTCGATGTTGGCGGAGCCGGCAATGAAGTTGCCTTCCATCATCAGCATGCAGTAGATCGCTTCGTGAACGCCGGCAGCGCCCAGGGAGTGACCGGACAGGCTCTTGGTCGAGCTGATCGCAGGTGCCTTGTCGCCGAACACTTCACGCACACCTTTCATTTCCGCAACGTCGCCGACCGGAGTCGAAGTGCCGTGGGTGTTCAGGTAGTCGATCGGGGTATCAACGGTGGACATTGCCATCTGCATGCAGCGGATCGCGCCTTCGCCGCTCGGGGCAACCATGTCGTAGCCGTCGGACGTCGCGCCGTAGCCAACGATTTCGGCGTAGATTTTCGCGCCACGGGCCAGAGCGTGTTCCAGCTCTTCAACCACGACCATGCCGCCACCGCCAGCGATGACGAAACCGTCACGGTCTTTGTCGTAGGCACGGGAAGCCAGTTCCGGAGTGTCGTTACGCTTGCTGGACAGAGCGCCCATGGCGTCGAACAGGAACGACTGGCTCCAGTGCTCTTCTTCACCGCCACCGGCGAAGACGATGTCCTGCTTGCCCATCTGGATCTGTTCCATGGCGGTACCGATGCAGTGAGCACTGGTGGCGCAGGCAGAAGCGATGGAGTAGTTCAGGCCCTTGATCTTGAATGGCGTGGCCAGGCAAGCGGAAACGGTGCTGCTCATGGTCCGCGTTACACGGTATGGGCCAACGCGCTTCACGCCTTTCTCGCGCAGGATGTCCAGCGCTTCCATCTGGTTCAGCGTGGAAGCACCACCGGAGCCAGCAACGAGGCCGGTACGCGGGTTGGACACTTGCTCTTCGGTCAGGCCGGAGTCAGCAATGGCGTCTTTCATGGCCAGGTAGGCGTAAGCCGCTGCGTGGCCGACGAAGCGATAGATCTTGCGATCGATCAGCTCTTCAAGGTTGAGGTCGATGGAGCCGGAAACCTGGCTACGCAGACCCATTTCGGCATATTCCGGGTTGAACCGGATGCCAGGGCGGCTTGCACGCAGGTTAGCGGAGACGGTCTCTTTGTCATTGCCCAGGCACGAAACAATGCCCAGACCAGTGATAACGACGCGGCGCATGCGAATAACCCTTAGAAGTTGTCAGTGGAGGTGAACACGCCGACGCGAAGGCCTTCGGCGGTGTAGATTTCGCGACCGTCAACAGACACCGAACCGTCGGCAATAGCCAGGTTCAGCTTGCCCTTGAGGACGCGCTTGATTTGAATGTTGTAAGTGACTTTCTTGGCGGTCGGCAGTACCTGACCGAAGAATTTCACTTCGCCCGAACCCAGCGCACGGCCACGGCCCGGCAGGCCTTGCCAGCCCAGGAAGAAGCCGACCAGTTGCCACATGGCATCCAGACCCAGGCAGCCCGGCATCACCGGATCACCTTCGAAGTGGCACGCGAAGAACCACAGGTCAGGGTTGATATCCAGTTCGGCGACCAATTCACCTTTGCCGTACTTGCCACCCTCTTCACTGATATGGGTGATGCGATCCACCATCAGCATGTTCGGGGCGGGCAGTTGCGCGTTACCTGGGCCGAACAGCTCACCGCGACTGCAGCGCAGCAGATCTTCCCGAGTAAAGGCGTTTTGTTTGGTCATGCGAGCTCCTCAATAATCCCATGCGGCAGGTGGGGCAAATCTTCCCGACCGTTCGAAGCGTTCATGCCTCGAACCGGCAGCCTACTCATAGACTATTGCGTTGTGGTGAAAGTCACAGCACCAAGGACATGAATGTACACTTGTGCACTGAAATTTTTAATCAAGCCCCTTTTGAGGCTCGTTCGGGTGCCTAAGACTGCCGCACTTTCGCTTTTCACGCCAGTCGCAGATGGTCGAAAGGCCCACTCTACGACACCCAGCGCTGCAGAATCTGCTGCAGATCATTACGTTTGAACGGCTTCGCCAGATAATCGTTCATACCCGCCTGCAGGCAGGTTTCGCGGTCGCCCTGCAAAGCGTTGGCAGTCAGCGCGATGATCGGCACGTCGGTGCGCCCGGGCAGACAGCGAATCTGCCGAGTCGCCTCGTAGCCGTCGATAATCGGCAAGCGGCAATCCATCAGAATCACTTCGAAATCATTTTCTTCGGCACTGCGCACCGCTTGCGCGCCGTCGGTGGCCACGCTGACAGTAAAGCCCAGACTGCGCAGCATCGCTTCAATCACCGTTTGATTGACCGGGTTGTCCTCGACCAGCAGCACATTGCGCCCTTCACCGTGGCCGTCGCCATTCAGCGTGCGCGGCGCGGTCAATTGCGGCAACGCCTGCTTCGACAGCGCCAGCGGAATCTCCAGGGTGAACACCGAGCCGCGGCCTTCCTCGCTTTGCGCGCGCAATGTGCCGCCCATGCGCTCGGCCAGCGTTCGGGCAATCGGCAAACCGAGGCCGGTACCGCCGTAACGCCGTGAAATCGAACTGTCCGCCTGCTGGAACGCGTTGAACATCAGCTCCAGACTCTCCGACGAAATACCGATGCCGCTGTCGCGCACCGAGCAGGTGAACCACAGCAATTCGTGATCCAGCGACTGCCACTGCGCCTCGATGCTGACCCGGCCCTGTTCGGTGAACTTCAGCGCATTGCCGACCAGGTTGACCAGAATCTGCCGGATCCGCGTCGGATCGCCCTGTACCTGCAAGCCGCGCATGTCCTCGGGAACCCGCAGATTCAGCGCCAGACCCCGTTGTACCGCGCTGTGCTGGAACGACTGCGCGCAGGCACTGATCAGCTCGGCAAGGTTGAACGGAATATGTTCCAGCTCCAGCTCTGAGCGTTCGATCCGCGAGAAATCGAGAATATCGTTAATGACTTTCAGCAAGTGTTCGGTGGACTCGGAGGCGAGGGCGGCGTACTCGACCTGCTCTTCGGTCATCTCAGTGGTTTCCAGCAGTTGCAGCATGCCGAGTACGCCGTTCATGGGCGTGCGCAGTTCATGGCTCATCATCGCCAGAAAGTCGGATTTGGCGTTGTTGGCCTTCTCCGCTTCCTCGCGGGTCTGGATCAATTGCGCCATCGCCTGATGCTGTTCGCGGCTGGCCTGTTCCAGTGCTTGGGCAAGGTTATTGATGTGCTGCGAGAGCGCGCCGAGTTCGGTGTCATCGACAATCGGCAGCGGAGTTTTGTACTCGCCCTCCTGAATCGCCTTGACCGCATTGCCGATGTCGCGGATCGGCTGCGACAGACTGCCGGCCAGACGCCGCGCCAATACGAAGGTGAAGAGCAGGGCAAACAGCGCGAGAATTCCGGCCTTGAGCAGAATTTCCTGCTGACGCTGATTAAAAGCATCGTTGGACAGACCGACAATCACCCGCCCCAGATAATCCTCGCCGGCCGCCGCGTTATTGGCTTTGGTGTCCTGGAAAAAATCATTGTGCAGAGCGATCCGTTGCAATCGCACCGGCGCCTGAAACACCTCGACCTGATGCGGTTGGCTGTGGGACGCCGCCGGTTGCTCGACGTACACCAGAATCCGGTTGGCGCTGTCCTGCACCTCAAGGAAACGCACATTCGGCGTGGCCAGCGTGGCCCTGAGCAGACTTTCCAACACTTCATTGTTGCCGGAAATCACCCCGTATTCGGTAGCGGGCGCCAGTTGGTTGGCGATCAGCTGACCGGTGTGAGTCAGCTCTTGCCGCAAATCCTGAATGCGCACAAAGGTGAAGAAGCTGATCAACAACAAGGTCAGCAACAGCGCCGGGCCCAGGCTGATCAGTTGAGTGCGGGTGTTGATGTCCCAACGGCGACGGAAACTCATCAGTGGCGTTCTCCTTCAGCCAGCGTTCTGGCGACAGACGCTTCATTCAACGGTTCGATCCCTAAGGAACGCGCCACCTGCGCATTACTTGAGACTTTAAAACGTTCGGGATAGAGCGTTCGCGGCCAGCGCGTGGTGGGCTGGTCGAGCAAATCATCCAGAATCGCCAGCCAGTCGCTCTGGTCGCTGTAACTGCTGGCCAGGCTGCCGGCGCGTACGAAGGCAGCATTCGGTCCGATTAGCGCAACGTGCCGCGCGTAGCTGCTGAGCAGCAGGTTCTTCGCGGTTTTCGGGTTGTACAGGTCAGGGTCGTCGAGGCCGAGCAGCACGTCGCTGTTTTTCAGGACTATTTGTAACGGGCGACTGTCGTTGGTGTTGTCCCAGCGCTGGCTGAAGATCTGCAGATTCAGCGGCTCGGCAACCATGTTCAATTCCTTGAGGAGGAATTCGCTGTGCTCATCGAACAGCACGCCGACCCGCTTGGCCTGCGGCAGAATCCGTCGGATCAATTGCAACTGTCGAGCCAGCGGCGGATCGCTCCACAACAGGCTCAGGTGCGGTGGTTGCGCTGTGCCAAAACGTTGCCGCGCTTGCAGACGGCTGATGCGCAGCACCAGCGTCGCCGGGCCTTGGGCATCTTGCAGGCGCCAATCCAGCGCGGGCAGGTCAAGCAAGATAAGCCGCAGGCTGGACGGTAATTTGCCCGGTGCCGGCAGGCTTGCCAGTGGCTGAAAACGCACGTTATCGGTCGGGCGCAATTCGCTCAGCGCTTCGACGAACGCCTGCACACCGGGGCTTTCTTCGGTGCCGGTCAACAGAATGTCGGCGGCCTGCACCCCGACGCCGTGCAGCCACGCGGTCAAAAACAGGCAGAGCCCGGCCAGCCAGTGGCCCAGGGTTGGCGTCTTCCGTGACGTGCCCAATCCCATCCTAGAACTCCAACTCGGCGCTGAAGTACATGACTCGGCGCTCGTCGTAGTTGTTGTCAACGAAAGTGGTCGGCTCATGGTCGAGGCGCTGTTGCAGCACGCCGGCCAGTTGCAACTGCGCCTTGCCCAGCGCGATGCGTTTGGCGATGCGCGTGTCGATCCGTTCGAAGCGGTAGCCGTTGAGGGCGTTGTCGCCGTAATAGAAGAGGGCGCTGTTCCAGCCGTGGCCCCAGTCGCGCAGCCAGCCGGCGGAACCGCTGTTGCGCGAAGTGAATTGCTGATCCAGTGGATTACTCGCCTCGGCATCGACGAAGGCATAGGTGAAGCGCAGGCGATCGGCCCGGCTCACGCGCCAGTCGAGCTGGGTTTCAGTGCCGCGAAAACGTGAGCTGTTGGCGTTGCTGGCGATGTACTGATTGTTGCGCAACGGCTCGCTGATCATCCCGGTGATTTCGTCGTAGAACAGTTTCACGTCGACGGCCAGACCGAGCTCGGCGAAATAGCCGTTGTAGCCCAGCTCTCGCGAGCGCATGTGTTCCTGATCGAGATCGCCCGGGCCACGGGTCTTGACGAAATAGCGCGCCGAAGACTGGCCGTAGGCCGAGGGCCGCAGGTTGCTCACCTGATAGCTCCAGTTGACGTTGTTTTCGAACATGTCCGGCGAGCGGATCGCTTCCGAGTACACCGCGCGCAGGCTGTGGCGCGGATTGATCAGGTAGTTGATCGCAAAGCGCGGGGTCAGCGAACTGCCGATCAGTTGCGTGTCCTCGAACATCGCGCCGCCCTGCAACAACCAGTGTTCTGTCGCGCGCCATTCCAGTTGGCCGAACGCGCGCCAGGTGGTGTCGTCCAGTGTGCCGTTGAAATAGGTTTCGGAGTTGGCGCGGTCGTAACGATAGTTCATGCCGCTGACCAGACGCAGGCTGTCGGACAGGCTGAGGGTGTCCTGCAATTCGAGGTCGTAGCGCGATTCGCGGGCGCTCTGGTCGATGTCACCGCACAGGGTTCGGCTGGCACCGTTGCGCCATTGATCCAGCACTTGGTTGGCCAGGGCCATTTCCTGCGGCGTACCGGGCGCGGCACCGGGGCCGGTGAACTGGGTGATGTTGCGCGCCAGGCGTTCGGTGTAATTCGGGTTGAGCTGCCACAGTTGCGTCAACTCAGGGCTGAACGACACTTCGGCATCACAGGCGCGCCACGTTTGCTGACGATCCCAGTGTTGCGCCGAAGCTTGTACATAAAGGCTGTGCTCGGGATTGATGTCGAGATTCCAGCGCACCGAACCAGCGTAATCCTTCGCCACCACGTCGGAATTGTTCCCGGCGGCGGTAATCCCCGAGAACACCGGGTGGTAGGTGTAGGGCCGCTGGTTGGTGCCGTCCTTTGCGTTGACCTGCCAGTCGAGGCTCTGGTTATCGCTGAGGGTGTGGCTGACCGCGAGGCTGAAGCGGTTCAAGCGGCGGCTGTCGCGATAGTCGTCGCCACGGCGGTCGCTGTCGAAACCGTCATCTTCCTGACCGGACAGCGACAGGCGCAGATCGCCGCCATTCCAACCGTTGCCCTGACTGGCATAGAAATCATTGATGCCGCGCTGGCCACGGGTGATTTTCAGTCGCGTGCCGTGGCTGTCCGCCGGGTGACGGGTGATGATGTTGACCACCGCCATCAGCGCGTTGGCGCCGTAGCTGACGGTGTTCGGGCCGCGAAAGACTTCGATGCGCTCGATGTCTTCCATGGCCACCGGAATATCGCTCCAGTCGACCGTGGCCAAACCGGCGCGGTACACCGAACGGCCGTCGATCAGCACTTGCATGCGCCGCGCTTCGGTGGCGTTGGTGCCGTGGTAATTGACCGCCGCCTGATTGCCGCTGATGTTGCCGACCATCATTCCCGGCACCAGCCGCAGCAGTTCGCTGATGTCGCGGGCGCCGCTGGCGTTGATCAATTCACTGTCGAGTACGGTCATGCTTCCCGGCACTTCCGCCGGCGTCTGCTTCAAACGCGTGGCGGTCAGCACCTGTGGCAGCGCTTCGCTGTCGATAAACAGGTCGTCTGCCAGCACCACCGGGCTGAATAACAGCGCCAGCAACAGTGACGAACGCGGAGGAGGGGAACCGACGGACACGACACAGCCTTGAAAGCAAAGAATTGGCGCGCATGTTAACCGAGGACAGCGACTTTTCCAGTCACGTTGCGGGCATTTTCCTAGGTTTTATTGGTCTTCTTCCTACAAGTGTCGGTAATTGTTGCGGGGGCTGGCCGCGACCGGGTCGCCCCGTATAATGCCGCCATCGCCACTGGTATGGATTAACGGATTGCATATGACTGAACAGCGCCCGATTGCGGTCCTGGGAGGCGGAAGTTTTGGTACCGCCGTGGCCAATTTACTGGCCGAGAACGGCCATCAAGTCCTGCAATGGATGCGTGACTCCGAACAGGCTGAAGCCATCCGGGTCAATCGCGAAAACCCGCGTTACCTCAAAGGCATCAAGATTCTGCCGGGCGTGACTGCGGTCACCGACCTGCAAGCCACGCTCGACGCCTGTGATTTGTGCTTTGTCGCGCTGCCGTCCAGCGCGCTGCGCACGGTGCTCGCTGCCCACGCCGAGCGCCTCAGCGGCAAGATGCTGGTCAGCCTGACCAAAGGCATCGAAGCGCAGACCTTCAAACTGATGAGTCAGATTCTCGAAGAGATCGCCCCGCAAGCGCGCATCGGCGTGCTGTCCGGGCCGAACCTGGCACGCGAGATCGCCGAGCACGCGCTGACCGCCACGGTGGTCGCCAGTGAAGACGAAGATCTGTGCAAAGCCGTGCAAGCCGCGCTGCACGGCCGCACCTTCCGCGTTTATGCGAGCGCCGACCGTTTTGGTGTCGAGTTGGGCGGGGCGTTGAAAAACGTCTACGCAATCATCGCCGGCATGGCGGTGGCGCTGGAGATGGGTGAGAACACCAAAAGCATGCTGATCACCCGTGCCCTCGCGGAGATGACCCGGTTTGCGGTGAATCAGGGCGCGAATCCGATGACCTTCCTCGGCCTGGCCGGTGTCGGCGATTTGATCGTCACCTGTTCGTCGCCGAAGAGCCGCAACTATCAGGTCGGTTTCGCCCTCGGTCAGGGTCTGAGCCTTGATGAAGCGGTGTCGCGCCTCGGTGAAGTCGCCGAAGGCGTAAATACACTGAAAGTGCTCAAGGCCAAGTCGCAGGAAGTCGGCGTGTACATGCCGCTGGTCGCCGGGCTGCACGCGATCCTGTTCGAAGGACGCACGCTGGAGCAGGTCATCGGTCTACTGATGCGCGCCGAGCCGAAAACCGACGTCGACTTTATTTCCACCAGCGGTTTCAACTGAGTGAGCCGGGAGTAGCAAGCCATGAACGATCCGAAAACCGAAGCCAAGTACGAATCCATCCTCCTGCGTGTGCTGTGGATGATCGTTTACGTACTGGTCTGGCAAGTGGCGCAGTTCATCCTCGGCGCGGTGGTGCTGGTGCAACTGATCTATCGTTTGATCTATGGCGCGCCGAGCGCCAGCCTGATGAATTTCGGCGACAGCCTGAGCCAGTTTCTGGCGCAGATCGGCCGTTTCGGCAGTTTCCACAGCGACCAGAAACCGTGGCCGTTCGCCGACTGGCCAACGCCGCGTACCCCGGAAGGTGAAGCGCCGCACGCCGTCGCGCCGGCACCGCATCCGGTTCGAGATGAGGAACCCAAACTATGAAACTCTGGGTATTGCGTCACGGTGAAGCGGTGCCTTACGGCTCGTGCCCCGATTCCGAGCGGGAACTGACCGACCACGGTCGCAAAGAAGCCTTGAGCAGCGCCGCCCATTTGATCGGCCAGCCGCTTACAGCGATCTACGCCAGCCCTTATTTGCGTGCGCAGCAGACCGCGCAGATTGTGCGCGAGGCGCTGGGTTTTGAGCCGGAGATTCGCACGGTTGAATGGCTGACGCCGGAGGTTGATCCGGACAAGGTCACCGATCAATTGGTCTCGGTGAGCAATGTGCTGTTGGTCAGCCACAATCCGTTGGTGGGCAATCTGCTCAGCTATTTGCAGCATGGCGCTGGGTATCCGCCGGAGAAGGTCAGCACTGCCGGGTTGGCCGAGCTGGAAAGCCCTGAGTTGCTGATTGGCTCGATGACCCTTAACAGTCTCAAACATCCTTAAAAGCAAAGATCGCAGCCTTCGGCAGCTCCTACATTGGAATGCATTTCCCTGTAGGAGCTGCCGAAGGCTGCGATCTTTTGATCTTGTTTCTTTTGGTAAAAAATCCAACCAAGCACTTGCTTGGTTGACTACGCTTGCTCCAGACCTAAAAACAGGAGCGAGTCGCATGTCTGCCGCCTTCCGTTTGCCGCTGGACGTGTTCTACGAACGAGAAGCCCGGCACCCGCGCCAGCGCTTTCTCGTGCAGCCCATCGGTGGCGGGCAAGTCGAGACCCTGAGCTGGGCCGACGTCGGCCATCAGGCCCGTTGCGCCGCGCATTGGCTGCGTGCTCGCGAATTGCCGCAAGGCAGCCACATCGCCCTGATCTCGAAAAACTGCGCGCACTGGATCATCGCCGACCTCGCGATCTGGATGGCCGGGCATGTCTCGGTGCCGCTCTATCCCAATCTCACCGCCGATTCCGTCGCGCAGGTGCTCAATCACTCGGAAAGCGTGCTGGCGTTTATCGGCAAACTCGATGACTGGTCGAGCATGTCCAAAGGCGTGCCGGATGATTTGCCGACCATCAGCCTGCCGCTGCATCCACCGGGCGACTTCGATTTCAGTTGGGCTGACCTGCAGCGCAGTTCACCGATTCAGGACGATCCGCGTCCCGCCGCCGAGCAACTGGCGACGATCATCTATACCTCCGGCACCACCGGCCTGCCCAAAGGCGTGATGCACAGTTTTGCCAATCTCGGTTTCGCCACGACGCGCGGTACGCAGCTGTTCGGGCTCAACGAGAACGATCGGCTGCTGTCGTACCTGCCGCTGTGTCATGTTGCCGAACGGATGTTTGTGGAACTGGCCTCAATCTACACCGGGCAAACCGTGTTCTTCGCCGAAAGCCTCGACACCTTCATTACCGACCTGCAGCGCGCACGGCCCACCGCGATGTTTGGCGTGCCGCGTATCTGGACGAAGTTCCAGATGGGCGTGTACAGCAAGATCCCGGCGAAGCGTCTGGATTTCCTCCTCGGTCTGCCGTTCATTGGCAAACGCGTCGGCCACAAAGTGCTCGCGGGGCTGGGGCTGGATGCCTTGCGCGTGGCGTTGTCCGGCGCGGCGCCGGTGCCGCAGACCTTGCTCACCTGGTATCAGAAACTCGGCCTCGATGTACTCGAGGTTTATGGCATGACCGAGAGTTGCGGTTATTCGCACATCTGCCTGCCGGGGCAATACAAACAGGGCTGGATCGGCAAACCGTGCCCGGATGTCGAGGTGCGCATCGATGAAACCGGCGAAGTGCTGGTGCGCAGTCAGGCGACCATGCTCGGCTATTTCAAGGATCCCCAGAAAACCGCTGAAACGCTCACCGAGGATGGCTTCCTGCGCACCGGCGACAAGGGCGAACAGGATGCCGAAGGGCGCTTGCGTCTGACCGGGCGGCTGAAGGAAATCTTCAAAACCAGCAAGGGCAAATACGTCGCCCCGGCGCCGATCGAAAATCGCCTGGCAGTGCATTCGCGGATCGAACAGGTCTGTGTGGTCGGCGATGGTTTGAGTGCGCCGCTGGGCTTGTGCGTGCTGTCGACGGTCAATCAGGAGGAGGGGCGGGCGAGTCTGCATTCCAGCCTGGAAAAACTCCTCGAAGAGGTCAACGCCGCGCTCGACAAGCACGAACGCCTGCGCCGGCTGGTGGTGGTCAAGGACAGTTGGGCGGTGGAAAACGGTTTTCTCACGCCGACCTTGAAGATCAAACGCAACGTCATCGAAGACACTTACGGCGCGCGCTTTGAAGAATGGAGCGAGCGTAGCGAGGCGGTGCTGTGGCAGGATTGAGCGACGACTAAAACAACAAAGGAAGTCTGCGATGAGCTTGTGGCGTACCACTCCGAACATCGAGCAGTTGAACGCGATCCAGAAAAACACCATCGGCGAAGTGCTGGACATTCGCTTTGAATCTTTCGACGAAGAGTCGCTGACCGCGAGCATGGTCATCGACCATCGCACCCATCAGCCGTACGGTTTGCTGCACGGCGGCGCATCGGTGGTGCTGGCGGAAAGCGTCGGTTCGATGGCCAGTTATCTGTGCATCGATGCCAGCAAGTTTTATTGCGTGGGGCTTGAGATCAACGCCAACCATTTGCGCGGTTTGCGCAGCGGTCGGGTGACGGCAGTGGCCAAGCCGATCCACATCGGCCGCACCACGCATGTCTGGGATATCCGTCTGACCAGCGATGAGGGTAAAGCCAGTTGTGTGTCGCGGCTGACCATGGCGGTGGTGCCGTTGGGGCAGACGCCGCCTGCGCAGTGACTCAATGGCTGGATTGGCTTCGCCGAGAGCCAAAGGATCGCATGGGCAGGTCAACCGCATGCGGTGTCTCCGGATGATAACTATCAGGTGTGGCATTTCTCCACTCTCTGTTGGGAGGCGTGAATCGATCCAGAACGAAGTCCGCGTCCCCGGCTATTTGGAGTAACTCGTAAGCGCCCAGCTCTACATGTTGCCCAAGGTAGGTGCGGGCTTCGCTGGGCGTTGCCAGGCTGGTGACCGCGGCGTTTCTCAGGTTGATATCGTCGATGGCTGCTGTAGCGGAGGCCGTGCCCAATGCGAGCGAGGCGGTCAAAGTAGACCCGGCCGTGCGTGTCGTGACGCCGTATAACATCTCCCCGAACTTCGGTATGGAGAGCTGGTTATTTTCCGGACTTTGATATGCGCCACCTCGAAAGGCGTTAATCGTGGCGATGGACACGCCATCGAGACCTTCGACGACAGCCCCGGCAACCACGCCCACGCCGGCGGATAACTCTGTTCGGACGAGGCCAGAGCTAAACAGCAGGCCGCCATAAGCAACGGTGCGCACCGCCGTGGTGATGGCGGAAGGTGCAACCGTGACGTTGGGGCCAACATCGGCCAGTATCCGCTGCCCGGCTTCCCTTGTCAGATTCCCGGGGGCGCTGGCTAGCAGACTGATGGCCGTGACGTTCAACGCTTCACGGTTGGCGAGATAGGCATAAACGGGGGCGGCGGCTCCCAGTGCGGCGCCCGTCAGACCCAACACGCCAGCCATGATTTTTTGTGTCGTGCGACTGTAATTACGGCTGCTGGCAATCCGGCTACCAGCTCCCAATCCCATCGATCCTCCGGCAGCGGCACCGACAATCGCGCCTGCGATGGTCAATCCCAGATTGACACCGGCATCCGGGGGCGAGTCCGTATCGCCAGAGGCCCATTGCTCCAATCCTGCGGCGGCAAAATATTTCACCGAACCGCCGGCCAGTGCGCTCGCGCCATCTCGGGCAAACGTGGCGAGCGCCGCGCTGGCGCCTTCTTTCACCGTGACCAGCCCCTGAAAATCGACATTGCCGACCGGATTGCCATGCACCATGGCAAACAGATTCAGGCCGTCCGCAGTGCCCAGCGGATCAGCATTGAGCCAGCGCTGCAGCCATGGCGCGTAGTAACGAAAACCGTAGTAATACAAACCCGTGGCGTCACGCTCTTTGCCCGAATAGCGCAGGGTTTTGTAACTGGCTTGGACCTGACTGCGCCCGGCCCACCAACAGGTTTCTCCGTAGGGGTAATAGTCCTCCCGCGAAATCAGTTGTGCCTGTGCGTCCAGCTCCACGGTGCTGGAATTCAGGTGATCGCTGAAGCTGTAGCGTTGCTGATCCTGCACCATGCCCGCCGGCAGGCCTTTCGCCCAATGCAACACCTGGAGGGTGGCGCGTGCGGCCTTGATCGAGATGACGTGGACAATCTGGTCTGGCTCAGTGCGAATCTCCAGACCGGGCAAGTAACGGGTTTCACTATCGCGCGTCAGCGTGCCGGTGAAACGCTGACTGATTTTGCGCTGACGCTGGCCACCACCGTCATACACATAGAACTCGATGTCATCTGGCTCATCGGCACGGACGATCTGGCTAACCTGCCGTAATTCATTACGCCGATCCCATTGCAGATCGTGTCCATGCTGCAAAAGCAGGCGATTGCCGCTGGCGTCGTACCTCGCAGCAATTTCGCCTTCATCCGGCAACTGGCCGTCAGGTTTTTCCGCCAGGCTACGATTGCTGGAGTGGGCGACGGCGGTGCGTTCGGTGCGGTTGCCGCTGGCGGCGCGGTGTTCCATGCGCAGTAAATTACCGGCGCAATCGTAGGTGTAGGTACGCGTGTAGTTTTCCAGTTGTGCCGGATCGGCAGGCGAGGAAAACTCCGGTAACTGTGGGCCGCCAGTGGCGTTACGGATCTGCCGGCCACTGGCCTCAATCAAGCGCGAGAGACTGTCGTAGCGATAGCGACAGATCGCTTCGGTGCGCTGGTTGCGGTGAAAGTGAGCGGGCGCTGCGTGATCGGCGATGCGGGTGATGTTACCGCTCGCGTCATATTCGTACGTCAGATCCTGCACCGTCTGGCCATCATTTGTCTGACTGAGCAGATGCTGCAGGCGACCGTCGTCAGCGCCGAACCGTGCTCGAGACACCACACCGTTCCCTGCACGTTGATGTTCCAGATGGCCTTCGGCGTTGTACTGAATATCGCTGGCTATCGTCTGGCTCTGCGGGTTGGCTGCCAGCGTCAGATGGATTTCGCGTAACTGACCGACGCGATCCTGCAACAGTGTTTGCCGATTGCCCAGCGCATCGGTCTGGCTGATCAGTTCCCCCATGGCGTTGTAGATGCAGAACGTCGTTGCGGGGTCTCCTTCCAGAAAGTGATCGCGCTCGGCGCGCGTTTCCGGCCAGTTCACCGCCCAGACGGGGTCAGCGCAGAAGGCACGACCGCATTGCAATGGCAGGCCAGTCAGACTGAATTGCGCAAAAAGCAGGGTGCCTGCCGTATCGTCGTGCCGAATCAATCGGCCGCGACGGTTATGGACGATTTCCGTCGATTCATCGCCAAAGGTGAAACGCTCCGTGCAGTGTTCAGGCTCGCTCTCTGCGTGCTCGAATATCGCGCTCGGGCGGCGCAGCGAATCGAGGCCCGTGCGTCGGTGGTTGCGTTTCTGATCCCAGCCTTCAAGGCTGAAACCGTCCGCTGCGATCAGGCTCAAGCGCCAGCCAGCGTCGGTGTTTTCACTTAACAGCGGCGATCCCGAAAGGCTGAACACGTTGCTCTGATTCGCCGGGGCCGAAGGATCGAGCTGATGTCGGAGGAACAGTCTCGGATCGCGGCTCTGGAGCGCGCGTCCTGATGCATCGTAAATCTGTTGAGTGACGTAGCTTTCAATTGCCGCACTCGCGTCGCGGTGATGATAGGCCACGCTGCGCACGGGCAGCCCCCTCGGATCGCGCGATTGAATGGCCGGCGTGTTCGCGTGAGTCATGAGCAGCCAGCACCAGACAAAGGGGATAGGTTTTTATCGGCCTGAGCAGGGCGCCTGTCAACTGACAGAACTGACAGTTGACAAGTGCCACAACGGCGCGCGCCATAGCCGTGGCGCGACTGTCATCATTCCTGGCAGTTACGGTCATTGCTGTCGCGCGCCGTCTTGCGGACAATCAACGCCACGTTTCCCGCTCATGGATGTACCGGTATGTCGCAACCCATCTTTTTCGCCCACGCCAACGGCTTCCCTTCGGGCACCTATGGCAAGTTGTTCGCGGCGCTGGCGCCCGAATACCGGGTCGCGCATCTCGAGCAGCATGCCCATGACCCGCGCTTCCCGGCGGATGACAACTGGTACAACCTCGTCGATGAGTTGATCCACCATTTGCAGCAGCAGGATCAACCGGTGTGGGGCGTTGGCCATTCGTTTGGCGGCGTGCTGCATCTGCACGCGGCGCTGCGTTGCCCGGAGTTGTATCGCGGCGTGGTGATGCTCGATTCGCCGGTGCTCACGCGCACCGATCAATGGGTGATTCGTGCGGCCAAGCGTTTTGGCTTCATCGACAAACTGACCCCCGCCGGTCGCACCTTGGGCCGCCGCGAAGAGTTCGCCGACCTCGACAGTGCGCGCAGTTATTTCGCCGGCAAAAGCCTGTTTCGCGGGTTTGATCCGGAATGTTTCGACGCTTATCTGCAACACGGTTTGCACAAGGTCGGCGACAAGCTGCGCTTGCGCTTCGACCCCGCCACTGAGATCAGTATCTACCGCGGCGTGCCGCATACCAGCCCCGGTCGCACCGGGCAATTGCAGGTACCCCTGGCGGTGGTGCGCGGGCACAAAAGTCGCGTGGTCATGCGCCATCACACGCGTTTTGTGTCGCGGCTGGCGCAGGGCGAGGCACTGAGCATGCCCGGCGGCCACATGTTTCCCCTTGAGCGCCCGCAGGACACCGCGCGGCTGCTGAAGACTCTGTTCACGCGCTGGGAAAACCGTCAGGACAAGGATTGCGCATGAGCCCGACTTTCGAAGAAGTGCGCCTGAGCCTGCCACATATCGAACTGGCGGCGCATTTGTTCGGCCCCGAGGACGGTCTGCCGGTGATCGCCCTGCATGGCTGGCTCGACAACGCCAATAGCTTCGCGCGGCTGGCACCGAAGCTCAAAGGCTTGCGCATCATTGCACTGGACATGGCCGGGCACGGCCATTCCGGGCATCGTCCGAACGGCGCCGGTTACGCCCTGTGGGACTACGCCCATGACGTGCTGCAAGTCGCCGAGCAACTGGGCTGGAAGCGTTTCGGTCTGCTCGGGCATTCGATGGGCGCTATTGCTTCGCTGGTGCTGGCGGGTTCGTTGCCGGAACGCATCACCCATCTGGCGCTGATCGACGGCGTGATTCCTCCTACAGACAAAGGCGAAAATGCCGCCGAGCGCATGGGCATGGCCCTGCAAGCGCAACTGGATCTGCGTGAGAAGCGCAAACCGGTCTACAACACCCTCGACCGTGCGATCGAGGCACGGATGAAAGGGTTGGTTGCGGTCAGTCGTGAGGCGGCCGAACTCTTGGCCCAGCGCGGTTTGATGCCGGTGCCGGGCGGTTACACCTGGCGCACCGATAATCGCCTGACCTTGCCGTCGCCGTTGCGCCTGACCCAGGAACAGGCGATGGCTTTTGTCGCGCGCATCAGTTGCCCGGCGCAACTGGTCGTCGCGGCCGACGGCATGCTGGCGAAACATCCGGAGCTGCTGGAACGTCTACCCTTTAGCCGGGAACAGCTGCCGGGTGGCCACCATTTGCACCTGAACGATGAGGCCGGTGCCGACCTTGTCGCAGACTGTTTCAATCGGTTCTTCGCCATTCCTTGACTTGCTGCGGGCAACTGTCGAGGCTGGGCGGGTTGAAATGGGAGACAACCACGATGGATTTCTATACCGCTGCGACCTCGAATCACACAGTCATGCCGATCCGATGAGCCTGACTATGCGGTCACTCAGTCTGTTGGCGCTGTGCTGTTTCAGTACCTTTTCATTCGCCGCCGATGTGCCCGGCAGTCAGGATCTGCAGATCGTGCCGCGCCTGGCCGATGCGCAGATTGTCGACTATCGCCCTCCGGTGGAGCTGGAGCGCATCTACCCGATGGGCTCGATCCGCAAGATCAGCGGCCAGTTGCGCTTTGACGGCCAGGTCACCGCCCGAGGCCAAACCACGGCGGTGACCTATGAGTTGCCACCCGAACATTCCGCCACGGAAGCCTTCACCGCTGCTCGCGAAGCCCTGCAAAAGCAGGACGCCGAGTTGCTGTTCTGGTGTCAGGCGCGTGATTGTGGCGAGAGCAGCCTGTGGGCCAACGAGGTGTTCGGCAACTCCAAGCTTTATGGCGCTGATGAACAGCAGGCGTACTTGCTGTTGAGGCTGGCAGCTCCGCGCGACAACACGCTGGTGGCGCTGTACAGCATCACTCGCGGCAATCGCAAAGCCTATCTGCACGTTGAACAGTTCGAAGCAGCGGCGCCGCTGGGCGAGCTGCTGCCGACCTCGGCGACCTTGTTGCGTCAATTGAAAAGCACCGGTGAGCTGGATTTCCCGAACCGCGTGGATGCTCCGGATGACGCTTGGCTGCGGCTGATTTCCCGTGGCTTGAATCTCGACACGACGTTACGCGTGACGGTGTCCGGGCCCAAGGCCGAGGCGTGGCGTCAGGCGTTGATCAATCAGGGCGTACGTGCGGCGCGCATGGAGACCGGCAGCGTCGACGGCGTTGGCCTGCGCATCGATCTGTTGCGATAAGCTGTATCGGGCGAGCGCGCGCGGCGTGTTCGCCTACTCTTGGCCTGACTGACTTTTTCGGAATCTTACATGCTCAATAACGATCGCCTGCTGGTGCAGATCCTCCTGCTGGTGTTGTTTGGCGCCAGCCTGTGGGTGATGGCGCCATTCTGGTCGGCGCTGTTCTGGGGCGCAGTGCTGGCATTCGCCAGTTGGCCGTTGATGCGCCTGCTGACCCGCTGGCTCAATGGCCGGGAATCGCTGGCGGCAGCCATTTTGACGCTGGGCTGGATGTTGCTGGTGGCGGCGCCGCTGGTTTGGCTGGGGTTCAACCTGGCGGATCATGTGCGCGATGCCACGGGTTTCATCAAGGACGTGCAGGTCGACGGTTTGCCGGAAGCGCCGGTGTGGCTGGGGACTGTGCCGTTGGTGGGCGAGCGTCTGGTCGGCATCTGGGACAGTATCGATCAGCAGGGCGCGGCGCTGATGGTGTCGATCAAGCCTTATCTGGGGCAGGTCGGTAACTGGTTGCTGGCGCGCAGTGCGCAGATCGGGGGCGGCATTCTTGAGCTGACGCTGAGTATTGTGTTTGTGTTCTTTTTCTACCGTGACGGGCCGCGACTGGCGGCGTTTGTTCATGGTTTGCTGGAGCGGTTGATTGGTGATCGCGCCGGGTATTACATCGAGCTGGTGGCCGGTACGGTGCAGCGGGTGGTCAACGGGGTGATCGGCACGGCAGCGGCGCAGGCGGTTCTGGCGTTGATCGGGTTTTTGATTGCCGGGGTACCGGGGGCGCTGGTGCTGGGGATTGTGACGTTCCTGCTCAGTCTGATTCCGATGGGGCCGCCGCTGGTTTGGGTGCCGGCGACGGCCTGGCTGGCGTGGAAGGGTGAGTATGGGATGGCGGTGTTTCTCGGGATTTGGGGGACGTTTGTCATCAGTGGCGTGGATAACGTGCTCAAGCCGTATTTGATCAGCCGCGGGGGGAATTTGCCGTTGGTGATTGTGTTGCTTGGGGTGTTTGGCGGGTTGATTGCGTTTGGGTTTATCGGGTTGTTTATTGGGCCTACGTTGTTGGCGGTGGCTTACAGTTTGTTGACGGATTGGAGTAAGAGTCAGGGGCGGGTTGAGGATCGGCGCTGAGTTGTTTGGGCATATCCGTTGCTGCGGGTGTGGCTGATTATGGTTTCGCCCTTACGGCGAGTCACCTTTTCCAAACGCCGAAAAGGTAACCCAAAAGGCTTTGCCCTGACGTCCGGCCCTCGCTAAGGCTCGGGTTCCTTCGCTCCGGGATTGATCCGGGGTTCATCGCCTACGGTTTGCTTCGCTGCACCTCCTCTCGATGTGTTTGGCTGCGCCAAACGGTCGCTGCGCTCCCACCCCGGATCAATCCCTCCACTCAGCCTACCGACGGGCTCCGAGATCAAAATCAAAAGCTTGTCGAGCTTGCGCTCATCCTGTGTAGGAGCTGCCGAAGGCTGCGATCTTTTGATTTTCGTTGATTTCGCCCCTCACCCCAGCCCTCTCCCGAGGGAGAGGGGGCCGATTGGTGGGCTTTTCAAAACTTGAGTTCAACTCGGTATCCCACGTCGGCGTACTTCTACCAAACCACTCGATCAGTCCCCTCTCCCTCCGGGAGAGGGCTAGGGTGAGGGGCTCTTGATTCAGCTCTTCAAACTCGAGTTCAACTCGGTATCCCTCGTCGGCGTATCTCTCCGAATCCACGCGGTCAGTCCCCTCTCCCTCTGGGAGAGGGCTAGGGTGAGGGGTTTTTGATTTTCCGCTGTAGATTGCGTCGCAGGCTCAAGTCGCCACGTTCAAATACTTGCCGACCGGCGCCGCGTTATCGAGCGAGTACTGCTTGCTCAAATTGGCAATCATGCGATTCAGCGCTTCTGTCGTGCTTTGAGTCGAAGCCGTCTGTTCTTCATCCGGGCGTTCGCGTCCAGCCTGTAAAGCGGCTTTCAGTTCATCACTGCTTACGCCGCCACTGCTGTCGCTATCGAGTGCTTGGAGCAGGGCGGCGCTGGTGTCGGTGTTGCTCGTTGAGGTGCTGTCGCTGGTTTGCAACGCGCTGCTCAGTTCGGTGGCGGTGACACTGCCGTCGCCATCGGCATCGAGTTGGCTGAACAGTTCGTCGCTGTTCATTTGTGGCGGTGGCGGTGGCGGGGGTGGCGTCAGGCTGGCGGTGAGTTCGTCCTGGCTGACGGTGCCGTCCTTGTTTTTGTCCAGGGCGGAGAAGATTTCGCTGCTGTCGGCGGAGCTGCCGACGCTGGTCAGGCCGCTGCTGAGCTCGTCGCTGTTGATGGTGCCGTCGCCGTTGCTGTCGAGTTTGGCGAACAGTTCTTTTTGCAGTTCCTGACTGCGGGCGTTCCGTGTGGTGTTGCTGGTGCTGGTATAGCTCGTGTAGTTGCTGACGCTACCGATCATTGGACTCACTCCCTGGAATGAAAACCGGTGGGTGTACCGGCTTATGCAGCGTCGGGGCGCAAGTTGTCGGGGGTATGTGCGATTTGTACCGGGTGGTACACAGATCAAAAGAACATCACTAAACCCTTTGGGAGCGGGCTTGCTCGCGAATGCAGTGGGTCAGTCAAATCATTGCTGGCTGACACGCCGCTTTCGCGAGCAGGCTCACTCCTACAAGGGGATGATGGTGGTTTCAGGGGCGGGGCAGGCGGATGATGGCGGTGAGGCCGCCGCCCGGGGTTTCTTCCAGATTCAGCTGTCCGCCCAGACGCTGCGCGGCTTCGCGGGCGATGGTCATGCCGAGGCCGACGCCGCCGGAGTTGCGGTTGCGTGAGCCTTCCAGTCGGTAGAACGGCTCAAACACCGCTTCACGTTTGTCGGCGGCGATGCCCGGGCCGTGGTCGATCACGCGAATCAGCAGTTGTTCACGCTGATCCTCCAGTTCGATCCGCGCCTGCCCGGCATAGCGCAGCGCGTTGTCCATCAGGTTGTTAAGGCATGAGCGCAGCGCCATCGGTTGCACGGGCAGCGGCGCGCAATGGCCGCTGACCTGCACGTCGGCGCCCTGATCCTGGGCGTTTTCGCACAACGATTCGACCAGCGCCTGCACGTCCATCAGTTGCAGGGCTTCGCTGGTGCGCTGTTCGTGCAGGTAGGTGAGGGTGGCGTCGAGCATGCCGATCATGTCGTCGAGATCCTGACGCATCTGGCCTTGCAGCTTTTCATCGCTGATGTTTTCCAGGCGCAGTTTCAGGCGTGACAGCGGCGTGCGCAGGTCGTGGGAAACGGCGCCGAGCATGCGCGCGCGTTGCTGCACCTGTTCGCGGATGCGCTGTTGCATCAGGTTGAAGGTGTGCGCCGCTTGCCGGGCTTCTTTCGGGCCTGATTCGTCGAGCGGCGGGCTGTCGAGGTTTTCGCTGAGGCGTTCGGCGGCGTCGCTCAGGCGCTGGATCGGTCGGGTCAGCAGTTTGGCGCCGTACCATGCGGCGATCATCAGCGAAATGAACTGAAACGTCAGCGGCACCAACGGCCCGCCAAACCATGGGCGCGGTGGACGCGGTTCGAAGCGCGGATCCATCGGCGGACGCGGGCCGTCGACGCCCTCGGAAAATTCCGGCGGTGGCGGCGGAGGAGGCGGGCCGTAGTGGTGGAACCAGGCAAACGCCAGCAAGTGCGCCAGGACGATCGCCACGAACAGCATGCCAAACAGGCGGCCGAACAGCGTGTCGAAGCGCGCTCGCATCAGCCGATGTCCCGCGCGTCGAACAGGTAACCCTCACCGCGCACGGTTTTGATCAACTGCGGGGCTTTCGGATCGTCGCCGAGTTTCTGTCGCAAGCGTGACACCAGCAAATCGATGCTGCGGTCGAACGCTTCGATCGAGCGACCGCGCGCGGCATCGAGCAGTTGTTCGCGGCTGAGCACCCGGCGCGGGCGTTCGATAAACACCCAGAGCAAGCGGAATTCGGCGTTGGACAGCGGCACCACGAGGCCGTCATCGGCGATCAACTGGCGCAGGACGCTGTTCAGGCGCCAGTTGTCGAAGCGAATATTCGCACGCTGTTCGGTACGGTCGTCGCGCACGCGGCGCAGAATCGTCTGAATGCGCGCCACCAGTTCGCGCGGTTCGAACGGCTTGGCCATGTAGTCATCAGCGCCGAGTTCGAGGCCGATGATGCGGTCGGTCGGCTCGCAGCGCGCGGTGAGCATCAGGATCGGGATGTCCGATTCGCTGCGCAGCCAGCGGCACAGCGACAAACCGTCTTCGCCGGGCAGCATCAGGTCGAGCACCACCACGTCGAAATGTTCGGCCTGCATCGCCAAACGCATCGCCGCGCCATCGGTCACACCGCTGGCGTGGATATTGAAACGCGCAAGGTAGTCGATCATCAGCTCGCGGATCGGCACATCGTCGTCGACGATCAGCGCGCGAATGCTCCAGCGTTTGTCGTCTTTGGGCTCATCAGTCGCGGTCATTTGGGTGTTGTGCATGAGGCTGTTCGTCTGCCAGGTAGGCCGCCAACCACAAAGATGGGCTGCGAGGTAGTGGTTTCAGCATAGGCGTCCGGCCGTGAGGCGGGAAGTGCTGATGTAAGGACGTGTTGCGGCTGGCGAGGCTAGCGCGGGTGCTTGTTGCTGGCGTGTCGGCTGTGTATCGGAGTCGACACAATAGCAGCGAGCGCTATGCTGATCACGGTTGGCGCGACGATTTACCGATCATCGGGTGCCGCGCCGCCGCCGGTTCCGCTACAATGCGCGCCGATTTCGTCCTGCCTGAGAGCCCATTCATGTCCGCCTGCCAGACTCCTATCATCGTCGCCCTGGATTTTCCCACCCGTGACGCCGCACTGAAGCTGGCCGACCAGTTGGACCCGAAACTGTGCCGGGTCAAAGTGGGCAAGGAATTGTTCACCAGCTGCGCCGCAGAAATCGTCGGCACCCTGCGTGACAAGGGTTTTGAGGTATTCCTCGACCTGAAATTCCACGACATTCCCAACACCACCGCGATGGCCGTGAAAGCCGCTGCCGAGATGGGCGTGTGGATGGTCAACGTTCACTGCTCCGGCGGTATGCGCATGATGGCTGCTTGCCGTGAAGTGCTCGACAAGCGCACGGGCCCGCAACCGTTGCTGATCGGCGTGACCGTGCTGACTTCGATGGAGCGAGAAGATTTGGCCGGTATCGGTCTGGACATCGAGCCACAAGAGCAAGTGCTGCGTCTGGCTGCACTGGCCGAGAAGGCTGGCATGGACGGTCTGGTGTGCTCGGCGCTGGAAGCCACCGCACTGAAAACCGCGCACCCGTCGCTGCAACTGGTGACCCCGGGGATTCGCCCGGCGGGCAGCGCGCAAGACGATCAGCGCCGCATTCTGACCCCGCGTCAGGCGCTGGATGCCGGTTCGGATTATCTGGTGATTGGCCGTCCGATCAGCCAGGCGGCGGATCCGGCTCAGGCATTGGCTTCGGTAGTCGCCGAAATCGCCTAAAAGATCGCAGCCTTCGGCAGCTCCTACAGGGCTATGTGAACACCTGTAGGAGCTGCGGCACGCTGCGATCTTTTGATCTTCTGCTTTAAACCTTCAACACCAACTTGCCAAAGTTCTCGCCGCTGAACAATTTCATCAGCGTCTCCGGAAACGTCTCCAGACCTTCGACGATATCTTCCTTGCTCTTGAGCTGCCCCTTGGCCATCCAGCCGGCCATTTCCTGCGCCGCGCTGGCGTACTGCGCCGCGTAATCCATCACCACAAAACCTTCCATCCGCGCGCGGTTGACCAGCAGCGACAGGTAATTGGCCGGGCCTTTGACCGCCTCTTTATTGTTGTACTGGCTGATCGCGCCGCAAATCACCACCCGCGCTTTCAGATTCAAACGGCTCAGTACCGCGTCGAGAATGTCACCGCCAACGTTATCGAAATACACGTCCACGCCTTTCGGGCATTCGCGTTTGAGCCCGGCGATCACGTCTTCGTTTTTGTAATCGATGGCGCCGTCGAAACCCAGCTCATCAATGAGGAATTTGCACTTGTCGGCGCCACCGGCGATGCCCACCACGCGGCAACCTTTGATCTTGGCGATCTGCCCGGCAATGCTGCCCACCGCGCCGGCCGCGCCGGACAACACCACGGTGTCGCCCGCTTTCGGCGCGCCGACGTCCAGCAAAGCGAAGTAGGCGGTCATGCCGGTCATGCCCAGCGCTGACAGATACACCGGCAGCGGGGCCAGTTTCGGATCGACTTTGTAGAAACCTCGTGGCTCGCCGAGGAAATAATCCTGCACGCCAATGGCACCGTTAACGTAGTCGCCGACGGCAAATCCCGGATTATTCGAGGCGACGACTTTTCCCACGCCCAATGCGCGCATGACTTCACCGATGCCGACCGGTGGGATGTAGGACTTGCCCTCGTTCATCCAGCCACGCATGGCCGGGTCGAGGGACAGGTATTCGTTCTTGATCAGAATCTGGCCCGCCGCCGGCTCGCCGACCGGTACTTCCTGATAGGTGAAAGTCTCGCGGGTGGCTGCGCCCACCGGGCGTTTGGCGAGCAGGAACTGGCGATTGGTCTGGTTGGTCATGGCAGGCACTCGAACGGAATGAAGCCTTGTTGATAGACCTTCATGGCCGATGCCGCAAGGTTGGCTGATGCGGCGAATGCACGTCGATCCAGTGCAGTGATGATCACCGGGCCGGTTTTATCACTGCAACGCATGGGCGCCTAAACAGCCACTGGATAGTGCTGACGCCCGGCCAACCGCTGTGGCTATGCTGCAACGCTAAGCATTCCCCCTGCATCTATGCGTTCGAGGACATAACAATGAGCATGACGTTTTCCGGTCAGGTTGTCGTAGTCACAGGCGCGGCCAACGGCATCGGCCGTGCGACCGCCCAGGCATTCGCCGCCGAAGGCTTGAAAGTGGTGGTCGCCGATCTGGATTCCGCAGGGGGCGAGGGCACCGTGGCGCTGATTCGTACAGCCGGCGGCGAAGCGACCTTCGTCCGCTGTAACGTGACCGTCGAGAGCGAAGTGAAAAATCTGATGGACGAGGTGATCAATACCTACGGCCGTCTCGACTATGCCTTCAACAATGCCGGGATCGAAATCGAGAAGGGCAAGCTGGCTGAGGGCTCGATGGACGAGTTCGACGCGATCATCGGCGTCAATGTCAAAGGCGTCTGGCTGTGCATGAAGTACCAGTTGCCATTGCTGCTGGCACAGGGCGGCGGGGCGATCGTCAACACCGCTTCGGTCGCCGGTCTTGGCGCAGCGCCGAAGATGAGCATCTATGCGGCGTCGAAACACGCAGTGATCGGCCTGACCAAATCGGCGGCCATCGAATACGCCAAGAAGAAAATCCGCGTCAACGCCGTGTGCCCGGCGGTGATCGACACCGACATGTTCCGTCGCGCCTACGAGGCCGACCCGAAGAAAGGCGAGTTTGCCAACGCCATGCACCCGGTCGGCCGCATCGGCAAGGTCGAAGAAATCGCCAGCGCGGTGTTGTACCTGTGCAGCGACGGTGCGGCGTTCACCACCGGTCATTCGCTGGCAGTAGATGGCGGTGTGACCGCGTTCTGAACCTGCTCCCTCACCCAGCAATGTGTATCAAATAGTTAGATCGAGCGCTTTTGTCGGCTTTGTCGCACAGCCTCCTGACGGCGGCTGTGATTTACTGCGGCCAGCAAAACGGACAGGAGTTTGTGCGCTCATGGAATTGAGAATCGACCGACAGGCATTGGTGCCAGTGGTGCAGCAAATCGTTGATGGAATGACGGAGTGGGTCGCGCAGAGTGGCGTCGCGCCCGCCACTCGTTTGCCCTCGGTTCGGCAAATTGCCCGGGGCAACTTGCTCAGCCAGTCCTGTGTGACCGAGGCCTGCGAGCGGCTGGTCGCGCAGGGGATTCTGGCTTCATGCCAAGGCACGGGGTTCATGGTGGCCGCATCACCCAAGACGCTGTGCGGACAGGGCGAGGGCGAGGCTGGTTGCAGCGGCTTCTACGGCGCTGCTGGCGGATTGAAGCTGGGCAGCGGCGGCTTGCCCGAGAGTTGGCGCGAGTCCGATGACTTGAGCTATGCGATCCGCGAGGTTGCCCGCACGGACATGGCCAGCCTGTTCAACTACAGCAGCGCGGCAGGCCTTCCGGCGCTACGCGAGCAGATCGTCAAACGCCTGAAAATATTCAATATCGATGCGCCTGCAGAGCAATTGCTCACCACGGCGGGTGCCAGCCATGCACTGGATTTGATCGTGCGCACCCTGTTGCAAGCGGGAGATTGCGTGGTCGTGGAAACACCCGGATACGCGCCACTGTTCAATCTGCTGCGCTTGAACGGAGTGAACATGATCGAGGTGCGCCGCACGCCGACCGGGCCTGATCTCGACGCGCTTGAAAGATTGCTGGGTGAATTTCGCCCGGTGGCGATGTTCATCAACAGTCATCACCACAATCCCACGGGTACCAGCCTGACAGCGGCCGCGGCTCAGCAGGTTTTGTACTTGTGCAGGCTGCATGATGTCCGCCTGATCGAAGACGATGTCTACGCCGATCTACACAGTGGTAACGGTACCCGGCTGGCGGCGCTGGATGACCGGGTGATTTACGTCGGCAGTTTTTCGAAAACCCTTAGCAGTTCATTACGGGTCGGTTTCGTCCTCGCCGAACCTGAAGTGATTGCCCGTCTGGCGCAAGTGAAGATGATCAGCAGCATGGGCGCCTCGAGCTTCAGTGAGGCGGTTGTGGCAAGCCTCATGGCCAGCGGCGCTTATCGAAAACTGGTGCAGCGCCAGCGTCAGCGCCTGAATACCGATCGCACCGCCGCATTGCAGTTGCTGGAAGACGCCGATTGGGAAGTGTTCGGCAAGCCTACGGGCGGATTGTTCATTTGGGCGCGGGCGCCGCAGACCGATGATGTTCGGTTGTGCCGCCAGGCTCAGCTCAGTGGTGTGTTGCTGTCGGCGTCCAGTGTGTTCAGTCCGAGTGGCGAAAGCAGCGATTGGCAGCGGATCAATGTGGCGCATGCCTGTGATCCGCGCGCGCGGCAGTTTTTTCGCAACACTTGTGCGGATCGACCTCGAGTGTTCTGAAAACGACGCGGACGTAGCTTTTTGCCATTATTCCGACGCCAGAGACTTGTGCTGCCTGTTGGCCGTTGCGACTCTGCGTTCACAGACTTTGGCAGGGGATTAAGCGCAATGATTTCGGCCGTGCAAGGACGTTTTGCCAACCTCGGTATGGCAAAAAAACTGGGTATCGGATTTGCACTGGTGCTGCTGTTGACCGCGCTTGTCGCGGCGATTGGCGTCTGGTCTCTGCAAACCATCAGTCAGCGTTTTGATGGGCTCAAACAGATGTCATCGCTCAATAGCGGTCTGCTCGATGTGCGGCTGCTGGAGCAGGAATATGCGCTGCGCGGCAATCCGAAAACCGCCGATGCCTTGCGTGAAGGCGTCGATGGGCTGATTGCTCAATCCAACGCGCTCAAGGCGCAATCAGCGGCCAACGTGCCGGTGATGAACGATGTCGTGCAATCGCTGGAGGCCTATCGCAAGGCCTTCGATGAATTTGTTTCGCTGACCCAGACCAAGGATCTGGCACTGGAGATGGCCAGTTGGTCGGTGTCCAGCGTCGCCAATAACCTTGATGTGTTGCAGGCCGGGTTGGCGGACGACGGCGCCTATACCCTGAAAGAGTCCGAGGGCAAGGACGGTGCGCAATTCATCGAGCAAGCCAGTCAGGTCAGTCAGGTGTCGCGGCTGATGTTGCAGGCGATGAACGAGGCGCGGGTTCGTCTGGATCAAAGTCGCAAGGGCGATGCTGACGGCGCCGACAAAGGCAATATCGAGCAGGCCGCGCAGGCTCAGGCGCAGGCCGAGGCGCTGAAGTCGACGGTCAAGGACGAGGGTTATCTGACGGTGCTCAATGAAGTATCGGGGCACATCGCCGGTTTCAACGAGAAGCTGGCGGAGTACACCGGGTTGTTGGCGCAGGAAAAAACCGTCTACGGCCAATTGCATCAGCGGGCCGCGCAAGTGGTGGAACGGGTCAATCAGGCGTACGTCGCTGAAGACGGCGCGATGCAGGCTGAGCTGAAGGAGAATTCGCTGCTGATTATTGCTTCGTCGGCGTTGGCGCTGTTGGTCGGGTTGATTGCGGCGTGGGTGATTACGCGATTGATCGTTGCGCCGTTGCGCAGTGTGATTCAGGTGGCGCAGCAGATTGCGGCGGGGGATTTGAGTGCGACAGTGCCGGTGACGCGTCGTGATGAAATTGGCCAGTTGATGCTGGCGATGCAGCAGATGGGCGCGGGGTTGAGCACGATTGTCAGCGGGTTGCAGGCGGGTATCGAGCAGTTGGCGAGTTCGGCGCAATCGCTATCGGCGGTGACTGAGCAGACCAATCTTGAGGTCAGCAGTCAGAAGGAGGAAACCGAGCAGGTTGCCACCGCGATGAATCAGATGACGGCGACGGTGCATGATGTTGCGCGCAATGCCGAAGAGGCGGCGTTGGCGGCGCAGACGGCGGACAGCAAGGTCGAAAGTGGTCAGCGGGTGGTGCGGCAGAGCATGGCGCGGATCGAGCAGTTGGCGGATTCGGCAACATCGGCGAGTTCCAGCATCGAGAGCCTGAGTGCCGAGATTCAGAATATCGGCACGGTGCTGGGGGTGATCAAGAGCGTGGCCGAGCAGACCAATCTGTTGGCGTTGAACGCGGCGATCGAGGCGGCGCGCGCCGGGGAGCAGGGCAGGGGTTTTGCGGTGGTCGCGGATGAGGTGCGTGCGTTGGCGCGGCGTACGCAGCAGTCGACCGAGGAGATTGAGCGCTTGGTCAGTGCGTTGCGGGCGGCCGCGCATTCATCGGTGCAGCAGATTCAGAGCAGTGGTGAGTTGGTGAAGCTGGCGGTGAGTGATGCGCTGCAGACGGAGAGTGCGCTGGGGAGTATTGCGGCGGCTGTGTCGTTGATTCAGCAGATGAATCAGCAGATTGCGGCGGCGGCGGAGGAGCAGAGTTCGGTGGCGGAGGAGATTAATCGCAGTGTGACGAGTATTCGTGCGAGTGCGGATCAATCTTCGTTGGCTATGCGGGGGAATGCGGCTTCTAGTGTGGAGTTGGCGCAGTTGGGGGTTGGGTTGCGGGGGATGGTTGGGCATTTTCGGCTTTGACGCTTTTGGTGTGGCTTGGCGGCCTTTGGGCCGACCATGTTCTTGGGGTTTTGGGTGTATATCCGGTTCTTCGGGGGTTGCGGCTGGCGGTTTCGCTCTTACAGCGACTCCCTTTGGCAGACGCCCCAAAGGAAGCAAAGGTCTGGGCCCCGGCGTTCGGCCCGCTCGCTGGGGCTCGGGGTTCCTTCGTTACGGGATTCATCCGGGGGCATCGCCTCCGGTTTGCTTCGCTGCACCTCCTCTCGATGTGTTTGGCTGCGCCAAACGTCGCTGCGCTCCTACCCCCGGATAAATCCCTCCACTCAGCCTTCCGAAGGGGCCAGCACGGCAAGATCAAAAGCCGCAGCCGAGCTTGCGCTCATCCTGTGTAGGAGCTGCCGAAGGCTGCGATCTTTTGATCTTGCTTTTGATTTTGTAGGAGCAGAGCTTGCTCGCGAAGGCGGCCTGACAGCCAACCATGCTCTGTCTGATCCAACACCATCCAACTGTGAAAGCTAGCCTGCTAGCGATGGCGATCTCCCACCACCCAATTCCCATCCATCACCCACAAAAAAGCCACCTCCCGGTGGCTTCTCTCGCTACTTCTTCAATCAGTCGTAAATCACTTTCTTCTTCCAGTCCGCATCCGCCTCTACATCTTTCAAACCTGTGGTCAGTTGGTTCTCTTCGCCTTCGACCGGTGCAATTTTGTCCATGACCTGGGCGTTGGCGCGGGCCAGCAGTTTTTCCAGGTATTGCAGTTGTTCGGCGTAGGCCTGCGGGTCTTGTTGTTTGCGCAGGTATTGCACGCCGCGTTCGAAGGCGAGGCGGGCTTGGCCGGGTTGGTTTTGTTGCAGGGATTGTTGGCCGAGGTTGTTGAAGAATTCGATGTGCAGCAGTACGAGGATGTGGCGGACTTCGCGGATCCACTGTTTGGCTTCGTTCGGTGGCAGGAAGCCGTCGTGGGCGGCGCGGGTGATTTGGCCGTGCAGGGCTTCGAGCAGGAAGCGCACGTCTTTGGCTTTGGCTTCGGTCAGGATCGGTGCCGGCGGGTTGTTGACCGGGATCGATTCGCCCTGGGCGACCAATGCGCTGAGTTCGCTGATGCGCGCTTTGGTGGTGGCGCTGGTTTTTTCCAGGTTGAGCAGGCGCTGGCAGACGTTGAGTTCCAGTCGGGTCAGCAACAGTTTCAGCGCAGGGGTCATGAACTGGCCGGGAAAGGTCTCGGTCAGTTCGCCGCAGCGGCGCAGGCGGTCGTTGAGTTCGACCTTGGTGCGGGCCTTCTCCAGTTTGTTGTTTTCCACCACATGGTTCATGTAGCCAATGGCGATCAGAATTGCGATCCCGGCTACGACTAGCAGGGTGATCATGAGTGGTGTCACCGGTAAGACCTCTTTATAGGGTTCACTTGCGAGTTCAGTGGCTCGGCATTCAGCTGGCTGCCGCTGCTCGACACGTTGGATCGGTAGCTTCTGTCTATATCGGCCACGCACTGCTTAGATGAATGCTGGCGCGGTAAGCGCATATGGCCATCACTGTGCGGTGGACTATAACGCCTTGGCGTGTGGCGGAATATAGGCGTCAATCGTCGGGCGACGGAAAAGCCTGATTGACTTGGTAAAGCAGGTCGAAGTCATTGATTTAAATAAATTTATATCAAGGGGTTGACGACCCCTTAATCCATCCATAGAATGCGCGCCACTTACAGCGTAAAGCACACAGCGAAACGCGGTAGGGAGTGAAGTTGTAGCGTGTCCCCTTCGTCTAGTGGCCTAGGACACCGCCCTTTCACGGCGGTAACAGGGGTTCGAGTCCCCTAGGGGACGCCATTGCGGGAATAGCTCAGTTGGTAGAGCACGACCTTGCCAAGGTCGGGGTCGCGAGTTCGAGTCTCGTTTCCCGCTCCATTTTTAAACAGCAGTGCTTTCGGGCGGTGCTGAGTGAAACCAGAACCAAGTCTTCGGATGCGGATCTGGACACCGAAACACACACCATGTGTTCCGGGTAGCGTGTCCCCTTCGTCTAGTGGCCTAGGACACCGCCCTTTCACGGCGGTAACAGGGGTTCGAGTCCCCTAGGGGACGCCATTTGCGGGAATAGCTCAGTTGGTAGAGCACGACCTTGCCAAGGTCGGGGTCGCGAGTTCGAGTCTCGTTTCCCGCTCCAAATTCTAGAAACGCCGCTCAGTGAGCGGCGTTTTTATTAGTGAAAGTTGTAGCCTGTGTCCCCTTCGTCTAGTGGCCTAGGACACCGCCCTTTCACGGCGGTAACAGGGGTTCGAGTCCCCTAGGGGACGCCATTGCGGGAATAGCTCAGTTGGTAGAGCACGACCTTGCCAAGGTCGGGGTCGCGAGTTCGAGTCTCGTTTCCCGCTCCATATTCAACAAAAACGCCGATCAGTGATGATCGGCGTTTTTGTTTGTGCGCGATTTATCGTCGCCCATAAAAAAGGACCTTTACGGTCCTTTTTTTGTTTCCGTTACAGCTTCGGCAGTTGCCCGATGCGCCCCATCATTTCGGTGACGATCTGCAGATCCAGCAAGAACTGGTCAACAGTCTTGAATTCGCCATCGGTGTGCCCGGTGTATTTCACCTCGGGACGCGCCAGACCAAACTGCACGCCATTCGGCAATTCATGCACCGACGTCGCGCCGGCAGAGGTGCCGAACTCGTGCTTCATGCCAAGGTTTTCCGTCGACACTGCCAGCAGCGCCTTGACCCATTCGCCTTCCGGGTTGCGGTACATCGGCTCGGCGATCGAGTAATCGAAGGTCACGGCAACGTGGGTTTTCTTCGTCCACGCGCTCAGCTTGTCAGCAATTTCAGCCTTGAGTTTTTCTGGCGATTTGCCCTTCGGCACGCGCAGATTGACTGCCAGTTTGAAGGCTTTGTCGTTCTCACCAACGTAGGTCAAAGAAGTGGTCAGCGGGCCCATGAAGCTGTCGGCGAAACCGACTTTCAAGGTGTTGCCCAGATAATCCAGGCCCCAATTGTCGGCGGCGTAGCGGGCTGCGTCGGTGAACTGGTTGTGCTTGAGGGCGACTTTGCCGTTCAGGCTATTGATGAACACCAACATGCGCGCCACCGGGTTCACACCCGATTCCGGCTCGGAGGAGTGCGCAGAAACACCGGTCACCGTCAGTTTGACGTCTTTGCCATCAACCTTGGCCGCCACTTCGAAGTTGCCGCCGTTGTTTTTGGCGAACTCATTGCCGGCCTTTTGCAGACTCGCCGCCAGTTCGGCAGGTTTGTCCGTCACCAACGTCACGACGGAGGCCGATGGAATCTGGTTGGTCGCCAGGCCGCCGGTCATCGAAGTGATTTCGGCGCCTTTGCCTTCAGCTTTGCGCTTGGCGAAGTTGGCCATCACGGTGCCGTAACCTTTCTCGGCAATTACCACCGGGTAACCGCCATCCAGCGCCATGTTGTAGGCCGGCGTCGGGTTGTGTTCGAAGTAGTAAGGGATCGCGTCACCGGTGGTCTCTTCGGTGGTGTCGACCAGCAGCTTGAAGTTGCGTGCCAGTGGCAGCTTTTCTTCTTTGATGACCTTCATCGCGTACATCGCGACGACGATGCCGTTCTTGTCATCCTCGGTGCCGCGACCGTACATGCGATCGCCAATCAGCGTGACCTTGAACGGATCGAGTTTGGTGCCGTCCTTGAGCACCCAGTTTTCCGGGGTAACCGGCACCACGTCGGCGTGCGCGTGAATGCCGACGACTTCATCGCCCTGGCCTTCCAGCGAAATCTCGTAAACGCGGTTATCGACGTTGCGGAAATTCAGGTTGAAAGACTCGGCCAGGCTTTTGATCTTGGCGGCGATCTTGATGAACTCAGGGTTGTCGTGCTGTGCTACACCTTCCTTCTGGAAGGTCGGAATCTCGACCAGTTCGCGCAGGGTTTCCAGCGCGGCTTTGCCGTACTTCACGCGGGTGTAAATGCCTAACAGACGATGAATCTCGTTCTGCTGCTCAGCGTTCAGGGTTTTGTTGTCGAGGAAAGCGCTGATGGCCGGGCCGAGGTTGTCGGTTTTAGCGATATCGCTTTTGGCCAGACTGCCCAGAAACTCGCGAAAATCCGTGACGGTTTTGGCGTCGAAGGATTTCAGGATGACCGCGCTCTGCTCTGGGGTGATGTTGGCTTGAGCGGCGGTGGTGAACGAGGCGAGGCTGGCCAGCATCAGGGTAGCGGCGGCCAGTTGCTTGAGGGAAAAGTCCATTACGGAGGCATTCCTTTGCAGGCGGTTAATGAGATGTTGCCGACGGGTGTGTCAGAAACATTTCGCAAACTAACACTGCAAGCACCTGCCGTGGGAGGCTCTAAACGGGATGTGTCGCACAGAACTGCAAAAGAGGCGCACAAATGAAAAAGTCCCGGCAGGCATCGCCGGGACTTTTTTTGCATTACATGGAGAGCATCAAGCGCCCGGCGAACAGAATCAAAATCACCCCCATGCTGCGTTCGAACCAGTGGCCCATGCGCATAAACAGTACGCGCACTTTGTTGCTGGAGAAGAACAGCGCGACGATGACAAACCACAGCGCGTTTACAAAACACATCCACAAACCATAGAAGGCCTGGATTTGCAGGGGCGTGCTGGCGCTGATGATCGTGGTGAAGATCGCCAGGAAAAACAGGGTTGCTTTGGGATTGGTCGCATTGGTCAGAAAACCGGTGCTGAACGCTTTGAACAAAGACTGTTCCACCAGTGGCTCCTCAGCCGTTTTTTCCCCTTCCAGTGCTGTCTTCGGTTTGCTGCGTATCAGACTGACACCGAGGTACAAAATGTAAGCACCGCCAACCACTTTGGCCACGGTCAGCAACCACGGCGTGGTGTGCATCAGCGCGCCGACCCCAAGCAATGTGTACAGCACGTGCACGGAAATTCCCGCACCGATGCCCAGCGCTGTGCAGATTCCCACCAGTCGCCCGAAGCGCACGCTCTGGCGGATGGTCACCGCGAAATCAGGGCCGGGAGCGACCACGGCAAGGAAGTGAATGGTGGCCAGCGCCAGAAACTCGCCCAGGTAATTCGAATACATCTCAGCTCCAGAAAGTCAGGGGTGAAGCATTGCCGCGATAGCCGACAAAGAAGGAAAGGCTCAAACGCGGATCGGCCACGCCCGGGGTCACCGAGTGCATGCAGCGCGAATTGAACATGATGAAATCGCCGGGTTCGGGGCGTACCTCAAGGGCTGGGCGGCCTAACAGCGCCGGGTCGATGCCGTAGCTGTCGCCGCGCATTTCGTCGAACTGATCCGGCGTGATGTCGTCGTCCCACATCTGCAATGCGCCACCCTCGGTGGGCATGTTCAGGTACACGTTGCAGGCGAATTGCGCATCGAGGCTGCGCGCCTGAAAACTGTCCGGGGCGTCCTTGGCGAAAATGTCGTGGTGGGCGAGAAAGCACACGCCGGGCTTCACCACGCGCGACAGGCCGACGTACATTTTGCGTCCGTAGAGGTTTTCCAGATGCGCACCGGCCGGCCAGGATTCGTCGAGCATGCAGCGCAGCGTGTCGACCGGCGAGGAGTAGGGCGCGCAGCGATGGCGTAGTTCGGCGATGTTGCGGGTGGCGAGTTCGAAGTAGTCCTCGATCAGCATCGGCTGATTTTCTGCCTCGTAAAACGCCATGCCGATTCGGCCGATACTCGGCGCGTTGATGTAGCCCTCATAGCCCGGGGCGAGAATCTTGTCGCCAATTTCGATCGCCAGCGGCTTGGGCAAAAAGCCTTTGACGCGGATGGCGAGGACTTCTTCGTTGGCCAGTTTTTTTATGCACGTCTCATCGAGACGCTCGACGTCTAGCATCATTTTATTTTAGGTCCATCTATCGATAGTCAACGGAACCGGCGAGTGCGGTTCCACGGCGTCGGGCGCTGCGTGGCGGCAGCGCCCGAAATGCTCAATCCACGCTGTAGTGGACGGACAGCGTGCCCTTCTTCTGCGAGAGGGACGCGATCGTGACTGTGCCCAGATCCTTCAGGCTACGTACATGGGTGCCGCCGCAACCGTAGGCTGGCAGCTCACCGAAACTGATTTCCCGCGCGCCTTCGCGCAGCGAAGTGAGGCGTGGCAGATCGTGTTCGATCCACTGGCCGACGCCGTATTGAACGGTCTCGGCATCGACTTCCTGAGCGACATCGCTCGGCTTGAATTGCACTCGGCCTTCGTCCGGCCAGTGATGCGCCTTGATCGGTGTCCAGCCCATGGCTTGAATGAAATGGCCGATCAGGTGACCGGCCGAATGCATGCGTGTGTTGAAACGACGGCGATCTTCGTCGACGCGGATACAAGTCATGCCGAGCGCTACCGGGCGATCAACGAAATGCACGATGCGCTCTGGCTCCTGCACCACACGCAGCACCTGGCTTTCGCCGATCCAGCCAGTATCGCAAGGCTGACCACCGCCCTGCGGGTGAAACAGGGTGGCACGGAGCACCACGGCATATTCGTTTTCGTGGGGTGTGCAGTCGAGGACTTCCACGTTGGCCTTGAGGTCATCACTGTGGAAAAACAGGCGAAGCGTCATGTTTCAGGCCTTATTAAAGTTCTGTTTTTATTATATGAATCGTGCAATAACGTGATAATCCATCCAAACATCAAAGGACTTGTGCGCTGTGAGCATCAATCTGCCGCTACCGCTGCTCGGTGAAATGGCGATTTTCGTCAAGGTCGTGGAGACCGGCAGCTTCTCTGAAGCGGCTCGCCAACTGGGCTCTTCGCCGTCGGCGGTCAGTCGCAGCATCTCGCGGTTGGAGAAAGCCTTGGCCACGCGCTTGTTGCAGCGCACCACGCGCAAACTGCGCTTGAGCGATGGCGGCGAAGAGGTGTTCAAGCGCTGTCAGGAGATGGTCAGCGCGGCCAAGTCGGTGATGGAAATCAGCGGCCAGTTCACCCACGAAGCGGAAGGGCTGGTGCGCGTCAGCGTGCCGAAAGCGGTGGGGCGTTTTGTGATTCATCCGCACATGCCGGAGTTTCTGCGGCGCTATCCCAAAGTCGATGTCGAGTTATTGCTGGAGGATCGGCAGGTCGATCTGATCGATGATCATGTTGATCTGGCCATCCGCATCACCGATCGGCCGCCGGCGGGGTTGGTCGGACGTCAATTACTGACCATCGACCATATGCTCTGCGCCACGCCGCAATACCTCGCCGAACACGGCACACCCACACATCCGCATGACCTTCTCAATCACAGCTGTATTTATCTGGGCGAAACCCCGAGCGATGCGCGCTGGAAATTCAAGAAGGGCAGCAAAGCAGTGACGGTCGGCGTGCGTGGTCGCTATGCCGCCAATCACACTGGCGTGCGACTGGGCGCGGTGTTGCAGCACATCGGCATTGGCAGCCTGCCGTACTTCACTGCGCGTTATGCGTTGGAGCAGAAGTTGGTGGTGCAGGTGTTGCCGGACTGGACGTTCCTGGCTTCGTATCACGGTGGGCTGTGGCTACTGCATTCGCCGACGCGGTATCTGCCGCCGAAGCTGCGGGTGCTTATCGATTTTCTGGTGGAGTGTCTGGAGAAGGAACCGACCTTGAGCAAGCCGGGGAAGGTGGGCAATGCGAGTAACGCCGCGATGGCGTATGAACTGCCTGAAAGCGAAGGGTTGTTGTAGCGCAAAAGCAAAAGATCGCAGCCTGCGGCAGCTCCTACAGGGGATTGCGTAATTCCCCTGTAGGAGCTGCCGAAGGCTGCGATCTTTTGATCTTCAACCAATCTATTTGATCAGTGCTTGCTGTCCTGAGCAGACATCGCCAGCAACTGCTTTTCCTGATTCCAGTCGAACGGTTCATCGTTCTGTTCAGCTTCGAAACGACGTTCTTCCAGCGCCTGATACAAGTCGATTTCTTCATCGGCCAGATAATGCAGACAGTCACCGGCGAAGAACCACAGCAGATCCCGCGGGATCAGGTGGGCAATTTGCGGATAACGGCTAATCACTTGAGTCAGGATGTCCTGGCCCAGGTATTGGCTTTCGATCGGATCGATCGGCAACGAAGCGAGCAGTTCGTCGAAACGCTCCAGAAACAAGGCATGGCTTTCTTCGGGAACCTGTTCGGCCTCACCTACGGCGACCAGGATACTGCGCAGGTGGTCGAGCAACACAAGATGATCGGCAACGACGTTGGACACGAGATAAGTCCTCAAGAGCAAAACGGGCGCGGGAGTATAAAGCTCCTGCGCCCGCTTGGACATGGGTCTCAGGATCAGCGGACTTTGCCCTCTGCCTGTTTCAGCTCTTCTTTGTCGAAATCATCGACATCAATCACCTTGCGCCGCGCCGCTTCGGCATCGCGCAAGCTCTGCGCTTCCACTGCTTGCAACACGCCAGCCTCCAGTGCCGCATCGATCGCGTGTTCGCCGGCGACCGGTTTGACCTGACCGCTTTTCAGCGACGCATGCAGCTTTTTATGCAGCGGTTGCGCAGTCGTCAGCAGGTCGCTGGCGTGTTGCAGCGCACCGACCGCATCGTCCGGCGATTGCGGGCGATAGCAACCGGCGAGCAGTTCTTCCAGCGCCGGATCACCTTTCGCCCGACCAATCACGCCAGCTACTTCGGCCCCGAGTTTGTCCGACGGGCCTTTGTGACGACGGCCAAACGGGAAGACGATGACGCGCAGCAGGCAACCGAAGACTTTGTTCGGGAAGTTGCGCAGCAACTCATCCATGGCCCGCTCCGCCTGGCCGAGGCTTTCTTCCATCGCCCAGCGGAACAGCGGCTCCATGTAGGCCGGCGAATCCAGATCGTGATAACGCTTGAGCGCAGCCGAAGCCAGATACAAGTTGCTCAACACATCGCCCAGTCGTGCCGACAGACGCTCGCGGCGTTTCAGCTCACCGCCAAGCAGCATCATGCTGAAGTCGGCAAGCATCGCGAACGCCGCTGCCTGACGGTTAAGCGCGCGGAAATAGCCTTGGCTGATCTTGTCGCCCGGCGCATGTTCGAAGTGGCCGAAACCAAGGTTCAGCACCAGCGTGCTGGCGGCGTTGCTCACGGCAAAACCGATGTGCTTGAGCAGCAGGCCGTCGAACTCTTTCAGCGCCTGATCCTTGTCCTCACGACCGGCGAGGGCCATTTCCTTGAGCACAAACGGATGGCAGCGAATCGCGCCCTGACCGAAGATCATCAGGTTGCGCGAGAGAATGTTCGCGCCTTCCACGGTGATGAAAATCGGCGCACCGTTCCAGCTGCGCCCGAGGTAGTTGTTAGGGCCCATGATGATCGCCTTGCCGCCGTGGACATCCATGGCGTGGCTGATGCATTCGCGGCCGCGTTCGGTAAGGTGGTACTTGAGAATCGCCGACAGTACTGAAGGCTTCTCGCCGAGATCCACCGCGTTGGCGGTGAGCATCCGCGCCGCGTCCATCATCCACGCGTTACCGCCGATGCGCGCCATCGCTTCCTGAATGCCTTCGAACGCCGACAGCGGCACGTTGAACTGCTCACGAATCTGCGCGTACTGGCCGGTGACCAGACTGGTGAATTTCGCCGCACCGGTACCCACCGCTGGCAGCGAAATCGAACGGCCGACCGACAGGCAGTTCATCAGCATCATCCAGCCTTTGCCGAGCATCTCTTGACCGCCGATAAGGAAGTCCAGCGGGATGAACACGTCTTTGCCCGAGTTCGGGCCGTTCATGAACGCGGCGCCCAATGGCAGGTGACGACGGCCGATCTCGACGCCGTCGGTGTCGGTTGGGATCAACGCCAGGCTGATGCCGAGGTCTTCCTTGTCGCCGAGCAAGTGCTCTGGGTCATAGGCTTTGAATGCGAGGCCGAGCAGTGTCGCCACCGGGCCGAGGGTGATGTAGCGTTTTTCCCAGTTCAGGCGCAGACCAATGACTTCCTGACCTTCCCACTGACCTTTGCAGATAATCCCGGTGTCGGGCATCGCGCCGGCATCGGAACCGGCGAGCGGGCCGGTGAGGGCGAAGCACGGAATGTCGTCGCCACGGGCCAGACGTGGCAGGTAGTGATTGCGTTGTTCGTCGGTGCCGTAGTGCAGCAACAATTCGGCCGGGCCGAGGGAGTTGGGCACCATCACGGTGGAGGCGAGGTCGCCACTGCGGGTCGCGAGTTTCATCGCCACTTGCGAGTGGGCGTAAGCCGAGAAGCCTTTACCGCCAAATTCTTTCGGAATGATCAGGGCAAAAAAACCGTGTTCCTTGATGTGTGTCCAGGCTTCCGGCGGCAAGTCCATCGACTGGCCGATCTGCCAGTCAGTGACCATCGCGCACAGTTCTTCGGTCGGGCCATCGATGAAGGCTTGTTCTTCTTCGGTCAGGTGCACCTTGGGATAGGCCAGCAGTTTGTCCCAGTCCGGACGGCCGCTGAACAGCTCACCATCCCACCACACGGTGCCGGCATCGATCGCGTCGCGCTCGGTCTGCGACATCGGCGGCAGGGTTTTCTGGAACCAGTTGAACAGCGGCGCGGTGAAATGTTTGCGGCGCAGATCAGGTAGCAGCAACGGCGCGGCGACCACCGCCAGCAGCACCCAGAACACCAGCAGCAGCCAGCCCGGTGCGTGACTGAAAATGCCCATTGCCAATAAGTAGACGGCAACGATGCCCAACGCGGGCAGCGGGGCGATACGCCGGTGGGCGATATACGCCACGCCGACAATCAAAACCAGTATCCACAACAACAGCATATTTCAGTCCTCCGTGAACCAAGGCAAATCGACCCTCCAGAGCTTAGACCGCATCTGCAAAACCGGGTGGTCAGACCAAGGTGATTGAAATCGTGGGAAACCCCGGATGGTGTTCGTAGGTTTGGTGGGCAACACGTGTGGGAAATCGTTCGGTGATCCCGCGTCTTTGCGTCCAAGTTTGGCCGAAACGTCGTTATCTCTGTGCTTGAGCTGTCGCTAGACTCCAGTTTCATCAAGGAGATTGTCGTCATGCACGAATATCTGAGTCCCGGCCGCTTCACCGATAGTGACCACCCGGCGGTGGTGGAGTTCGCTGAACGACACCGGGGTGCCAGCCGCGACCCGGTCGAGCAGGCGATCAATCTTTATTACGCCGTGCGCGAAGCGGTGCGCTACAACCCTTACACCTTCAGCCGTGATCCGCAAACTCTGCGTGGCAGCTATGCATTGGCGGCGGGGGAGAGTTATTGCGTGCCCAAAGCCACGCTGCTCGCGGGTTGCGCGCGGCATTGCGGGATCCCGGCGCGGATCGGTCTGGCCGACGTGAAGAATCATTTATCGACGCCACGTCTGCTCGAATTGCTGAAAAGCGACATGTTCGCCATGCACGGCTACACCGAGTTTTTCCTCAACGATCATTGGGTAAAGGCCACACCGGCGTTCAACCAGAAACTCTGCGAACTGTTCAACGTCGCGCCGCTGGAGTTCGACGGCATCAACGACAGTGTTTTCCACCCGTTCAACCGTGATGGCGCGCAGTTGATGGAGTACCTGGTCGATCACGGCCAGTTCACCGATGTGCCGGAAACCTTCTTCTTCGAACACCTGGAAAAATGCTATCCGCACCTGTTCGGCGATCAGCAGCCACAACTGTTGGGTGACATGCACAGCGATGTAAGCCGCGTCTGATCCGGCGTATGCTGGCCGCCCACTCATTTGAAAAGAGGCGGTCATGCTGAAGATCTGGGGACGGAAAAACTCATCGAATGTCAGGAAGCCATTGTGGGCTGCCGAGGAACTCGGTCTGGCTTACGAGGCGATTGATGCCGGGGGCGCGTTCGGTGTGGTCGACACGCCGGAGTACCGGGCGATGAATCCGAACGGGCGCGTGCCGGTGATTGAAGACGACGGTTTCGTGCTGTGGGAATCCAACGCCATCGTGCGTTATCTGCTGGGCAAACATGCGCCGAACAGCGCTTGGTATTCGGCCGATCCGCAAGCCCGCGCCCTCGCAGACAAGTGGATGGACTGGACGACCTCGAGTTTTGCCGGGCCGTTCCGCACGGTGTTCTGGGGCGTCTTGCGCACCCCGGCGGACAAGCAGGACTGGCCCGCGATCAACGCCGCGATCAAGGAATGCAGCGAGTTGCTGAGCATGGCCGACGACGCGCTGGCCAGCCAACCGTACCTGTCCGGAAAAGACATCGGCATGGGCGATATTCCACTGGGCAGTTTCATTTATGCCTGGTTCGAGATGCCCATCGAACGCGCCCCGCAACCACACCTGCAAGCCTGGTACGAGCGCCTGAAGCAGCGTCCGGCCTACAAAAAAGCCGTTATGACCGCGTTGACTTAATACCTACTATCGACACACTTGACTGTACTTGTACGGCGGCGGCAAGCACCATTGCGCACTTGCGCTGCGGTTGGATCCATCGCCGCCGTCTCCTTTCTCCCTTCCATGGTGCGTAAATCAGATATGAGTTCCGCTCTGTCCATCCGGCAGCTAACCAAAACCTACGGCAACGGGTTCCAGGCCTTGAGTGGTATCGATCTGGACGTCGCCGAAGGTGACTTTTTCGCCTTGCTCGGCCCCAACGGTGCCGGCAAATCCACGACCATCGGCATTCTCTCGACCCTGGTCAACAAGACCAGCGGCAGCGTGAATATCTTCGGTCATGACCTCGACAAGAATCCTGCGCAGCTCAAGCGCTCGATCGGCGTGGTGCCGCAGGAATTCAACTTCAATCAGTTTGAGAAGACCTTCGACATCGTCGTCACTCAGGCCGGTTACTACGGCATTCCGGCGAAGATCGCCAAGGAACGCGCCGAGCAGTACCTGACGCAACTGGGCCTGTGGGACAAGCGCGATGTGCCGTCGCGCTCGCTGTCCGGCGGCATGAAACGCCGTTTGATGATCGCCCGCGCGCTGGTGCACGAACCGCGTCTGCTGATCCTCGATGAACCGACCGCAGGCGTCGACATCGAGTTGCGCCGCTCGATGTGGACGTTCCTCACCGAACTGAACCAGAAAGGCATCACCATCATCCTCACCACGCATTATCTGGAGGAGGCTGAGCAGCTGTGCCGCAACATCGGCATTATCGACCACGGCACCATCGTCGAGAACACCAGCATGAAACAGCTGCTGGGCCAGTTGCACGTGGAAACCTTCTTGCTCGATCTGAAAAACGACTTGAGCGTCACCCCGCAATTGCTCGGCTACCCCGCGCGGTTGATCGACAGCCATACCCTGGAAGTCCAGGTCGATAAATCCATGGGCATCACGGCGTTGTTCACTCAATTAGCGCAGCAGAACATCGAAGTGCTGAGCCTGCGCAACAAAACCAATCGCCTTGAGGAGCTGTTCGTGTCCCTGGTGGAGAAAAATCTGTCGAAGGTGGCGGTATGAGTTCCGAGTTACGTCCCAACCTCGTCGCCCTCAACACCATCGTTTATCGCGAGGTCCGACGCTTCACGCGGATCTGGCCGCAGACCCTGCTGCCGCCGGCGATCACCATGGTTTTGTACTTTGTGATCTTCGGTAACCTGATCGGTCGACAGATCGGCGACATGGGCGGCTTCACCTACATGCAGTACATCGTGCCGGGGCTGATCATGATGTCGGTGATCACCAACTCCTACGGCAACGTGGTGTCGAGTTTCTTCGGCAGCAAGTTCCAGCGCTCCATCGAGGAATTGATGGTCTCGCCGGTGTCGCCGCACACGATCCTGATCGGTTATACCTGCGGCGGCGTGCTGCGCGGTTTGATGGTCGGCGTGATCGTGACGATTCTGTCGATGTTCTTCACCGATTTGCAGGTGCATCACCTCGGCGTGACGATTTTGGTGGTGGTACTGACGGCGACGATCTTCTCGCTGCTGGGCTTTATCAACGCCGTATTCGCGCGCAACTTCGATGATATTTCGATCATTCCGACGTTCGTGCTGACGCCGCTGACCTACCTGGGCGGCGTGTTCTACTCGATCACCTTGCTGCCGCCGTTCTGGCAGACCGTATCGCTGGCCAACCCGGTGCTGCACATGGTCAACGCCTTCCGTTACGGCATTCTCGGTGTGTCGGACATCAAGATCGGCATCGCCATCACCTTCATGCTGGTGGCGACGGTGGTGCTGTACCTCGGTTGTGCGCGGTTGCTGGTGAGTGGACGCGGGATGCGTACCTGATCCGAGACCTCGTCTACCGCTTCGCGAGCAAGCCCGCTCCCACACGGGATCTGTGTCACGACGCAGACCCCATGTGGGAGCGGGCTTGTTCGCGAAGGCGTCAGTCCCGACAGCACAAAACAAAACGGCCTCCCATCGCGGAGGCCGTTTTGCATTCAGGACTTGCGACTTTTCTTGCGCCGTGCCCACTGCCGCGCCACCCACCAACGCCAATACATCATCACCAGAAAGTAGGCGAGGGCACCGAGCACCAGTCCCACCACCACCGATCCCAGCAAAAACGGCTGCCACAATGTCGACAACTCACCGCTGATCCATTCCCAGGTCAACTCATCGGGCAGATGCCGGGCGGGCACATCCATCAGCCACGCCCCGGCTTGATAGGTGCAGAAAAACACCGCCGGCATGGTGATCGGATTGGTCAGCCAGACCAGACTCACCGCAATCGGCATATTGCCGCGCACCATGACGGCAAGCGCAGCAGCCACCAGCATCTGCGCCGGAATCGGCAGGAAAGCGGCAAACAATCCGACCGCCATCGCCCGCGCGACCGAGTGGCGATTGAGGTGCCAGAGGTTCGGGTCATGCAGCAACTTACCGAGAAAGCGTAAGGATTTGTGTTCCCTGATGCTCGTCGGGTCGGGCATGTAACGTTTGAATAAGCGCCGGGGCATAAGGCTTCTCGGTCGGTTAAGGCGGCAAGTATGTCTGGATTCGATGAACCGCCCATTCAGACTTTGTGACAATTGTTGACGGCGCGAGTGCGCAACACCCGCTATGCCTAAGAACGGGACTCTCAAGGACGGGCTTATGCGCATAGGGATGATGGCGCTGGCAGTCGGTCTGCTGGCCCCGATGTTTTTACCGGCATTACCGCCGGTCGGGTTGATGCTGGTGTTGCCGGCGGTGGGTTTGATGTTGCTGCCATTTCGCAGCTATCCGTTGGCGTTTTGGTTGTTTGGCTTTACCTGGGCCTGTGTCAGTGCGCAATGGGCGCTGAATGATCGATTGCCCGCCCATCTCGACGGTGAAACCCGTTGGCTCGAAGGGCGGGTGGTTGGCTTGCCGCAAAATGCGGACGGCGTGGTGCGTTTCGAACTGGCCGATGCGCACTCGCGACACGAAAAACTGCCGTCGCTGCTGCGTCTGGCCTGGTACGCCGGGCCGCCGGTCAACAGCGGCGAGCGCTGGCGATTGGCGGTCAAACTCAAGCGTCCCGTTGGTTTGCTCAATCCGGATGCGTTCGATCACGAGGCGTGGCTGCTCGCGCAACGTGTCGGCGCGACCGGCACAATCAAGGATGGCCAGCGCCTGAGTGAAGCACGCTGGGCCTGGCGCGACAGCATTCGTCAGCGCTTGCTGGCAGTGAACGCGCAAGGTCGCGCCGGAGCATTGGCGGCGCTGGTGCTGGGCGACGGTTCGGGGCTCAGCCGTGAGGATTGGCAGATTTTGCAGGACACCGGCACCGTGCATTTGCTGGTGATTTCCGGGCAGCACATCGGTTTGCTGGCGGCGGTTATGTACCTGCTGGTCGCCGGGCTCGCGCGTTTTGGACTGTGGCCATTGCGCTGGCCATGGTTGCCGTGGGCCTGCGGATTGGCGTTCGCGGCGGCGCTGGGGTACGCCTTGCTCGCTGGTTTCGACGTGCCGGTGCAGCGCGCCTGCGTGATGGTCGGATTAGTGTTGTTGTGGCGCCTGCGCTTTCGTCATCTGGGCGCGTGGTGGCCGCTGCTGCTGGCGTTCAACGGCGTGCTGTTGCTGGAACCGCTTGCCAGTTTGCGTCCGGGTTTGTGGCTGTCGTTTGCGGCGGTGGCGGTGTTGATTTTCACCTTTGGCGGACGCTTGGGCGCGTGGCGTTGGTGGCAAACGTGGACGCGGGCGCAATGGTTGATTGCCATCGGTTTATGCCCGGTGCTGCTGGCGCTGAACCTGCCGATCAGTCTCAGCGGGCCGCTGGCGAATTTGCTCGCGGTGCCGTGGATCAGTCTGGTGGTGTTGCCGCCGGCGCTGCTCGGCACTGTGTTGTTGCCGGTGCCGTATGTCGGCGAAGGACTGCTGTGGCTGGCCGGAGTTTTGATCGATTGGCTGTTTCGCGCGCTGGCACTGATTGCCGGGCAATGGCCTGCGTGGACTGCGCCGTCGATACCGTTCTGGGTGTGGATTCTCGGCAGTCTCGGTGCCGTGCTGTTGCTATTGCCACGCGGGGTGCCGCTGCGACCGCTGGGCTGGCCGTTGCTGCTGATTCTGCTGGTGCCGCCGCGCGAGCGATTGGACGAGGGATTGGCCGATGTCTGGCAGCTCGATGTCGGCCAAGGCCTGGCGATCCTGATCCGAACCCGCCATCACACGCTGCTCTACGACGCCGGCCCGCGCTTCGGCGATTTCGATCTCGGTGAACGCGTGGTGCTGCCAGCCCTGCGTAAACTCAGCGTGGACAATCTTGATGTGATGCTGCTCAGTCACGCCGACGCCGATCATGCCGGCGGTGCGCTGGCGATTGCGCGGGGCATGAAAGTCGTCCGTGTATTGAGCGGCGATCCGCCGGGCCTGCCTGCCGAATTGAGCGCTGAAGCCTGCGAAAGTGGCGAGCAATGGCAGTGGGACGGTGTGCGTTTTCAACTGTGGATGTGGGCGGACGCCCGCGACAGCAACCAGCGCTCCTGTGTATTGCAGATCGAAGCCAACGGCGAGCGTTTGCTGCTGACCGGCGATATCGATGTCCATGCTGAGCGCGTTCTGCTCGACAGTCCGTTGGCGGTGCCAACGCAATGGCTGCAATCCCCGCACCATGGCAGTCGTAGCTCATCATCCATGGCCCTGCTCAACGCGCTGAAGCCCGAAGCCGTGCTTATCTCCCGAGGCCACGGCAACGCCTTCGGCCATCCGCACCCGACCGTGCTGGCGCGTTATCGCAAACAAGGCCTGCGCATCTACGACAGCGCCGAGCAGGGCGCCATTCATCTGCAACTGGGCCGCTTCAAAGCGCCGTGGACGATGCGTCAACAGCGGCGTTTCTGGCGCGATCCGCCTGCGCTCGCCCGTTGATCGGTGCCAGCATGGATGGCACATCACGGTCGTCGGAGCGGCGGGTCTTAATCGCGGATCGGTATGGTAAAGTGGCGCACTTTTTCGAGGGGACTGTCACTGTGTGGGAATTGGTCAAATCCGGCGGCTGGATGATGTTGCCGATCATTCTGAGCTCCATCGCGGCCATGGCGATTGTCGCCGAGCGCCTGTGGACCCTGCGCGCCAGTCGCGTCACCCCCGAGCATTTGTTGGGCCAGGTCTGGGTCTGGATCAAGGACAAACAGCTCAACAAAGAAAAACTCAAGGAACTGCGTGCCAACTCGCCGCTGGGGGAAATCCTCGCCGCCGGTCTGGCCAACTCCAAGCATGGTCGCGAGATCATGAAAGAGTGCATCGAAGAGGCCGCCGCCCGCGTCATCCACGAGCTCGAACGCTACGTCAACGCGCTGGGCACCATCGCTGCGATGTCGCCGTTGCTGGGCCTGTTGGGTACGGTGCTGGGCATGATCGACATTTTCAGTGCCTTCACCGGTTCCGGCATGACCACCAACGCCTCGGTATTGGCCGGTGGTATCTCGAAAGCGTTGATCACCACGGCAGCGGGCCTGATGGTCGGTATTCCGGCGGTGTTCTTCCACCGGTTCCTGCAACGCCGCATCGACGAGTTGGTGGTCGGCATGGAGCAGGAAGCGATCAAACTGGTTGAAGTGGTGCAGGGCGACCGTGACGTCGATCTGGCCGAGGGCCGCGCGTGAAATTCCGTCGCAAACCACGGGAAACGATCGACATCAACCTCGCGTCGCTGATCGACGTGGTGTTTATCCTGCTGCTGTTTTTCGTCGTGACCACCACGTTTACCCGCGAAACCCAGTTGCGCGTTGATCTGCCGGAAGCCGTCAGCGGCTCGCCCGCCGAAGATCAGCAGCTCAAGCAGATCGACGTGGCCATCAGCGCTGAGGGCGTGTTTTCGGTGAACAACAAGATTCTGCCGAAAAACGATCTGGCGACGTTGATGGACGCGATGCAGAAAGAATCCAACGGTGACACCAATATGCCGTTGTCGATCAGTGCTGACGGCAAGACTCAACACCAATCCGTGATCACCGCCATGGACGCGGCCGGCAAGCTCGGTTTCAGCCATCTGCGCATGACCACGGTCGAGGCGGCGCCCAAATCCTGATGAGCCTGTCCGATCGCTTGCTCGCCGCGTGGTATCAGGGGCACCCGGCCCTGACGCTGCTGCGGCCGCTGGAAATGTTGTATCGCCGCGTGGTGGTCAACAAGCGTCAGCGTTTTCTCGATGGCCAAGGCGAAATTTATCAGCCGCCGGTGCCGTTGATCGTGGTCGGCAACATCACCGTGGGCGGCACCGGCAAAACGCCGATGATTCTCTGGTTGATCGAACACTGTCGGCGCAGTGGTTTGCGCGTCGGCGTGGTCAGCCGTGGTTACGGCGCCAAACCGCCGCAATTGCCATGGCGCGTCGAGGCCGACCAGACCGCTGACATCGCTGGCGACGAGCCACTGCTGATCGTCCAGCGCACCGGCGTGCCATTGATGATCGACCCCGATCGCAGCGCCGCCGTCAAAGAGTTGCTCGCCAGTGAACCGCTGGATCTGATCCTCTCCGATGACGGCATGCAGCATTACCGGCTGGCGCGGGATATGGAGCTGGTGTTGATTGATGCCGCTCGCGGTCTCGGCAACAAGCGCTGCCTGCCGGCGGGGCCGTTGCGTGAGCCGATCGAACGTCTGCAAAGCGTCGACGGCGTATTGTTCAACGGTGCCACCGAAGATCGCGACGACGGTTTCGCTTTTCATCTGCAGCCGACCGCGCTGGTCAATCTGCGCAGTGGCGAGCGCAAGTCGCTCGAGCATTTTGCGCCGGGTCAGAGCGTCCACGCGGTCGCCGGGATCGGCAATCCGCAACGTTTCTTCAATACCCTCGAAGCGCTAGACTGGCGCGCAGTCCCGCATGCGTTTGCCGACCACGCTGAATACAGCGTGCAGGCGTTGAATTTCACACCGTCATTGCCGTTGGTGATGACCGAAAAGGACGCGGTGAAGTGCCGTGCCTTCGCTGCTGCCGACTGGTGGTATCTGGCGGTCGATGCCGTGCCGTCGCCGGCCTTCGTGGCCTGGTTCGACACACAGCTGATGCGCCTGCTGCCGGATCGGCTTTTGCCTTAACTCATTTATCAGGGAAAGTTCATGGACACCAAATTGCTCGACATCCTCGCGTGCCCGATCTGCAAAGGCCCGCTCAAGCTCAGCGCCGACAAGACCGAACTGATCAGCAAGGGTGCCGGCCTGGCGTACCCGATCCGCGACGGCATTCCGGTGATGCTCGAAAGCGAAGCCCGCACTCTGACCACCGACGAGCGTCTGGATAAATGACCACCGCCTTCACCGTTGTCATCCCGTCGCGTTACGCCTCGACCCGTCTGCCCGGCAAACCGCTGCTGGACATTGCCGGCAAGCCGATGATCCAGCACGTCTGGGAACAGGCGAGCAAAAGCAGCGCGAGCCGCGTGGTCGTTGCGACTGACGATCCGCGCATCGTCGAGGCCTGCAAAGGCTTTGGCGCCGAAGTGGTGCTGACCCGTGAAGATCACAATTCCGGCACCGATCGTCTGGCTGAAGTCGCGGCGAAACTGGGCCTTGAGCCTGACGCGATCGTGGTCAACGTGCAGGGCGACGAGCCGCTGATTCCGCCGAGCGTGATCGATCAGGTCGCTGCCAACCTGGCCGCACACACCGAAGCGCGCATGGCCACCCTGGCCGAGCCGATCGAAGACGTGGAAACCCTGTTCAATCCGAACGTGGTCAAGGTCGTCAGCGACATCAACGGTCTGGCGCTGACCTTCAGCCGCGCGACTTTGCCATGGGCACGCGATGCCTTCGCCAAAAGCCGCGAGCAACTGCCGGAAGGTGTGCCGTACCGTCGCCATATCGGCATTTATGCCTACCGCGCCGGGTTCCTTCAGGACTTCGTGAGCTGGGGCCCGTGCTGGCTGGAAAACACTGAATCCCTCGAGCAACTGCGTGCGCTGTGGCACGGCGTGCGTATTCATGTTGCTGACGCGTTGATCGCGCCGCCGACTGGTGTCGATACCGTCGAAGACCTCGAGCGCGTTCGTCGCCTGCTGGGGGCCTGATGCGCGTTCTGTTTGTGTGCCTGGGCAACATTTGCCGTTCGCCCACGGCTGAAGGCGTGTTACGCCACAAGTTGCGCGCCGCAGGGCTGGCGGATCAGGTTGAAGTGGCGTCCGCCGGCACCGGTGACTGGCACGTCGGCAATCCGCCGGACAAACGCAGTCAGGCCGCCGCCAAAGTGCGCGGTTATGACCTGTCGGCGCAACGCGCGCAGCAAGTCAGCCGCGCCGATTTCGCCAGTTACGACCTGATTCTGGCGATGGACAACAGCAACCTGCGCAACCTCAAGGCCCTGCAACCGTCCACCGGCCGCGCCGAACTGGATCTGTTTCTGCGCCGTTATGCCGGGCTCGTCGATGAAGTGCCGGATCCGTATTACGACGGCGATCAAGGGTTTGAGCAGGTGCTGGATCTGATTGAAGCGGCTTGTGACCAATTGTTGATCGAAGTAAAGGGCCGGTTATGAGTTTGCAGGTGCAACCGCAGGTTTCCCTGAAACCGTTCAACAGTTTTGGCGTCGACGTTCGCGCGCAACTGTTCGCCGAAGCCCATAGCGATGGCGATGTTCGTGAAGCGCTGGCCTATGCCGTTGCTCATGATGTGCCGCTGCTGGTGATCGGCGGTGGCAGCAATTTGCTGCTCACGGCAGATATTCCGGCGCTGGTGCTGCGCATGGCTACACGCGGGATTCGTGTGATCAGCGATGACGGCAACCGTGTGGTGATCGAGGCGGAAGCGGGCGAACCGTGGCATCCGTTCGTGCAGCACACGCTGGCGCTAGGATTTTCCGGACTGGAAAACCTCAGCCTGATTCCTGGCACCGTTGGCGCTGCGCCGATGCAGAACATTGGCGCTTACGGTGTAGAGATTAAAGATGTGTTTGCCGGGCTCACCGCGCTGGATCGCCAGACCGGCGAGCTGCGCGACTTCAGCCTCGAAGAATGCAACTTCGCCTACCGCGACAGCCTGTTCAAACAGCAGCCGGGGCGTTGGTTGATTCTGCGCGTGCGCTTCAAACTGGATCGCGTCGCCCATCTGCATCTGGAATACGGCCCGGTGCGTCAGCGCCTGACCGAGCAGGGCATCGAACAACCGACGCCGACCGACGTCAGTCGCGCGATTTGCAGCATCCGCAGCGAAAAACTCCCGGATCCTGCGGTGCTCGGCAATGCCGGCAGTTTCTTCAAGAACCCGCTGGTGTCGGCGGCCATCGTCGCGCAGATCAAAGCGCAGCACCCGGATGTGGTGGCTTATGCGCAGCCGGACGGGCAGATGAAGCTGGCGGCGGGTTGGCTGATCGAACGCGCCGGTTGGAAAGGTTTCCGTGAAGCCGATGCCGGCGTGCATAAATTGCAGGCGCTGGTGCTGGTCAATTACGGCGCGGCGACCGGCCTGCAATTGCTCGATCTGGCGCAACGTATCCAGAAAGACATTGCCGAACGTTTCAATGTCGACCTGGAAATGGAGCCCAATCGGTATTGAGGCTACGCTTTCCAGGCGCCATCCAGAGCCCTGCACTGATGAAAAAGTGCAGGGCTTTTTTGTTAACGCTGGGTTAACTTAGCGAGCTAACGATAACCGTCATTTGCTCCACCAAAGGCCCGGTGCAGACGTTCGCGTCGACACAAGAGAGCCTCATTAGCCTGAGTCGATCTGCGTGAACCACCGCCGATGCAACGGCGGCAGATTGCTCGACCCCATAACCACCAAAAATATGCGGGCGTGCCCATGATTACCCTGAAACTCAATGGCCAGGATCATTCTCTCGACGTCACGGAGGACATGCCGCTGCTTTGGGCGATCCGCGACGTTGCCGGTTACAACGGCACCAAGTTCGGCTGCGGCATGGGCCTGTGTGGCGCGTGCACCATTCATATCGATGGCTTGCCGGCGCGCAGTTGCATCACGCCGATCGGCTCGGTGATCGGGCAGAACGTCACCACCATCGACAATCTGCATGCCGATCCGGTCGGGCAAGTCGTTCAGCAAGCCTGGCTCGACACGGCGGTCGCGCAGTGCGGTTTCTGTCAGGGCGGGCAAATCATGTCGGCCACCGCGTTGCTCAAAACCAATCCAAACCCGAGCGACGAGCAGATCGAAGAAGCCATGGTCGGCAACATCTGCCGCTGCGGCACTTATAACCGCATCAAAACCGCGATCCGCCAAGCCTCCACGCATTTGAAGGAGGCGAAAGCATGAGCCGCCTTCCGAACGATTTCGCCCTGAGCAATCTCAGTCGCCGCGGTTTCCTCAAAGGCGTCGGTGCGACGGGCGCGTTGGTGCTGGCCGCGAGTTGGGGTTGGCAGGATGCGCTGGCCGACGAGAAAGAAAAGAAATTCGGCGCTGATGGCATGCCCAACGGCTGGATCGATGACCCGAAAGTCTACGTGAGCATTGCCGCTGACGGCACGGTCACCGTGGTCTGCAACCGTTCGGAGATGGGGCAGGGCGTGCGCACCAGTCTGACCATGGTCGTCGCCGATGAACTGGACGCCGATTGGGCCAAGGTCAAAGTGCAGCAGGCGCCAGGCGATGAAGTGCGCTTCGGTAATCAGGACACCGACGGTTCGCGCAGCATGCGTCACTGGTACGAACCGATGCGGCGTTGCGGTGCTGCAGCGCGGACGATGCTTGAACAAGCGGCGGCCACGCAGTGGAAAGTGCCGGTCGGCGAATGCCACGCGCAGTTGCACAAAGTCATTCACAAACCGTCTGGCCGTGAGCTGGGTTATGGCGAACTGGCCGCTGCCGCGAGTGCGTTGGCGGTGCCAGCGCGTGACAGCCTGCGCCTCAAGCAACCGTCGGAATTTCGCTACATCGGCAAGGAAGGCACCAAAGCCATCGACGGTGCCGATATCGTCAACGGCCGCGCGGTGTACGGTGCCGACGTGCATTTCGACGGCATGGTTTACGCGACCATCGCCCGTCCGGCGGTGTATGGCGGCAAGGTCAAATCGCTGGATGACAGCGCTGCACTGAAAGTCCCCGGAGTGCTTAAAGTGCTCCAGATTGAAGGCCGTCCACTGCCTTCGGAATTTCAGCCATTGGGTGGCGTGGCGGTGGTGGCCAGCAATACTTGGGCTGCAATCAAGGGCCGCGAGGCGCTCAAAATCGAATGGGATGACGGCCCCAACGCCAGTTACGACTCGATCGCCTATCGCAAGGAGCTGGAAGCCGCCTCGCTGAAACCCGGCAAAGTGGTGCGCAACACCGGCGATATCGACAAGGCTTTGAGCGGCGCTGCCAGCACCCTCGAAGCGTCTTACTATTTGCCGCATCTGGCGCAGGCGCCGATGGAACCAATGGTCGCCATCGCTCGTTACAAGGACGGTGTCTGTGAAGCCTGGGCACCGAGTCAGGCGCCGCAAGTCACCCGCGAGCGCATTGCCGAGCGTCTCGGTCTGCCGTTCGACAACGTCACCTTTAATGTCACGCTGCTTGGCGGCGGTTTCGGGCGCAAGTCGAAACCGGACTTCGTCGTTGAAGCGGCGATCCTCGCCAAGGAGTTTCCCGGCAAAGCCGTGCGGGTGCAGTGGACGCGTGAAGATGACATCCACAACTCGTACTTCCACACCGTGTCCGCCGAATATTTGAAAGCAGGCATCGGCAAGGACGGCATGCCGTCCGGCTGGTTGCATCGCACCGTGGCACCGAGCATCACCGCGCTGTTCGCGCCGGGCATGAACCACGAAGCGGCGTTCGAGCTGGGCATGGGTTTCACCAACATGGCCTACGCCATTCCCAACGTACGTCTGGAAAACCCCGAAGCGACCGTGCACACGCGGGTCGGCTGGTATCGCTCGGTGTCGAACATTCCTCATGGTTTCGCCATCCAGAGTTTCGTCGATGAGCTGGCGCACAAGGCCGGTGAGGATCCGCTCAAGTACCAGATCAAACTGCTCGGCCCGGATCGGCAGATTGACCCGCGCACCTTGAGCGAAGAGTGGAATTACGGCGAATCTCCAGAGCGTTATCCGATCGATACCGGGCGCATGCGCACCGTGCTGGAAACCGCTGCCAAAGCCGCCGGTTGGGGGCGTAAATTACCCAAGGGCCGTGGCTTGGGGCTGGCGGTGCATTACAGCTTCGTCACCTATGTGGCGGCGGTGATCGAAGTCGAGGTTAAAGACGATGGCACGCTGATCGTGCACAAAGCTGACATCGCCGTGGATTGCGGGCCGCAGATCAACCCTGAGCGGATTCGCTCGCAGTTCGAAGGCGCCTGCGTCATGGGCCTCGGTAACGCGGTGCTGGGTGAAATCAGCTTCAAGGACGGCAAGGTTCAGCAGGACAACTTCCATATGTACGAAGTGGCGCGCATGTCGCTGGCGCCGAAGGAGGTCGCAGTGCATCTGGTGACGCCGCCGGGCGACGTGCCGTTGGGCGGTGTCGGCGAACCGGGTGTGCCGCCGATTGCGCCGGCACTGTGCAATGCGATTTTTGCTGCCACGGGCAAGCGCATTCGTAACTTGCCCGTGCGTTATCAACTGCAGGATTGGCAGAAGGCGGACGCCTGATGGACAGTGTCGACCTCAACGTTCTGCGCAGCGTGCTCGAATGGCGCCGCGCCGGGCAGCGGGTGGTGTTGTTTAGCGTGGTGCAAACCTGGGGCACCGCGCCTCGGGCGCCCGGTGCGATGCTCGCCTTGCGCGAGGATGGCGTGGTGATCGGTTCGGTGTCGGGCGGTTGCGTCGAGGATGACTTGATCGCCCGCCTTCACGACGGGCGGATTGTCAGTGATGGGCCGCCGGTGCAACTGATCACCTACGGCGTGACCCGGGAGGAGGCGGCGCGGTTTGGCTTGCCCTGCGGAGGTACGCTGCGCCTGACTGAAGAGCGGGTTGGCGATCCGCAGTGGGTCGCCGAGCTGCTCGCGCGTTGTGAAGCCCACGAAATCGTCGCCCGCGAACTGAATATCGAAACCGGTGAAGTGGTTTTGACAGCGGCGAGCAAAACCGATGCTCTGGAGTTCGACGGCAAGCTTCTGCGCGCGATTTACGGCCCGCGCTGGCGGCTACTGTTGATCGGTGCCGGGCAATTGTCACGCTACGTCGCGGACATGGCGCGGTTGCTGGATTTCGAAGTGCTGATCTGCGATCCGCGCACTGAGTTCGTTTATGGCTGGGAAGAGCAGCACGGTCGTTTTGTCGCGGGCATGCCGGATGAGGCGGTGTTGAGCATTCAGACCGATGAGCGCACAGCGATTGTCGCGTTGACCCACGATCCGCGTCTGGATGACATGGCCTTACTGACCGCGCTGGATTCGCCGGCGTTTTATGTCGGCGCACTCGGCTCGCGGGTCAATAGTTTGAAGCGCCGGGAGAATCTGGCTCAGCTAGGCTTGTCGGTAGAGGCGATTGCTCGATTGCATGGGCCGATCGGTCTGCACATCGGCAGTCATTCGCCAGCGGAGATTGCCTTGTCTTTGCTCGCAGAGATCGTCGCGATCAAAAACGGCGTTGAGTTGAAGCAGAAGAAACCCGTGGAGGGCGCATGAGCCGAACCATTGGCGTGATTGTGTTGGCCGCAGGCGAGGGCAGCCGCTTTCGCAAAGTGGCGGGTGCGGACAAGGATAAGTTGCTCGCCGATTGCACCGGTCGCGATGGCGCGGTGCGCTCGGTGATCGAGCAGGTGCTGGTGAATCTGCCGGCGAGCCTCGACAAACGTGTACTGGTCACGACGGAAGAACGACCGCAAGCGATGCGTATGGCTCAGGCGTATGGCTGTGAAGTTGTGACGATTGGCACGACCGGCATGGGCGACAGCATTGCGGCGGGAATTGCGACGTGCCCGCAAGCGGATGGCTGGCTGATTGTGCTGGGGGATATGCCGTTTATTTTGCCCTCGAGTATTGAGCGGGTTGTTGCGGCGATGGCTGATGATGCGGTGAGCGTGCCGGTGCAGGACGGTGAGTTTGGGCACCCGGTGGGGTTTGGCCGGTCGTTTGGTGCGGGGTTGCTGGCTTTGAGTGGTGATCGTGGGGCTCGGCCGTTGTTCAAGCAGGGCAGGGTGGTTCAGGTGGCGGTGGATGATCCCGGGGTTTTGTGGGATATCGATGTGCCGGAGGCTTTGGTTTTTAAATAACAGCAAGATCAAAAGATCGCAGCCTTCGGCAGCTCCTACAGGGGAACGTATTTCAAATTGTTGGAGCTGCCGAAGGCTGCGATCTCTTGATCTTTTAAATGGCATAAAAAAAGCCCCGCCAGGCTTTCACCGGGCGGGGCTTTTTTACAGCTTCAGGAATCAGACGAGGGGTTTAGGCTCGTGTTCTTTTTCCTGGGCTTCTTCGTGGTGCTCTGCTGCGTCTTGAACGGAGCGAGGCGCTTCAGCGATGACCGCTTCAACAACCGCTTGTTCAGCGACGACTTCTGCCACCGGAGCAGCAGCGGCAGCCTGTTCGGCTTCCTTCTGCAGGCGCTCTTCTTCACGCTTGCGACGACGCACTTCACGAGGATCGTTCGGTGCGCGACCGTTTGCAGCCAGAGCGCTGACCGGAGCCACTTCAGCCACCGGAGCAGGAGCTTCGACAACTACCGGCGCTTCGACGACTGGAGCTGGTTCAGCAACAACCACTGGCTCGGCAGCTTTGGTCTCTTCAACCACTGGAGCTTCGGCAACAGGCGCTTCGTACGCTGGTGCTTCGAACACTGGCGTCTCAACAACCGGCGCTTCAACCACTGGCGCTGGCGTTTCAGCGACAACCGGCTCTGCGACCCAGTTGAAAGCGGTCTGCTCTTCGCGAACTTCACGCACGGTTTCGGTCACGGTTTCAGCGACGGTTTCAACCACCGGCTCAGCAACCACAACTGGAGCCGGCTCTACCTGAGGCAGCGTTTCCTGAACCGGAGCCACTTCGACTTCCGGAGCAGCAACCACTTCTACTGGAGTGGTCGCTTCAACAACCGGCGCTTCCACTGGAGCAGTTTCCTGAACAGCAGCGGTGGCGCGTTCGGCTTGCTCAAAGGCTTGGGCTTCGGCCGGAGCGCTGATCACGGTGCTGGCAACGGCTGCGGTAACAGCCAGGCCGGCGGCCAGATCGGCAGTGCTTGGCTCTTCAGCGTTTTCGCCGGCTTCGGATTCTTCCGAACCTTCGATCACGTTGCCGTTGGCATCACGCTGACGCTCACGACGGTTGCTGCGACGACGCTGACCGCGCGAACGACGACGTGGGCGATCGCCTTCGGCGCTCTCCGAACCGTCTTCCGGCAGTTGCTCTTCGTTGGTGTTCACTTCTTCTTCAGCGACGGCAGCGGCGGCCTGTTCGGCGCGCGGTTGACGCTCTTCACGCGGCGGACGCGGTGCGCGCTCTTCGCGTGGCTGACGAACCGGACGCTCTTCAGCAGCCACCTCGGTGGTCACGGCAGGAGCGGCGTCGAGTGGCTCGCGCAGTTCACGTACACGTTCTTCACGCTCGCCACGTGGCTTGCGATCTTCACGCGGAGCGCGCGGAGCACGTTCTTCACGCGGCGCACGTGGCGCGCGTTCTTCACGAGCGGCCGGCGCTGCTTCGGTACGGGCTTCACGCGGCTCGCGAACTTCACGGGCTTCACGAGGTTGACGCTCTTCACGTGGCTCGCGTGGGGCGCGTTCTTCACGCGGTGCACGCTCTTCGCGCGGTTTGCGTTCTTCATCGCGGCGACCATTACGGTTGCGGCTCTGTTGACGACCGTTGCGACGCTCTTCGTTACGGGCTGGACGCTCGGCAGCCGGTTTTTCAACCACGGCTGGAGCAACTGGCTCTTCTTTGGTAGCGAACAGGCTGACCAGCGACTTCACCAGACCTTTGAACAGGCTTGGTTCTGGCGCGGCAGCCGGAGCCGGCGCGGCGGCAGCAGCAGGTGCGGCCACTTCGGTCGGCACCGGAGCGTTGGCACGAGCCGGTGCAGTTTTGACTGCGGCTTCCTGGCGAACCAGGGTGCGGGTCGCGGCGGCTGGCTGAACTTCTTCAACTTCGGCAGCGGCGGCAGCGATTTCGTAGCTGGACTGGTTGGTCGCGGCTTCCGGGCTGTCGTCACGCAGGCGCTGAACTTCGAAGTGCGGCGTTTCGAGGTGATCGTTCGGCAGAATGACGATGCGAGCACGGGTGCGCAGTTCGATCTTGGTGATCGAGTTGCGTTTTTCGTTGAGCAGGAACGCGGCCACCGGGATCGGCACTTGTGCGCGAACTTCGGCGGTGCGGTCTTTCAGGGCTTCTTCTTCGATCAGGCGCAGGATCGCCAGCGACAGCGATTCAACGTCACGAATGATGCCGGTGCCGTTGCAACGCGGGCAGACGATGCCGCTGCTTTCGCCCAGCGATGGACGCAGGCGCTGACGCGACATTTCCAGCAGGCCGAAGCGCGAGATACGGCCGATCTGCACGCGAGCGCGGTCGGCTTCCAGGCATTCGCGGACTTTCTCTTCCACGGCGCGCTGGTTCTTGGCAGGGGTCATGTCGATGAAGTCGATGACGATCAGGCCGCCGATGTCGCGCAGGCGCAACTGACGGGCGATTTCTTCGGCGGCTTCAAGGTTGGTCTGCAGAGCGGTTTCTTCGATGTCGCTGCCTTTGGTGGCGCGCGCCGAGTTGATGTCGATGGACACCAGGGCTTCGGTCGGATCGATAACGATGGAGCCGCCGGAAGGCAGTTCAACGACGCGCTGGAAAGCGGTCTCGATCTGGCTTTCGATCTGGAAACGGTTGAACAGCGGCACGCTGTCTTCGTACAGCTTGATCTTGCTGGCGTACTGCGGCATTACCTGGCGGATGAAGGTCAGAGCTTCGTCCTGGGCTTCAACGCTGTCGATCAGCACTTCGCCGATGTCCTGGCGCAGGTAATCGCGGATGGCGCGGATGATCACGTTGCTTTCCTGATAGATCAGGAATGGCGCGGAGCGATCCAGCGAGGCTTCTTTAATAGCGGTCCACAGTTGCAGCAGGTAATCGAGGTCCCACTGCATTTCTTCGCTGCTGCGGCCAAGGCCGGCAGTGCGCACGATCAGACCCATGTCGGCCGGTGCAACCAGACCGTTCAGCGCTTCACGCAGTTCGTTGCGCTCTTCGCCTTCGATGCGACGGGAGATACCGCCGGCACGCGGGTTGTTCGGCATCAGCACGAGGTAACGACCGGCCAGGCTGATGAAGGTGGTCAGGGCTGCGCCCTTGTTGCCACGTTCTTCTTTTTCGACCTGAACGATAACTTCCTGGCCTTCGCTCAGGACGTCCTTGATGTTGACGCGGCCTTCGGGGGCTTTCTTGAAGTATTCGCGGGAGATTTCTTTGAGGGGCAGGAAGCCATGGCGCTCAGAGCCAAAATCGACAAAGGCAGCCTCAAGGCTTGGTTCGATGCGAGTGATACGGCCTTTATAAATGTTGGCCTTCTTCTGCTCGCGTGCACCGGATTCGATGTCCAGGTCGTAGAGGCGTTGGCCATCTACCAGTGCAACACGCAACTCTTCGGGTTGAGTTGCGTTAATCAGCATTCTTTTCATGTAGTACCGTCGGTTTCCGGGCTGCCGGAAACGGCGTTCGGCACACACGACTTCTCACGGTCGGTGTCAGGTGCGTCGGGAGTGGTTGGCCATTCCCGTGTCCAGCGATATGCGGCCAATTGGGCCGATATAGCGACGTACGCGTCCTGCTTGCTGTGGCTACTTAAGCACTCAGTCAGGAGGAGGAATCAACCGTGGCTGTGGACGAGATGAAGCGTCTTGATAAAGCCTATTGCTACACAGTCCAGCGGTTGTGCATCTCCACCCTACACGTATCCCTGATAATTCGGGTGCTGCCGCGCGCAGAATCCGCAGCGGGTTGGCATTTACCGTGAGCTCCGAAAGGGGAGGTCACGCATCATGGCTAATCAGGCGGTGTTTCCGAAGCTTTCGCTCGGGGTCATCTGCGGTTGACTGCACTTTGTGAACTGGCCGTGAATATCTGCCTGTCAGGCGAGTAAAAACTCTGCTCGACGGTGTAATTCAGGCCTCATGTCACCTGCGCTTGTTACAACTGCAAACTCCACCGTTACGTAGCAAAAGCCCCGTAGGACGGCCTCGCGTCCTGGTGAATTGCGATGGTCAGGGCCGGTTTTTGACCGTGGTGCCGCTGTCCAGGCCGCTTTTGGCGGCGTTCGCGACTATAGCAGCAATGATTAAGTGCTTCAATTCCATAAAAATTGTTATCATCCGCGGCATGACAACTACTGCCCCTTCGACTCCAGGCGTTCAATTGCTTGAAGTCTCGCCGGAGTATGCCGGCCAACGAATCGACAATTTCCTTCTCGCCCGGCTCAAAGGCGTGCCCAAGACCTTGATTTACCGCATTTTGCGCAAAGGCGAAGTGCGCGTGAACAAAGGTCGGATCAAGCCCGAATACAAGCTGCAGGCCGGCGATATCGTGCGCGTGCCGCCCGTTCGCGTGCCTGAGCGCGACGAACCGGTGCCATTGGCCCAGGGTCTGTTGCAGCGCCTGGAAGCCTCGATTGTCTTCGAAGACAAAGCCCTGATCGTGATCAACAAGCCCGCGGGCATTGCGGTTCACGGCGGCAGTGGCTTGAATTTCGGTGTGATCGAAGCCTTTCGTCAGTTGCGCCCGGATACCAAAGAGCTGGAGCTGGTTCACCGTCTCGACCGTGACACCTCCGGCCTGCTGATGATCGCCAAAAAGCGCAGCATGTTGCGTCACTTGCATGAGCAATTGCGCGGCGATGGCGTCGACAAGCGCTACATGGCGCTGGTGCGTGGCAACTGGGCGACCTCGATCAAGAAAGTCAGCGCGCCATTGCTCAAGAGCAACCTGCGTTCCGGCGAGCGCATGGTCGAGGTCAACGAAGAAGGCAAAGAAGCTCTGACGATGTTCAAGGTGCTGCGCCGCTTCGGTGATTTCGCCACCATGGTCGAAGCCAAGCCGGTTACCGGTCGCACCCACCAGATTCGCGTGCACACTTTGCATGCTGGCCATTGCATTGCTGGCGACAGCAAATATGGCGATGAAGATTTCACCAAGGAAATCCGCGATCTGGGCGGCAAGCGTCTGTTTCTGCACGCTTACATGCTGACCGTGCCGCTGCCGGATGGCGGCAAGCTGACCTTGCAGGCGCCGGTCGACGAAATGTGGGCCAAGACCGTGGAGCGATTGAGTGCGCCCATCTGATTACAAGCTGCTGATTTTTGATTGGGACGGCACGCTGGCCGATTCCATCCATCGGATCGTCGAGGCGATGCACTCGGCGTCCGGTCGCTCCGGTTTCGAGTTGCGTGATGATTTCGCCGTCAAAGGCATCATCGGCCTGGGCCTGCCTGAGGCGATTCGCACGTTGTATCCCGAGATCAGCGACGCTGAAATGACCTTGTTTCGCGAGTATTACGCGGATCACTACATCGCCGCCGAAGCCGTGCCTTCGCCGTTGTTCGAAGGGGTCGTCGAGTCGATGGCTTCGTTCCGCGAGCAGGGTTATCACCTGGCCGTGGCCACCGGCAAGAATCGCCGGGGTCTGGATCGAGTGCTCAAGGCCAATGGCTGGGAAGATTATTTCGATATCACCCGCGCTGCCGATGAAACTGCGAGCAAGCCGCACCCTCTGATGCTGGAGCAGATCCTTGCTCATTGCGGCGTGCGCGCCGAACAGGCGCTGATGGTTGGTGATTCGTCCTTCGATCTGCTGATGGCGCGTAACGCGGGGATGGATTCGGTGGCGGTCAGTTATGGCGCGCAATCGATCGAATCGCTGCAGCAGTTCGAGCCACGCCTGTCGATCGACCGTTTTTCCGAATTGCATGCCTGGCTGGCGCAGCAGGCTTAATACGTTTTTGCTGGGGTGGATGGCATGACCGACGAATGGAAAGCACCGGCCAAGGCAGATGCCGACGGCGGTGACGAGAAAAGCTGGAAGCTGCTGGAGAAGACTCTCTTGGCCGGCGTGCAAGAGCAGCGTCGTTCGCGGCGTTGGGGGATCTTCTTCAAGCTGCTGACGTTTGTTTATCTGTTTATTGCGCTGATCCTGTTCACGCCGCTGATGGACATGGAAAAGAGCGCCACCCGTAGCGATAACTACACCGCGTTGATCGATGTCACCGGGGTGATTGCCGATAAAGAGCCGGCCAGCGCCGATAATATTGTCGGCAGTCTGCGCGCTGCGTTTGAGGACAAGAAGGTCAAAGGCGTCGTCCTGCGCATCAACAGCCCGGGCGGCAGTCCGGTGCAGTCGGGTTATGTGTATGACGAAATCAAACGCCTGCGTGGCCTGCACCCGGATATCAAGGTGTATGCCGTGATTTCCGATCTGGGTGCTTCCGGTGCTTATTACATCGCCAGCGCGGCGGATCAGATTTATGCCGACAAGGCGAGTCTGGTCGGTTCGATCGGTGTAACGGCGGCCGGTTACGGTTTTGTCGGCACCATGGAGAAGCTTGGCGTTGAGCGTCGCACGTACACCTCGGGCGAACACAAGTCGTTCCTCGATCCGTTCCAGCCGCAGAAGCCGGATGAAACGGCGTTCTGGCAGACGGTGCTGGATACCACGCACAAACAGTTCATCAATAGCGTCAAGCAGGGTCGTGGTGATCGTCTGAAGGACAAAGAGCATCCGGAGCTGTTCTCCGGGCTGGTCTGGTCGGGCGAGCAGGCGCTGCCGTTAGGTTTGATCGATGGGCTGGGCAATGCCAGTTCGGTTGCGCGGGATGTGATTGGCGAGAAAGAACTGGTGGATTTCACTGTTCAGGAATCGCCGTTTGACCGCTTCTCGAAAAAGCTTGGCGCCAGCGTGGCTGAGCAGTTGGCGATGTGGATGGGTTTCCACGGGCCTTCGTTGCGTTAATTTGTTGTAAAGATCAAAAGATCGCAGCCTGCGGCAGCTCCTACACGTTTCATGTCCGATCACATTTTCGTGATGATATGAATCCTGTAGGAGCTGCCGAAGGCTGCGATCTTTTGCTTTTAAGGAATCTGCACGCCTTCCACCAACAGCATGTCAATCAGCCGAATCAATGGCAGGCCAATCAGGCTGGTCGCGTCAGGCCCTTCAGTAGCCTGAAACAGGCTCACCCCCAATCCTTCAGCTTTGAAGCTGCCAGCGCAGTCATAGGGCTGCTCAATGCGCAGATAGCGCTCAATCCGCGCCTGATCGAGCTGACGCATGTGCACGGTAAACGGCACGCAGTCGACCTGGCATTCGCCGGTCTGGCTGTTGAGCAGCGCCAGGCCGGTCAGGAAGGTCACACTGGCGCCGCTGGCGGCCATCAGTTGCTCGCGGGCCTTCTCGAAGGTGTGCGGCTTGCCGATGATCTGCTCACCGAGCACGGCAACCTGGTCAGAGCCGATGATCAAGTGCGCAGGATGACCGTCGGCCAATGCCCGGGCTTTTTGTTCGGCGAGGCGTTTGACCAGTTCGATGGCTGGCTCGCCCGGACGATGACTTTCATCGATATCCGGCGAGGAGCAGACGAACGGCACGTGCAGTCTGGCGAGCAATTCGCGACGATATGTCGAGCTTGAAGCGAGTAATAAAGGCAGCATTCGTGTCTCCTGAGGCAGGTGCGAATTCTAGCGGAGGCGTGCAAGTGACGGACAGGGAACAATTTCCTTTGACATGGGTGGGTGCATCCCTATAATGCTGCGCCTATGTTGAATGACCCGATTCCACCTCACGTTGACCCGCGCAAATTGGCTGATCGTGGCACCACCCTTCAAGGTGAATTGCTGCTAGCCGATTTGAAGAGACTCTGCGACCCGCTTTCCGACGATGTCGGTACGGTGCAGGCGAAATTCGTTTTTGAACGAGATGAACGTAAATCTGTGGTGATCCACAGCTTTATCGACACCGAGGTCAAAATGGTTTGCCAGCGTTGTCTTGAGCTGGTCACCCTGCCGATCCACAGCGAATGCAGTTATGCTGTGGTGAAAGAGGGTGCGAATACCCAGTCGTTGCCGAAAGGTTATGACGTGCTGGAACTGGGCGAAGATCCATTGGATCTGCAGTCACTGATCGAGGAGGAGCTTCTGCTCGCCTTGCCCATTGTGCCTGCTCATCATCCGGAAGAATGCCAGCAGCCGGCGGGTCTCGATGAGCCCGAACCGAGCGAGGACGAGTCAACGCGGTCCAACCCGTTCAGTGTATTGGCGCAGTTAAAGCGTGACCCAAACGTTTAGGAGTTAATCAATTATGGCTGTTCAGCAGAACAAAAAATCCCGCTCTGCCCGTGACATGCGCCGTTCGCACGACGCTCTCGAGGCTAGCACCCTGTCTGTAGAAAAAACCACTGGTGAAGTTCACCTGCGTCACCACGTATCGCCAGAAGGCGTATACCGTGGCCGTAAAGTGATCGACAAGGGCGCTGACGAGTAATCACTTGTCCGCTCAAGTCATCGCGATTGACGCAATGGGCGGGGACTTCGGTCCCCGCAGCATTGTTCAGGCCAGCCTTGCTTGCCTTTCTGCTACGCCCTCGCTGCACCTGACCCTCGTCGGTCAACCCTCCCTTCTTGAAGAATTGATCCACGGCCAATCGGCTGCCGATCGCGCGCGCCTGACGATTGTGGGTGCCAGCGAAGTCATCACCATGGACGAAAAACCGACTCAAGCCTTGCGTGGCAAGCCGGACTCGTCGATGCGTGTCGCCCTGGAGCTGGTGCGTGATGGCAAGGCGCAAGCCTGTGTCAGTGCCGGCAATACCGGTGCGTTGATGGCGCTGTCGCGATTTGTGCTGAAGACCTTGCCGGGTATTGATCGCCCGGCGATGGTGGCGGCAATTCCGACGCAGAAGGGTTTTTGCCAGTTGCTCGATCTGGGCGCCAATGTCGATTGCAGTGCCGAGCATCTGCTGCAATTTGCGGTAATGGGTTCGGTGGCGGCGCAGACGCTGGGGATCAATCGTCCGCGTGTGGCGCTGCTGAATATTGGCACTGAAGACATCAAGGGTAACCAGCAGGTCAAACTGGCGGCGACGTTGTTGCAGGCTGCTCGTGGCATCAACTACATCGGCTTCATCGAAGGCGACGGGTTGTATCGTGGCGAGGCGGATGTGGTGGTGTGCGACGGTTTCGTCGGCAATATTCTGCTCAAATCCAGCGAAGGTCTGGCGACGATGATTGCTGCGCGCATCGAGGCGCTGTTCAAAAAGAATCTGGCGTCCCGTGCGGTGGGTGCGTTGGCGCTGCCATTGATGAAGCGTTTGCAGGCGGATCTGGCGCCGGCGCGACACAATGGCGCAAGCTTTCTCGGCTTGCAGGGCATCGTCGTGAAAAGTCACGGTTCGGCCGGTGTTCAGGGCTTCCAGAGTGCGATCCAGCGTGCGCTGATCGAGATTCAAGAGAACTTGCCCGAGCGTCTCCACGGTCGTCTGGAGGATTTGTTGTCTTAGGCGTTTTCGTCGGACAATGCTTAAATGTGACCGCCCGGTTCAAAGGGCCATCCAACTGTCAGTTTCTTGCGTCCCCAAGCGGGGCGTCATTTTCCGACGACAAGATCATTAGGGGCTTGTTACATGTCTGCTTCCCTCGCATTCGTCTTTCCAGGACAGGGTTCGCAGTCCCTCGGCATGCTGGCCGAGCTGGGCGCGCAATACCCGCTGATCCTCGAAACATTCCAAGAAGCCTCCGCTGCTCTGGGCTATGACCTGTGGGCACTGACCCAGCAGGGCCCGGAAGAGCTGCTCAATCAAACCGATAAAACCCAACCGGCCATTCTGACCGCTTCGATCGCCCTGTGGCGTCTGTGGCTGGCAGAAGGTGGCGCGCGTCCGGCCTTTGTTGCCGGTCACAGCCTGGGTGAATACAGCGCGCTGGTTGCCGCTGGCAGCCTGACGCTGGCTGACGCGGTGAAGCTCGTTGAGCGCCGTGGCCAACTGATGCAGGAAGCGGTTCCGGCCGGGCAGGGTGGCATGGCCGCCATCCTCGGTCTGGAAGACGCTGACGTGCTGGCAGCCTGCGCCGAAGCAGCGCAAGGAGAAGTGGTCAGCGCCGTCAACTTCAACTCGCCTGGCCAAGTCGTTATCGCCGGCGCCAAGGCTGCCGTTGAGCGCGCCATCGAAGCCTGCAAGGCCCGTGGTGCCAAGCGCGCGATGCCGCTGCCGGTAAGCGTGCCGTCGCACTGCGAATTGATGCGTCCGGCCGCCGAGCGTTTTGCCGAATCCATCGCCGCCATCGACTGGCAGGCGCCGCAGATCCCGGTGGTGCAGAACGTCAGCGCGCAAGTGCCGGCTGATCTGGAAACCCTCAAGCGTGATCTGCTCGAACAACTCTACAAGCCAGTCCGCTGGGTTGAATCGGTACAGACGCTGGCAGCCAAGGGCGCGACCAATCTGGTCGAATGTGGCCCGGGCAAAGTCCTCGCCGGTCTGAACAAACGTTGCGCTGAAGGCGTGGCGACTTCCAACCTCAATACCCCAGACGCTTTCGCTGCCGCTCGCGCAGCGCAAGCCTGAATCAGGAGAAACTTGCATGAGTCTGCAAGGTAAAGTTGCACTGGTCACCGGTGCAAGCCGTGGCATCGGCCAGGCCATCGCGCTGGAACTGGGTCGTCAGGGCGCCATCGTTATTGGCACCGCGACCTCGGCTTCGGGTGCTGAGCGCATTGCTGCAACCCTGAAGGAAAATGGTATTCAGGGCACTGGCCTTGAGCTGAACGTGACCAGCGATGAATCGGTCAGCTCAGTGCTGGCGAGCATTCAGGAGCAGTTCGGTGCGCCAGTGGCGATCCTGGTCAATAATGCCGGCATCACCCGCGATAACCTGATGATGCGCATGAAAGACGATGAGTGGTACGACGTGATCGATACCAACCTGAACAGTCTATTCCGCCTGTCCAAGGGTGTTCTGCGCGGCATGACCAAGGCGCGCTGGGGTCGAATTATCAGTATTGGCTCGGTAGTGGGTGCCATGGGCAACGCTGGCCAAGTAAACTATGCAGCCGCCAAGGCCGGTCTGGAAGGTTTCAGCCGTGCCATGGCGCGTGAAGTCGGTTCGCGTTCGATTACGGTCAACTCGGTAACCCCAGGGTTTATCGACACCGATATGACCCGCGAACTGCCTGAAGCACAGCGTGAAGCCTTGCAGACGCAGATTCCGCTGGGTCGTCTGGGACAAGCTCAAGAGATCGCGTCTGTGGTCGCTTTTCTTGCATCCGACGGTGCGGCATACGTCACTGGGGCTACAATCCCGGTGAACGGTGGGATGTACATGTAAGTAAAATGTGACGGATTGCTTCAAAAAAATGTCATACGAGCTGTCTAAAATCCGTTATAAAGCTGCAATCTATTTATAGGCAGAGGGCCACCGGGTTTGAGGAGTGAAGCTTTCAGTTGAAATGCTGAAAAGTCTTTCTATACACTTACCCACTGGCCAGCTGCCTGAATTTGTCCATTAGGAGTGAAAACAAGGTATGAGCACCATCGAAGAGCGCGTCAAGAAAATCGTTGCCGAGCAACTGGGTGTTAAAGAAGAAGAAGTGGTTAACACCGCTTCCTTCGTAGAAGACCTGGGTGCCGACTCCCTTGACACCGTTGAGCTGGTGATGGCTCTGGAAGAGGAATTCGAGACCGAAATCCCTGACGAAGAAGCTGAGAAGATCACTACTGTACAAGCTGCAATCGACTACGTTACTAGCCACCAGGCGTAATAGTTTGTAATCGTTGTTTGCTGTCATGGAAAAACCGCACTGCCATCATGGCGTGCGGTTTTTTCTTTAGGCCTGATGCAAAGTCGTCGTCATTTGAAAAAGGAGAGTGCTGTGTCGCGTAGACGCGTCGTAGTCACCGGTATGGGTATGTTGTCGCCACTGGGCACGGATGTGCCGAGCAGTTGGCAGGGCATTCTGGCTGGCCGCAGTGGCATTGGTCTGATCGAACACACCGACCTTTCTGCCTATTCCACCCGCTTTGGCGGCTCGGTAAAGGGCTTCAATGTCGAGGAATACCTGTCGGTCAAGGAAGCACGCAAGCTCGACCTATTTATTCAGTACGGTCTCGCCGCCGGTTTTCAAGCCGTGCGCAATTCCGGTCTGGAAGTCACCGACGCCAACCGTGAACGCATTGGCGTGGCCATGGGTTCGGGTATCGGCGGTCTGACCAACATCGAAGAAACCAGCCGTACCCTGCATGAGACGGGCCCGCGTCGAATCTCGCCATTCTTCGTGCCAGGCTCGATCATCAATATGATTTCCGGTTTTCTGTCCATCCATCTGGGTGCACAGGGGCCTAACTACGCCATCGCCACTGCATGCACCACCGGTACGCACTGCATCGGCATGGCCGCGCGCAACATCATGTACGACGAAGCCGACGTGATGATTGCCGGCGGTGCCGAAATGGCCGCGTGCGGTCTGGGCATGGGCGGCTTCGGCGCGTCCCGTGCGCTGTCGACCCGCAACGATGAGCCAACCCGTGCGAGCCGTCCGTGGGACAAGGGCCGTGACGGTTTCGTCCTGTCCGACGGTGCCGGTGCACTGGTACTCGAAGAGCTGGAGCACGCCAAGGCACGCGGCGCGACCATCTACGCCGAGCTGATCGGGTTCGGCACCAGCGGCGATGCGTTCCACATGACTTCGCCTCCTGCCGACGGCGCCGGTGCAGCACGCTGCATCACCAATGCGTTGCGCGACGCGAAGATCAACGTCGACCAAGTGCAGTACATCAACGCCCACGGCACCTCGACTCCGGCCGGCGACCTTGCCGAAGCCAACGCGATCAAGTCGGTGTTCGGCGAGCACGCCTACAAGCTGGCGGTCAGCTCGACCAAATCGATGACCGGCCACCTGTTGGGCGCGGCGGGCGCGGTTGAAGCGATCTTCAGCGTGCTGGCGATCAACAGCCAGGTGGCACCGCCGACCATCAACCTCGATGAGCCGGACGAAGGCTGCGATCTCGATTTTGTGCCGCACACTGCGCGCAACATGGACATCGATGTCGTGCTGTCCAACTCCTTCGGTTTTGGCGGCACTAACGGCACCCTGGCGTTCCGTCGGTTCGCAGGCTGATGGACTGCTGGGTCGACGGTCAACCGGCTGACGCTCTGTCGCTGAAAGATCGCGGCCTGGCTTACGGCGATGGTCTGTTTGAGACCATTGCTGTGTGTGGCGGCCAACCGATCCTGCTGGATCGGCATCTGACGCGACTGGCCGATGGCTGTTCGCGTCTGGCCATCGCCGCCGATATCGAGTTGATTCGTCATGAGCTGCTGAGCTATGCGGCAGCGATGGGCGAGGGCGTGCTCAAGCTCATCCTCACCCGTGGCGACGGTTTGCGCGGTTATGCGTCAGATCCTGCGGCACCGGGCCGACGCATTCTGCAAGGCAATCCACCGGCGGCTTATCCCGTTGTTCATGCTGAACAAGGCGTTCGCCTGTTTCCGTGCAGCACACGCTTGGCCATCCAGCCGCTGCTTGCCGGACTCAAACACCTCAACCGACTCGAACAAGTGCTCGCCCGTGCCGAATGGCAGGACAGCGAGCACGCCGAAGGCTTGATGCTCGATCAGGCTGGTCGCGTCATCGAAGGGGTGTTCAGCAACGTGTTTCTGGTGCGTGACGGTGTGTTGATCACGCCTGATCTGAAACGCTGCGGTGTTGCCGGTGTGATGCGCGCCGAAATATTGTTTCAGGCCGAGTCATTGGCCATCCCCACGCAAATCGCCGACATCAGCCTCGAACAGCTGCAATGGGCTGATGAAGTGTTCCTCTGCAACAGTGTTTATGGCGTGTGGCCGGTACGCGCCTACGCTGCACTGAGCTGGCCGGTTGGCCCGCTCACCCGTAAACTGCAAACCATTGCCCGCGCGCTACTGGATGCCTGATTCGTGAGACGTAAACTTTTGCTGCTGCTGGAAACCGGACTGGTTCTGGCAGGGCTGTTGTTGGGCGCCAGCGCCTGGAAGATTCACTCCGCACTGGAACAACCCCTGAACATCACGCAGGAAGAGCTGCTGGATGTGCCGAAAGGCTCTACCCCCACCCGTACTTTCCTCGAACTCGAAACCGATGGCGTCATCAAAGACGCGTTCTGGCTGCGGGTTTACTGGCGCTTCAACCTCGCCGGCACACCGATTCACAGCGGCGAATACCGCATGCAGCCGGGTATGACCGTCAATGGTCTGATCGACTCTTGGAAGCGCGGCGACGTGGTTCAGTACAGCCTCACGCTGGTGGAAGGCTGGAACTTCCATCAAGTGCGTGCTGCATTGGCCAAGGACGAGAAAATCGAGCAGACCCTGAGCGGTTTGAGCGACAGCGACGTAATGGCGAAGATTGGCCACAAAGGCCTGTTTCCGGAAGGGCGTTTCTTCCCTGACACCTACCGCTTCGTGCGCGGTATGACCGATGCCGAGCTGCTGAAGAAGTCCTTCGACCGTCTCGACGAAGTGCTGGCCAGCGAATGGGAAAAACGTGCGTCTGACGTGCCTTACCGAGAGCCGTATCAGGCGCTGATCATGGCCTCGCTGGTCGAAAAAGAAACCGGCGTCCCGCAAGAGCGCGGACAGATTGCCGGGGTCTTCGTACGGCGGATGGCGCTGGGCATGCAGCTGCAGACCGACCCGACGGTGATCTACGGTTTGGGTGATCGCTACACCGGCAAGCTGACCCGCGCGCATTTGAAAGAGCCGACGCCTTACAACACCTATGTGATTCCCGGCCTGCCGCCGACGCCAATTGCGATGGTCGGGCGTGAAGCGATTCATGCGGCGCTGAATCCGGTCGATGGCACCAGCCTGTATTTCGTCGCGCGTGGCGACGGCAGCCATGTGTTCTCGGATGATCTCGATGCGCATAACGCGGCGGTGCGTGAGTTTCAGCTCAAGCGCCGTGCGGATTATCGTTCCAGCCCGACGCCTGTAGTTGCACCGGAATCTGCGCAAGATCCGATTCCTGCGGCATCTCCGGACACGGCGCCGGAAGCGTTGCCGCAAGTTCCCGCCGAGGAACCTGCGCCAACCCCGGCACCGGACGCCGCTGCACCCTCCAACGCGCAATGACTTTGACTAAGGACTGCCTGTGACTGGCTTGTTTATTACTCTGGAAGGCCCGGAAGGCGCCGGTAAAAGCACCAACCGCGAGTACCTCGCCGAGCGTCTGCGCGCCGCCGGTATCGAAGTGGTGCTGACCCGTGAGCCCGGCGGTACGCCACTGGCCGAGCGGATCCGCGATGTGCTGCTGGCCCCGGCCGACGAAGTCATGAACCCGGATGCCGAGCTGTTGCTGGTGTTCGCGGCGCGCGCTCAGCACTTGGCCGAAGTGATTCGTCCGGCGCTGGCCCGCGGTGCAGTGGTGCTGTGCGACCGTTTCACCGATTCGACGTATGCCTATCAGGGCGGCGGTCGTGGCTTGTCGCTGGAGCGCATTGCCACGCTGGAGAACTTCGTGCAGGGCGATCTGCGTCCTGATCTGACACTGATTTTCGATTTGCCGGTGGAAATCGGCCTCGCTCGTGCCAGCGCCCGTGGTCGTCTCGATCGTTTCGAGCTGGAAGGCCGGGCGTTTTTCGAGGCGGTGCGCAATGCGTTTCTGAAGCGCGCCGAAGCCGATCCTGCGCGCTATGTGCGCATCGACGCCGGCCAACCATTGGCCAAGGTTCAGCAGTCGCTGGATACCTTGCTGCCGAACTTGCTGGAGCTGGCCCGTGGCTGAGGCCTATCCATGGCAGGACAGCCTCTGGCAGCAACTGGCCGGGCGTAAGCAACACGCGCACGCGTATTTGCTGCACGGCCCGGCCGGGATCGGCAAGCGCGCGCTGGCCGAGCGCTTGATGGCGAGCCTGCTGTGCCAGCGTCCGACCCCGGAAGCGTGCGGCGAGTGCAAATCCTGCATGCTGCTCAGGGCCGGCAGTCATCCGGATAATTACATCCTCGAACCGGAAGAGGCCGACAAGGCGATCAAAGTCGATCAGGTGCGTGATCTGGTCAGTTTCGTGGTGCAAACCGCGCAACTGGGCGGGCGCAAAGTGGTGCTGATCGAGCCGGTCGAGGCGATGAACATCAACGCCGCCAACGCCTTGCTGAAAAGCCTTGAAGAACCGTCCGGCGATACTGTGTTGCTGTTGGTCAGTCATCAGACCAGCCGTTTGCTGCCGACGATCAAGAGTCGTTGCGTGCAACAGGCCTGTCCGCTGCCGAGCGAGGCGATGAGCCTGCAATGGCTGGCTCAGGCTCTGCCGGAATGTTCTGAAGATGAGCGTGTCGAGCTGCTGACGCTGGCGGCCGGTTCGCCGTTGATGGCGGTCAGTCTTCAATCCCAGGGTGTGCGCGAACAGCGCGCGCAAGTGGTCGAAGGCGTGAAGAAGTTGCTCAAACAGCAGCAATCGCCGACGCAACTGGCCGAAGTGTGGAAAAGCATTCCGATGCTGCGCCTGTTCGACTGGTTCTGCGACTGGTCGAGCCTGATCCTGCGCTATCAACTGACGCAGGATGAAGCGGGCCTTGGCCTGACCGATATGCGTAAAGTTGTGCAGTACCTGGCGCAGAAAAGTGCGCAGGGCAAAGTCCTCGAGATTCAGGACTGGATTCTCGCCCAGCGGCAGAAAGTCATGAGCAAGGCCAACCTCAATCCGGCGTTGCTGCTGGAGGCATTGTTGGTGCAATGGGCGGGATTGCCTGGCCAAAGATAAGAATGTGTACCTAGACTCTGAACATCAGCAGTGGAGGTCAACATGAATGAACCCGTCAGCCCGGGGCCGCGTAATGGCATCTTGTCCCTGACCATCAAGGACAAGTCGGTGCTTTACGCCGCCTACATGCCGTTCATCAAGAACGGCGGTCTGTTCATCCCGACCAACAAGAGCTACAAGTTGGGCGACGAGGTGTTCATGCTGCTGAACCTGATGGACGAGGCGGAGAAGATTCCGGTGGCCGGCAAGGTCGCCTGGATCACGCCCAAAGGTGCGCAGGGCAATCGCGCCGCCGGTGTCGGCGTGCAGTTTAATGATGGCGACAACACCGCGCGCAGTCGCATCGAAACCCATCTGGCCGGAGCCCTCAAGTCCGACCGTCCCACTCATACGATGTAAGTAGCCGTCCTTTTTATGCTCGTAGATTCCCATTGTCACCTTGATCGCCTCGACCTCGCCGCCCATGACGGTTCGCTGGATGCCGCACTCAATGCCGCCCGGCAGCGCGGGGTAGGGCACTTTCTGTGCATCGGCGTCAGCGCCGACAACGCTGCCGACGTCAAAGCCCTTGCTGAGCGTTACGACGACGTCGATTGCTCGGTCGGCGTGCATCCGCTGGATGTGCAGCCGGGCGCTGCGCCTGCGCTGGATTGGCTGCTGCACGAACTCAATCATCCGAAAGTGGTGGCGATCGGCGAAACCGGTCTGGATTATCACTACGAGCCGGAAGCCGCTGAATTGCAGCAGGAGTCATTTCGTCTGCACCTGCAAGCGGCTCAGCAGACGGGCAAACCGGTGATCATCCATACCCGTGGCGCGCGGGCCGATACTCTTGAACTGCTGCGCGAAGCGGCGTTGCCTCAGGCCGGTGTGCTGCATTGCTTCACCGAAGACTGGGACATGGCCAAGGCTGCGCTGGACATGGGTTATTACATTTCCCTGTCGGGGATCGTCACGTTCCGTAATGCCGATGCGTTGCGCGATGTCGCGAGCAAAGTCCCGGCGGATCGCTTGCTGGTGGAAACCGACTCGCCGTACCTGGCGCCGATTCCGTACCGCGGCAAGCCAAACCTGCCGCAATACGTGCGTGAAGTCGCGGAATTCCTCGCAATGCTGCGCGGTGAGAACTACGAGCGCTTTGCCGAGCAGACCACCGAAAACTTCAAACGCCTGTTCCCGCTGGCCTCCGTTAAATCTGCCATGTAGGAGCTGCCGCAGGCTGCGATCTTTTGATCTTGATTTTGACAGGCAAAGGCAAAAGATCGCAGCCTGCGGCAGCTCCTACAGGTGTGATGTTCGGGTAGCTGGGGTAAAGGTCAAATCGCAGGCAAAAAAAACCCGGGTTCTGGGGGGTGAATCCGGGTTAAGACCATTAGGAGTAAAACAAAGGCACGCGGTCCGTTGGTACCTTTATCGGCGCGACACTTGGGGGAGATGTCGCCCGACAGTTCAAGTATTGATCAGTCTGGCGTGCAGTCCAGTGAGCCGGTCGGGGTTTTTAAACAAATTTGGAATACGTTTGCTTCAGTTGAGTTCTCATTGCGTCCAAAACGTTCTCAAAATGAACAAGAAACGCAGATATGGTCGGATGATCCGTGCATTTTTGCGCAAGTTAGGCATAATACGCGGCTTCGAATTTTGACCCTTCAGACCTTTTCTTATGCACAAAGAACCTCGTAAGGTCCGTGAGTTTCGTCGCCGCGAGCAAGAAATTCTCGATACCGCGCTCAAGCTGTTCCTCGACCAAGGTGAAGACAGTGTCACCGTCGAGATGATTGCTGATGCCGTCGGTATCGGCAAAGGCACGATCTACAAGCACTTCAAATCCAAGGCGGAAATCTACCTGCGCCTGATGCTCGATTACGAACGCGATTTGAACGAGCTGCTGCATTCGGCCGACGTCGACAAGGACAAGGAAGCGCTGTCCCGCGCCTATTTCGAATTCCGCATGCGCGACCCGCAGCGCTATCGCCTGTTCGATCGCCTCGAAGAGAAGGTGGTCAAGGGCAATCAAGTGCCGGAAATGGTCGAAGAGCTGCACAAGATCCGTGCCTCGAACTTCGAACGTCTGACCCTGTTGATCAAGGGCCGCATCAGCGAAGGCAAACTCGAAGACGTGCCGCCGTACTTCCACTACTGCGCATCCTGGGCGCTGGTGCACGGCGCGGTGGCGCTGTATCACTCGCCGTTCTGGAGCAACGTGCTGGAAGATCAGGAAGGTTTCTTCCAGTTCCTGATGGACATCGGCGTGCGCATGGGCAACAAGCGCAAGCGCGACCCGGAAACCCCAAGCAGCTGAGCCATTCAGCCGCCTTATTGCGCCATGATTTCGCTACATGTCGCAGTACCGCAGGAATATACTCAGGCATAGGGCTTGCTAAAACTTGATTTGTGAGTCAAGTTTTAGCGGCTCGAAATTTTTCCGCCGGAGTGATCATGATCGTTGACCGTCAAGGCAGGCGTTTTCGCAATTTGCGCATCAGCCTGACCTCAGCCTGCAATTACGCTTGTACCTACTGCGTGCCCAACGGCAAGCGGCTGGTGGCTGCGCAGGATGAACTGTCGGCCGAAGCCATGGCGCGCGGCGTTGAGTACCTGATCGAAGCGGCCGGTATCGAGCGCTTGCGCATCACCGGCGGCGAGCCGCTGGTCAGCCCGAAACTCGAATCGTTCATGACCGCCGTCGGCAAGATGGGCCTGGAAGACATCAGCCTGACCACCAACGGTCAACTCCTCGCCAAGAAACTCCCGCTGTTGGTCGATGCCGGTATACGCCGGATCAACGTGTCCCTCGATACCCTCGACGCTGGCGCTTTTCGCAGTATCGCCCGTGGCGGCGATCTGGCCACCGTGCTTGCTGGCATGGATCAAGCCGCCGCCGCGGGGATGAAGATCAAGGTCAACATGGTGCCGTTGCGCGGGCAGAACCTCGATCAAGTGATGCCGCTGCTTGATTACTGTCTGCAACGAGGTTTCGAACTGCGCTTTATCGAATTGATGCGCATGGGCCACTTGGCTAAAGACTCCAATGCGTTTCTGCAACAGTTCGTCAGCCTTGAGCAATTGCTCAGCCTGATCGGCGAGCGCTACGAGTATGCGCAGACTGATGCGCCGATCGATGCCACCGCTGTGCGCTATGCGATTCCTGGCTTGGGCAACTTCGGCGTGATTGCCAACGAAAGCGTGCCGTTCTGTCGGACATGCTCGCGCTTGCGACTGTCGTCGACGGGTTGGCTGCATGGCTGCCTGTCGTCGAGCAACCGCCACTATGTCGGTGATCTGCTCGACAAGCCGCGTCATCAGGCGTTGCCGGCCCTGCAGCGTTTGTTGGTCAAGGCGTTGGGCGACAAGCAGGAAGTGGCGTTCTCCGGTGGTGCCACCGTCATGAAGATTATCGGCGGCTAATATTCCCTATTCGCGGGCAAGCCTTGCTCCTACAGGATCGCGTAAATCTGTAGGAGCAAGGCTTGCCCGCGAAAGCATTCTATAAATCAACGAAGATCCCGAGCTGGCGCAAAAGCTGCATCCAACGGCCATTCGCCGGTTTTCCGTCACCGGCCTCTGGAGGAATAGGATGCGTAGCCTGGTTTTGCTGCTGGCCGTTTTGGCGCTTGGCGGCTGTATGACTGTCAGCGATATGGCCGAAGGCACTCGCTACCAGATGAGCGACGCCGGTTTGCTCGATCACAGCGACAGCCGTCGCGTGAACAACTTCCGCATTCAGCCTGATTCGTTCATCTACATCGCCCAAGGCGCGTTCGCCCCGCCGGGCGGTTCTTACCCTCGTCCAAACGTGGTCGCCGAGGAAGCCTTCAAGGGTTTCGTCGAATACTTCCCGATGGTGCGCCGCGCTCGCGCGCCGGAAGGCCTCGATCAAGCAATGGGCGAAGCCCGCGATGCCGGTGCTCACTACCTGCTGTACACGCGTTTCGCCAAGGCTGATGACCGCATTGGTAACTCTGATGAGTGGCTTGATGAAGAAGCGGTCGACCGTCTCGGCATTGACGGTGGCGTGATTCAGATCATGTTGATCGAGACCAGCACCCAGTATTTGATTGATACTGCACGCATCAAAAGTCGTGGCGGTTTACTGACGTTCCACGACAATAAACCCGAAGACCTCATCGGCCCGCCGCTGGCACAGTACGCGCGCAGCCTGTTGGGGATCGGCGACCAATAAATTCAAGGAGAACGCCATGAGTGGCCCGCAAAAAGCCAATGACCTGTTGGGACAAATCCCCAAAACCAAAGGCTTGCCGCCGGTGCACTTGTGGAACCCGGACTTCTGCGGCGACATCGACATGCGCATCGCCCGCGACGGCACCTGGTATTACCTGGGCACACCGATCGGGCGCAAGCCGATGGTCAAACTGTTCTCGACGATCATGCGCCGCGATGGCGATGATTATTTCCTGATTACTCCGGTCGAGAAGGTCGGGATCAAGGTCGACGACGCGCCGTTTGTGGCGATTGCGGTTGAAGTGGAAGGCGAGGGTGAGGCGCAGCTTTTGCGTTTTACCACCAACGTGGATGAGACGGCTGAGGCCGGGCCTGAGCATCCGATCCGCGTCGAGATTGATCCGACGACGCAAGAGCCTGCGCCTTATGTGCATGTGCGTACCAATCTTGAGGCGTTGATTCACCGCAATGTGTTCTACCAACTAGTGGAATTGGCGGTCAGCCGCGAAATCGATGGCCAGCGCTGGCTGGGCGTGTGGAGCGGCGGCGAGTTCTTCCGCATCGGCCTCGAACCTTAAAAGATCGCAGCCTTCGGCAGCTCCTACAGGGCATACACCTGTAGGAGCTGCCGAAGGCTGCGATCTTTTTTGTCGTTGACACCCAATCATATGATGATTAGCTTTATCACCCATCGCACTCCGCTTTGAGGTGTTCATGTCCAGCAGCTTCCACGCATCCACGGTTGACTGGCTCGGCAGCTGGATCGCCGCGGGCCAGGTCAAACCGGGGCAGACCATCAAGGTCGAGGCGGATCTGGGTGAACAGCTTGGCGTCAGTCGCACGGTGATCCGCGAAGCGATCAAAACCCTCGTTGCCAAAGGCATGCTCGAAGTCGGGCCGAAAGTTGGCACCCGCGTGCTGCCGGTTCGGCGCTGGAATCTGTTCGATCCGCAAGTCGTCGGTTGGCTGTCGCGTAACGGCTTGCCGGAAAACTTCGTCGATGACCTGCTTGATCTGCGCCGCACCATCGAACCGATGGCCGTACGCTGGGCCTGCGAACGCGCCACCTTCGAACAGATCGAAGCCGTTCAACTGGCCTACAACGCCCTCGAACGCGCGGTCGACAGCGGCATCGATTACAACCGCGCCGATCAGGTCTTTCACGAATGCATCCTCGCGGCCAGTCACAATCAATTCATTGAACAAATGGTGCCGGCGCTCGGCGCGTTGTTGGCGGTGTCGTTTGAAGTGTCTGCCGCCGATCCCGATGAACTGCGCCGCACATTACCGATCCACAAAGACATGGCCGATGCCATCGCCGCTCGGGATTCCGCGCGCGGTGTGTGGGCGTGCATGACTTTGATCGATAACGCCGATCTGGCGATCAAACGTTTTTACCCGAAAGTCATGGCCGACAAAAAAGCCAGCTGAACACACCCATATTCCCTGTGGGAGCGAGCTTGCTCGCGAATGCGTCAAGTCAGATACATCAGTCATCGACTGACACGACGCCTTCGCGAGCAAGCTCGCTCCCACAGTAAAACAACAACAAAGAAGGAGTTGATATGCCGTGTACCGCCCTGACCCAACACCGCGCCCAACTCGGTGAAGGCCCGTTCTGGGACGCGCCGACCCAGGCGCTGTACTGGGTCGACATCGCCGGCAAACAGGCCTTGCGCCTGATCGGCCAGAACGTACAAATCTGGCAGATGCCCGAGCACGTTTCCGCGTTCATCCCCTGTGCCAGCGGCGATGCGCTGGTCACGCTCAGCAGCGGCGTCTATCGCCTCGACCTCGATTCCCCTGGCCTCGAACCGCGCCTGACCCTGTTCTGCGTCGCCGACCCGCAACCCGGCAATCGGCCCAACGAAGCGCGTTGCGATGGCCAAGGCCGTTTGTGGCTCGGCACCATGCAAAACAACATCGGCGAAAATGGCGAAGACCTGCCGATCACTCGCCGCTCCGGTGGCCTGTTCCGCGTCGATGCGGATCAACGTGTCACGCCATTGCTGCGCGGTTTGGGCATTCCCAACACGCTGCTGTGGAGTGACGACGGCACCACAGTTCTGTTCGGCGACAGCATGGACAGCACGCTCCATCGCTATTTCATTCAAACGGACGGCCATCTCGGTGCCGCCGAAACCTGGTACGGCCCCGACCAACAGGGCGGCCCGGACGGTTCGGCGATGGACGCCGAAGGTTACGTGTGGAATGCCCGTTGGGATGGCAGTTGCCTGCTGCGCCTGACGCCTGAAGGCAAAGTCGAGCGCAAAATCGAGTTGCCTGTCAGCCGCCCGACCAGTTGCGTGTTCGGTGGCGATGACCTGAAAACCCTGTACATCACCAGCGCCCAGAGCCCGCACAAGCATCCTCTGGACGGTGCAGTGCTGTCGATGCGCGTTGATGTGCCGGGAAAACTCTGTACGCGCTTTGCTGGTTAAATCCCAAAATATGGGATGCAAAATTATATATTGAGATTATTTGGCCGGCGGGTTTATAGTCGGCTCCAGCAGTAACACGCACTCACACTTAAAAAGAACAAAACAGGTGAAGTGATGCAGCGAATCTCCATCGCACTCCCACGCGGAGTCCGCGTCTCGCAACGGCCCCATGCCGTCAGCGACGCCTGCCTGTTTTGTTTCAAACGCCTTCCGAACCGGACATCGTCAGCTGTCCGGTTTTTTTGTGCTTGCGAAACAGGAGTCGAGATCCATGGCTGAACCCCTTTCCCTGCCGCCGGTGCCTGCACCGCCGAAGGGCGAGCGTCTGAAAGACAAAGTGGTCTTGCTGACCGGTGCCGCACAAGGCATCGGTGAAGCGATTGTTGCCGCATTTGCCTCACAGCAAGCGAAGCTGGTGATCAGCGATATTCAGGCCGAAAAGGTTGAGAAGGTTGCCGCCCACTGGCGCGAGCAGGGCTATGACGTGCAGGCGCTCAAGGCCGATGTGTCGCGCCAGCACGATCTGCACGCGATGGCCAAACGCGCCGTTGAATTGCACGGCCGTATCGACGTGCTGGTCAACTGCGCCGGGGTCAACGTGTTTCGTGATCCGCTGGAAATGACCGATGAAGACTGGCATCGCTGCTTCGCCATCGACCTCGATGGTGCCTGGTTCGGCTGCAAAGCCGTGCTGCCGCAGATGATCGAGCAGGGCGTTGGCAGCATCATCAACATCGCCTCGACCCATTCCAGCCACATCATTCCCGGCTGCTTCCCGTACCCGGTGGCCAAACACGGTTTGCTCGGCCTGACCCGCGCCCTCGGCATCGAATACGCGGCGAAAGGCATTCGCGTCAACGCCATCGCGCCGGGCTACATCGAAACCCAATTGAATGTTGATTACTGGAACGGTTTCGCCGATCCGCACGCCGAACGTCAGCGCGCCTTCGATCTGCACCCGCCGAAACGCATCGGTCAGCCGCTGGAAGTGGCGATGACTGCGGTGTTTCTGGCCAGTGATGAAGCACCGTTTATCAACGCGTCATGCATCACCATCGATGGTGGCCGCTCGGTGATGTACCACGACTGAGCGCAGCGGCTTTCACGCGGATAGATCCGGGTGAAATCCAATCATCATACGATATGACTATTTTCAACAGGCTTTGCAGCAGTACGTGTCACGCCACCACACCTGTGGCGAGGGAGCTTGCTCCCGCTCGGCTGCGCAGCAGTCGTAAATTCGGGCTATGCGGTATGTCTGATTGACCGAGGTAACCGGTTTTAGGGCCGCTTCGCAGCCCAGCGGGAGCAAGCTCCCTCGCCACAAGCTGTTTAATTTGCTCAAAAAAAATAACAAGGAGTCAGCTTATGAAACGTCGTTTCGGGATTCGTACCCTGTGCACTACCGCCCTGGCGGTCACTGCATTCAGCCTGAGCAGTTCGCTGCTCGCTGCCGACACCGTGAAAATCGGTTTTCTGGTCAAGCAGGCTGAAGAGCCGTGGTTCCAGACCGAGTGGGCTTTCGCCGAGAAAGCCGCCAAGGACAAGGGCTTTGAACTGATCAAGATTGCTGTGCCGGATGGCGAGAAAACCCTCTCGGCCATCGACAGTCTCGCCGCCAACGGTGCCAAGGGCTTTGTGATCTGCCCGCCGGACGTGTCGCTCGGCCCGGCGATCATGGCCAAAGCCAAACTCAATGACCTGAAAGTGATTGCCGTCGACGACCGTTTTGTCGACGCCAACGGCAAGTTCATGGAGGACGTGCCGTACCTCGGCATGGCCGCGTTTGAAGTCGGCCAGAAGCAAGGCAACGCGATGGTCGCCGAAGCGAAGAAGCGTAACTGGGACTGGAAAGACACCTACGCGGTGGTCAACACCTACAACGAACTCGACACCGGCAAGAAGCGCACCGACGGCTCGGTGAAATCCCTTGAAGACGCCGGCATGCCGAAGGATCACATCCTCTTCGCCGCGCTGAAAACCCTCGACGTACCGGGCAGCATGGACGCCACCAACTCGGCGCTGGTGAAACTGCCGAGCGCGGCGAAAAACCTGATCATCGGCGGCATGAACGACAACACCGTGCTCGGCGGCGTGCGCGCCACTGAAGCGGCCGGTTTTGCCGCGACCAATGTGATCGGCATCGGCATCAACGGCACCGACGCCATCGGCGAATTGAAAAAGCCTAACAGCGGCTTCTTCGGTTCGATGCTGCCAAGCCCGCACATCGAAGGCTACAAAACCGCCGAGATGATGTACGAGTGGGTCACCACCGGCAAAGAACCGCCGAAGTACACCGCCATGGACGACGTCACCCTGATCACCCGCGAGAACTTCAAGCAAGAGCTGGAAAAAATCGGCTTGTGGAACTGATGCAGCGACGGCCCGGGCAGCCGGGCCGTTTTTCGGTGTGAAGAGGTGGCTTTATGCACGCGCAAGTACAGACACAACAACACAGCTCCAGCGGCAGCCTGCGCTTCAACGGGATCGGTAAAACCTTTCCCGGTGTGAAGGCGCTGGACGCCATCAGCTTCGTCGCGCATCCGGGGCAGGTTCATGCCTTGATGGGCGAGAACGGCGCCGGCAAATCGACCCTGCTGAAAATCCTTGGTGGCGCTTACATCCCGAGCAGCGGCGAGTTGCAGATCGGCGAGCAGACCATGGCGTTCAGGTCGACCGCTGACAGCATCGGCAGCGGCGTCGCGGTGATTCACCAAGAGCTGCATCTGGTGCCGGAAATGACCGTCGCCGAAAACCTGTTTCTCGGCCACCTGCCGGCCAGTTTCGGTTTGATCAATCGCGGCGCGCTGCGTCAGCAAGCGTTGAATTGCCTCAAAGGCCTGGCCGACGAAATCGATCCGCAGACCAAAGTCGGACGCCTGTCCCTCGGCCAACGGCAACTGGTGGAAATCGCCAAAGCGCTGTCGCGCGGCGCGCATGTCATTGCCTTCGACGAGCCGACCAGCAGCCTCTCGGCCCGTGAGATCGACCGCTTGATGGCGATCATCGGTCGTCTGCGTGACGAGGGCAAAGTCGTGCTCTACGTCTCGCACCGGATGGAAGAAGTGTTCCGCATCTGCGACGCGGTCACGGTGTTCAAGGACGGCCGCTACGTGCGCACCTTCGAGGACATGAGCCAGTTGACCCATGATCAACTGGTGACCTGCATGGTCGGTCGCGACATTCAGGACATCTACGATTATCGCCATCGTCCACGTGGCGCCGTCGCGCTGAAGGTCGACGGTTTACTCGGCCCGGGTCTGCGTGAGCCGATCAGTTTCGAAGCGCACAAAGGTGAAATTCTTGGCTTGTTCGGATTGGTCGGGGCAGGGCGCACCGAGCTGTTTCGCCTGCTCAGCGGCCTTGAGCGCAACACCGCCGGACGCCTCGAACTGCGCGGTCACGAATTGAAACTGCGCTCACCGCGCGACGCGATTGCCGCCGGGATTTTGCTCTGCCCGGAAGATCGCAAAAAGGAAGGCATCATCCCGCTGGCCAGCGTCGCCGAGAACATCAACATCAGTGCCCGTGGCGCGCATTCGGGTCTTGGCTGCCTGATTCGCGGCTTGTGGGAAAAGGGCAACGCCGACAAACAGATCAAAGCGCTGAAAGTGAAAACCCCGCACGCCGGTCAGCAGATCAAATTCCTTTCCGGCGGCAATCAGCAGAAAGCCATTCTTGGCCGCTGGCTGTCGATGCCGATGAAAGTTCTGCTGCTCGACGAACCAACGCGCGGCATCGACATCGGCGCCAAAGCGGAGATCTACCAGATCATCCACAACCTCGCTGCCGAGGGCATTTCGGTGATCGTGGTGTCCAGCGACCTGATGGAAGTGATGGGTATTTCCGACCGCATTCTGGTGCTCTGCGAAGGCGCCCTGCGCGGCGAAATCAGCCGCGACCAGGCTAACGAATCCAACCTGCTGCAACTGGCTTTGCCGCGCCACCGCGCTGACGGCGTGGCGAACTGAGAGGTGACTATGATGACAACCCAAAACGAAACCCTGCCCAAAGAGCGCAAACCGCTGGACATGCGCCGCTTCCTTGATGACTGGGTCATGCTGCTGGCGGCGGTGGGCATTTTTGTTGCCTGTACGCTGCTGATCGACAACTTCCTTTCGCCGCTGAACATGCGTGGTCTGGGCCTGGCAATTTCCACCACCGGGATCGCGGCGTGCACGATGTTGTATTGCCTGGCGTCGGGGCACTTCGACTTGTCGGTGGGCTCGGTGATCGCCTGCGCCGGCGTGGTCGCGGCGGTGGTGATGCGCGACACCAACAGCGTGTTTCTTGGTGTCAGTGCGGCGTTGGTGATGGGCCTGATCGTCGGGCTGATCAACGGGATTGTGATCGCCAAGTTGCGCGTCAATGCGTTGATCACGACGTTGGCGACCATGCAGATCGTTCGCGGTCTGGCTTACATTTTTGCCAACGGCAAAGCGGTGGGCGTGTCGCAGGAATCGTTCTTCGTGTTTGGTAACGGCCAGTTGTTTGGCGTGCCGGTGCCGATCCTGATCACGATTGTGTGCTTTCTGTTTTTCGGCTGGCTGCTGAATTACACCACCTACGGGCGCAACACCATGGCCATCGGCGGCAACCAGGAAGCGGCGCTGCTGGCGGGCGTGAACGTTGATCGCACCAAGATCATTATCTTTGCCGTGCACGGTGTGATTGGTGCGCTGGCGGGGGTGATTCTGGCGTCGCGGATGACCTCCGGGCAGCCGATGATTGGTCAGGGGTTTGAACTGACGGTGATTTCGGCTTGCGTGTTGGGCGGGGTGTCGTTGAGCGGCGGGATTGGCATGATTCGGCATGTGATTGCCGGGGTGTTGATTTTGGCGATTATTGAGAATGCGATGAACTTGAAGAACATTGATACCTTCTACCAGTACGTGATTCGCGGGTCGATCCTGCTGCTGGCCGTGGTCATCGACCGCCTCAAACAACGCTAAGATCAAGAGCCCCTCACCCCAGCCCTCTCCCAGAGGGAGAGGGGGAAAGGGAGCAGATCTCCTGGCTGTTCAAAACCTGAGTTCGACTCGATATTTCAGGTCGATGTAAGTAGAACAAACACCTCGATCAGTCCCCTCTCCCTCTGGGAGAGGGCTAGGGTGAGGGTGCTTTTGACCTTCAACCTTCCGTCACTTCCCCTAAATTTCCCTTGCTCGCCCGAACCCGTTTCGGTTATCACTTTGTACATGATTAGACAGGTACGATTTGACAAGAAACAACGGGTGGTCGACGAGCTCGTCCGGCGCATCGAAAGCGGCCTCATGGAGGACGGCTTTCTGTTGCCCGGCGAACATCAGTTGGCTCAAGAATTCAAAGTCAGCCGTGGCACGCTGCGCGAAGCGCTGGCCGAACTGAAGCGGCGTAAATATATCGCCACACAAAGCGGGGTCGGCTCGATCGTCACCTTCGACGGTGTCGCCCTCGACCAGCGCAGCGGTTGGGCGCAGGCGCTGGCCGACAGCGGCGCGATGATCAACACCGAAGTGTTGCGTCTGGAAGCCGTGACCCGGCCCGATCTGCTCGCGCGTTTTGGCACTGACCAATTCATCACCCTCGACCGTCGTCGCCGTTCCACTGAAGGCACGCTGGTGTCCCTTGAACGTTCTTTGATGCCGGCCACCGGCGGCCTGGAAAGCCTGCCGCGCGTCGGTCTGATCGACAATTCCCTGACCATCACCCTGGCGGCCTATGGCTACGTCGGCGAGCGCGGCGATCAATGGATCGGCGCCGAACCGCTGAATGCCGTCGACGCTGAACTGCTCGGTCGCGTGGAAGGCACGGTGTTCCTCAAGGCCCTGCGCACCACCTACGATCGGCAGAACCGTTTTATGGAGCTGGTCGAAAGCCTGCTCGACCCGGTGCATTTCCGTCTGCACCTGCAATTTGGAGAATCGAAATGACCCCGCTCAACCGTGCCCTCGGCGCTTTCTATGGCCTGGCCCTCGGCGACGCGCTGGGCATGCCGACGCAATCGCTGAACCGCGAAACCATCAAGGCGCGCTTCGGCCAGATCACCGATCTGCAAGATGCCGGGCCATTGCAACCGATTGCCGCGAACATGCCTAAAGGCTCGATCACCGATGACACCGAACAGGCGATTCTGGTCGGCGAATTGTTGGTTGATGGCAACGGCCACATCGAACCGGCGATCCTCGCGCAACGCCTGATCGAGTGGGAAGCCGCGATGCAGGCCAAGGGCTCGCAGGATTTGCTCGGCCCGTCGACCAAACGCGCTATCGAAATGATCCTCGCCGGTCACTCACCGGAAGAGGCCGGGCGTTACGGCACCACCAATGGCGCGGCGATGCGCATCACACCGGTGGGGATCGCGGCGGATGTCGCCAATCCTGAGCGCTTTATTGGCGCCGTGGTGCAGGCCTGCCAGGTCACTCACAACACCACGCTGGGGATTTCCAGTGCGGCGGCGGTGGCGGCGGTGGTGTCTGCGGGCATCAACGGCATGGATCTGGGCGAGGCGTTGAACCTCGGTCAGCAAATCGCTCAGCAAGCGGAAGCACATGGTCACTGGGTTGCCGGTGGGCGTATCGCTTCGCGGATCAGTTGGGCGCGCAGCATCAGCGTCGACAGCGACAACGCGTTGCTCGCCGATCTGCTCTACGACGTGATCGGTACATCGGTGGCGTCGCAGGAATCGGTGGTGGTCTCGTTCGCGCTGGCGCAGCAAGTGGCCGTCGGTGAGATGAGCGCGTTTGATGCGCTGTGCATGGCCGCCAGTCTCGGTGGCGACACCGACACCATCGCGGCGATTCTTGGGGCGATGCTTGGGGCCTGCCTGGGTCTTGAGAGTTGGCCTGTCGAGATGATCGAGACAGTGAAAACCGTCAACGATCTGGAGCTGGAACCCCTTGTGAAAGGACTCCTCACTCTTCGCTGAGGACACCCATGTGTAGGAGTTGCCGAAGGCTGCGATCTGTTGATCTTCAGCAGTCTTCAGGCCGCCCCGAAATCGAGATCAAAAGATCGCAGCCTGCGGCAGCTCCTACAGGGGAGAGGCACAGGTATTGAATTGCCCATAAACACAAGAATGGCAAACAGGAGCATTTTTCATGAGTTCATCAAACGCCGGGCAAAGCGCCGGGCAACTGGAAACCCGCGGCATCGAGCCGGTGCCGGAAGCCGAGTGCAACGGTCATCCGCTGCAACTGTTCTGGGTCTGGTTCGCCGCCAACATTTCCATCCTCGGTCTGCCGCTGGGCGCCACGCTGGTCGCGTTTCGCGGGTTGGCGATCTGGCAAGCCATCATCGTCGCAATCATCGGTGCTGCCGGCTCGTTTGCCGTGGTCGGGATCATCTCGATTGCCGGTCGCCGTGGCCGTGCGCCGAGCCTGACCCTGTCACGCGCAATCTTCGGCGTGCGCGGCAATATCGGCCCGACGCTGGTCTCGCTGATGTCGCGTCTGGGCTGGGAAACGGTCAACACCACCACCGCGGCATTCGTGCTGCTGTCGCTGTGCTCAATCCTCTTCGGCTCGCCGGTTGAAGCGAAAAGCGCTCCGGTACTGACGCTGATTTTCATCGCCATTTTCGTCCTGCTGACCTTGTCGGTTTCCGGCCTCGGTCACGCGACGTTGCTGGTGATCCAGAAGTGGGCGACCTACGTGTTCGGCGCGCTGAACATTCTCGTCGGCGGCTTCCTCTGCGCCACCATCGACTGGAGCGCGGTGTTCAACGCCACGCCGGCACCGATGAGCGCAATGATCATCGGCATCGGCACCATGGCTGCCGGCACCGGCATCGGTTGGGCCAACGCCGGCGCCGACATGTCGCGCTATCAACATCGCAGCGTCAAAGCCGTACGCTTGGTCGCGTCGGCAGCATTCGGCGCAGGCATTCCGCTGGTGTTGTTGATCACCCTTGGCGGCTTGCTCTCGGTGGGCAACAACGACCTGGCCTCGGCGACTGACCCGATCGTGGCGATCCGCGACATGCTGCCAACATGGATGGCCGTGCCGTATCTGATCACCGCCTTCGGTGGCCTGCTGCTGTCGAATAATCTGTCGGTTTACTCCGCCGGTTTGACCACGCTGACCCTCGGTCTCAAGGTCAAACGCGTCTACGCCGTGGTGGTCGATATCGTTGCGATCTTCGCCGGTTCGATTTACTTCATGCTGATCGCTGACAGCTTCTACGGCCCGTTCATCACCTTCATTTCCTTGCTGGCAGTGCCGATCACCGCGTGGGTCGGGATCTTCATCGTTGACCTGATTCACCGTCACTACTACAGCCCGACAGACTTGCTCGACGTCAGCCCGCGCAGCGCCTACTGGTACAACGGCGGCATCGAGTGGCGTGCGTTCGGCGCATGGGCGATTGCCATCGTGCTTGGCTTCAGCTTCACCACCATTGGCACCACCGCTGAAAATGTCTGGTTCAAAGGCTTCCTGTCCGACTCGTGGCTGGGCCACAACGGCCTCGGCTGGATCGTGACCTTCGTGGTCGCCGGTGGCATTTACTTCGTCCTCGGCGGGGCGAAAGATCGCCGCGCCGCGCCAACCGAGAATGCTCATGCCTAAGATGTTGCACACCGGCCAGGTCATCATCGACCTGGTCATGGCCGTGGATAAACTGCCGCAGATTGGCGGCGACGTGCTCGCGCAGTCAGCCGGTTTCGAGGCCGGCGGCGGCTTCAACGTGATGGCCGCGGCGGTACGTAATGGCTTGCCGGTGGTGTACCTCGGTCGCCACGGCACCGGGCGTTTCGGCGATCTGGCGCGTGACGCGATGACTGTCGAAGGCATTCACATCGGCATCAAAGAACGTGCGCAGCGCGACACCGGTTTGTGCGTGGCGCTGACTGATGCGTCGGCTGAGCGCAGTTTCATTTCCTACATCGGCGCTGAGGGCGAAGTGACCGAGGACGATCTGAATAGCGTTGCCGCCGAGGCGGGCGATTACGTTTATCTCAGCGGTTACAGCTTGCTTCACGAAGGCAAGGCACAGGCGTTGCTCGACTGGACGCTGGCGTTGCCGGGCTCGGTCAACGTGGTCTTCGATCCGGGCCCGCTGGTGGAATCGCCGGATTCGCCGATGATTCAGGCGCTGCTGCCACGCATTGATGTGTGGACGAGCAACAGTGTTGAAGCGCTGCGGTTTACCGGCGCTGAAGACATTGCGCTGGCGCTGGATCGGCTGGCTGAGCATCTGCCAAAAGAGGTGTTGATGGTGGTGCGCGACGGCCCGCAGGGTTGCTGGATTCATCAGGCTGATGAGCGTCGGCATGTGCCGGGGTTCGCCGTTAAAGCGGTGGACAGCAATGGCGCGGGCGATGCGCATGCCGGGGTGTTTGTTGCCGGGTTGGCGCAGGGTTTGAGCTCGCATGAAGCGGCACGACGGGCGAATGCGGCGGCGGCCATTGCGGTGACACGCTGGGGGCCGGCGACCTCGCCGGGGGCGGCTGAGGTGGATGCGTTTATCCGCGAGTCTGGCGGTGCCTGATAGATCGCTTTCGCGAGCAAGCCTCCCACATTGGATCTGTATCGCACCTAAATCCCCTGTAGGAGCTGCCGAAGGCTGCGATCTTTTGATCTTGAATGAGGCAAAAGATCGCAGCCTGCGGCAGCTCCTACAGGGGATGTGTCAACTGGCCTTGCGCAGCGCCTCGATCAACTGCTGCTTACGCATCGAAGACCGCCCCGGAATTTTCTTGGCCCGGGCCTCCTTCATCAAACTATCAACCGTCTGCGCATCCCGCGAAGCCGTGCTGTTACGCGAATGTCCCTCGCGACTGGCCACTGCTCGTCGCGACGACTCTTTGCGATCTTCAGACTTGGCACTCGCCGGTTTCTTGCGCCCGGAACCGCCGGCCTTGTCGCCGCCGCCCGATTGTTTGTTCACCGTCGCCCAGGCTCGCGCTTCGGCTTCATCCTTCGATACGCCCTTATTTTCGTAGCTGTCTTCGATGTGCTCGGCTTTGCGCTTTTGCTCGGCGGTGTATTTTTCTTTGCTTCCACGAGGCATGGGATTTCTCCTTGCATCCGTAGATGAATTGCCATGTAGGAGCTGCCGAAGGCTGCGATCTGTTGATCTTGAAAATCAAAAGATCGCAGCCTCCGGCAGCTCCTACATAATTTACGATCACACGATCACACGATCACACGATCACACGATCACACGATCGCACGATCGCACGATCACATTGCTCAGCTGTCGAGCTTACGCGCCGCTTCAACCCCGGCCGCGCTGAGCTTGATCGGCAGGTTCAGCGAATGTTCGCCGGCTTCGTTGCAGGTCACATGGCCGTGGTGAATCAGTCCGCGATCCTGCAAAGCGGCGAGGGCGCCGGCCACGACTTTCTCGCCCCGGTAATTGTCCAGCACCTCCTTGCCCAGTCCACTCGGGTGGGCGTGCAGCAGGCGGGTGAGGACTTCTTTTTCCAGGTTTTTATCGACGTTCATGGTTACCTCTTCATTGGATTGAATAGGACGCTCGCGTCGGCGAACTACTGACCGGAGCCTTCGGAACCGGAACCACCCGTGGTGGATTTAGAGCCGACGCCGGGGCCCGCGTTGTCGGGCATGCCGGGGGCGTCGGGGGTGTTCATGCCGCCCTGACGACCCGGATCACTGCCCTGCGTGCGCGGATCAGTGCCGGTGGCCGGCGGCTGATTGATCAACGGCACGCCCGAACCATCGGTGTTCATGCCGGGAGCACTGTTAATGGCGGGGGCGCGAGGCGGGGTCGGGTCGGTAGGGCCGGTGCCTGCCGCAGTGGCGGATGCGGCGAACACCGCAGGGCAGAGCAGGGCGCTGAATACGAAAGCGGTCAACCTTGACGAGATCATAGGGCTTCTCCAGTGATTGGAATCCTTACCTGTCGTTGGTCTGCCCTGGGATCGGATTGGTGCCTGATGAACGACGAACGGTCTAAATCGCCTCCGCAGTGTTTACGTTGAGGCGACGCCAGAGCAGACGGCTCAAGGTGATAAGCCAGTTGATCAAAGCCACCGCCAATACCGTGAGCAACAACGTCGCCATGCCGTGTTCAACGATGATTTTCCCGGCCAGCAATGGAAAGCCAAACACGCCGATAAAATACGAAAGGCTGAACAGCAGCAGCGCTTGTGAAGTGGTACCCGTCGGTGCTTCGTTCGCCGCGAGTCCGTTGATCACCGAATAGGTCAGGCCATATCCAACGCCAAGCATCAGCGCCGCCAGCAGATAGGTGAACCCGCTGTGCACACCAAACGCGAACAGCACGATCGAGCCAAGCATCAGCCCGGACAACAGACACGAAGCGCGCAGCGGATCACGCTTGACCACGTAACCGGCGATCAACATCCGGCTGCTGATCGCTGCGCTCATGAAACCGAGGAAGAACAGCGAATAATCCAGCGAGCGCGCCGCCGCATAACTGGTCTGAAAACTCGACAGCCCGCCGAACACACAGCCGCCGAGCCCAACCATGATGATCGGAAACACGGCGCGCGAGCTGAGCACTTGGCGGGTCGCTTGCCAACTGATTCTCGCGGCAGACGTGGCTTGCGTGCTTTTCAGTCGGGCGCCGAGACGCCAGAACAGCAGCACGCCGATCAGGCTCGCCAATGCCGCCAGATAAAACGCCGACGTCACCGGCAACCCCAGCGCACTGGCTGCGCGCCCGAGTAACGGGCCGCTGCCGATGCCGGTCATCATGCTGCCGGAGAGCAGCGCGAAGTACTTGGCCCGCTGCGCCGGAGTTACCAGACTGGCAACAATAATCGGCCCCAACGTGTAAAAAACACCCCAGCCCAACCCCAGCAGCAAACCGAAAAACAGCAGCAGATGCCCGAACCCCGGCGTCATCGCAAAACCCAGGCTCGCCGCCACCAGCAACAACCCGAACAGCGCAATCGACCGCGCCGCACCGAGCATGTCCGACAAATGCCCGGACACCAGCACCGCGACAAACGTACTGACCATCGCCGCCGAAATTACGCTGCCGGCATCGTGTTCATTACCGCCGCGTGAACCGATCAACAGCGACAGCAAAAACGTCGAGCCATACGACAGCGACAACAGATAACTGGCGAGGCAGAACAGGCCGAACAACTTGCCTGACACCTGGGGTGTTGCTTGCGACATGACGCGGTTCCTTGACCGGGAAAATTGAGCGTCATCTGTTTAACACGTTGGGCCTGTGGGTTAGGTGCGCGGTTGGCGAAGTCAGGTTCAGCATTGGCCGGAGTAACCATTCAGTCGATGCCGATTTCTTCCATGAATTGCTCCATGAAACCCTTCAGACGTTGATGACGAATCTGCGCCAGACGCTGGCCAGCGACGGTCTGGAAACCGTCGGCGAGGTGCAGCAGTTTGGTCTGGAAGTGGTCGAGGCAAAAACGCTTGTCGTCGTAATCGCGATGTTTCGCCTGCGGATCTTGCGGGTCGTACAGCGCCGACCCCATGCGCCCGGCGATATAAAACGTGCGGGCGACGCCGAGCATGCCCAGCGAATCGAGGCGGTCAGCGTCCTGGACGATCTTCGCTTCGAGGGTGAGAGGGGTGATGTTGGCGGAGAAGCTGTGCGCTTCGATGGCGTGGGCGACGCTGGCGATTTTATCGCTGGGCCAGTTCTGTTCGGCGAGCACTGACGACGCTTTTTCTGCGGCCAGACGCGAGGCTTGTGAGCGCGACGGCGAGTTCTTTTCGACGGCGACGCAATCGTGCAGCAGCACGGCGGCGAGCAAGACCTCGAGATCGCCACCTTCTTCCTCATGCAACGTGCGCACGTTGTGCCAGACCCGCTGCAAATGCGCGAGGTCGTGCGCGCCGTCGTCGGATATTTCCAGAGCGTGGGGCAGTAACCCGGCGGCGAGTGAAATCAGTGGTGCAAAAGCAGCATCGTTCATAAGCATCCTTGCAGATTTAAGGAGATCTAACGTTCATGGTACCCCTGTGGTGAGGGGATTTATCCCCGACGGGTTGCGAAGCAGCCCCTTTTTTTTGGGGGCGCTGCGCACCCCGTCGGGGATAAATCCCCTCACCACAAGGTTCTCTACCAGGTTTGGAGTGTGACGAGCAGCGCCCACGGCCTTAGTATGGCGTTTTCCTTTTCCGACAAGGCCCGTCCATGACGATCGAAATCCGCCCGGCGACCCCCAGCGATGCCCCGCAAATCCTCGCCTTCATCACTGAACTCGCCGATTTCGAAAAGGCCCGCCACGAAGTGATCGCCAGCGTCGCCGACATCGAACGCAGCCTGTTCGGCGAAGGCGCCACCGCGCACGGTCTGATCTGCCTGCGCGACGGCTTGCCGATCGGTTTCGCCGTGTTCTTCTTCAGCTACTCGACCTGGCTCGGCAGCAACTGCCTGTACCTCGAAGACCTCTACATCACCCCCGAACAACGCGGCGGCGGCGCCGGCAAAACCCTGCTGCGCCACCTGGCAAAAATCGCCTGCGACAACGACTGCGGCCGCTTCGAATGGAGCGTCCTCGACTGGAACACGCCAGCGATCGACTTCTACAAATCCCTCGGTGCGCAACCGCAGGAAGAGTGGGTGAGGTATCGCATGGACGGCAAGGTGTTGCGCGAATTCGCTGAAGGCTGAACGTCAATAAGAGCTATACGCTGCTAATTTGATTGTCGGCACTGCTCTAGTCCTGCATTCTACGCGCGCATTTTTGCGCGCTCATGGATGACACCTGCAATGCCTCTGGCACCCTTTCTCCACGCCCGTGGAGCCTTCGCTGCGTCAATGAGTGACCGGCCAATGAGTCAGCTACGGGCGTCGATGCTTTATTTAGCAAACAACGATGTTGGTCGACCTCTGCAAACTGCCGCCACCTCGATCGGCTTGAGTACTGTCGCGTCTTGTTCGCCCCAGTCGACAACTGCAATCGATATCCGTAGCCGCACCCGAAATCTTTGAAGCAAGGAGCTTTGAATTGAGTGGTAAACCTGCTGCCCGCGTCACCGACCCTACCGCCTGCCCATTGCCAGGCCATGGCACCAACCCAATCGTTACCGGCTCGCCGAATGTTTTCTTCGACGGCCTCGCCGCCGCGCGCATGACCGATACATCGGCGTGTGGCAGCCCGATTACCGGAGCTGTGTCCGGTACGGTATTTATCAACGGCTTAAATGCCGCCACGCTAGACAGCACCGGCGGGCACGGCAATGTCGTGATCGGTGGCTCGGGCACAGTAATCATCGGCCAGAGTGGCGGCGGTGCGGCGTTTACCGGGTTACTGCCGATGCCGGTGCATTTCAATGACCGGATGCAGATCGTTGATGAACACAGCGGTGAACCGCTTTCCTATATTGCCTATGTCATCGAACGGGCGGATGGAGCGTTGGAACGAGGCGTAACTGACGCCGGAGGGCATACTCATACGGTCAGTTCGCACCTCAAAGAAACCATCAAACTTTACGTGGAGTAACACTGATGGGAGCCCAATCCGGAGCCATTCAAGGATGCATCGGGAGATTGGTCGCCAGCCATGAGCTGACGACCAAAGAGGATCAGACAGTCAAACCGGTGACACTTGCCAGAGAAGTTGTAGCCTTTTTCATTGGTGGTGCTGGCGATTCGGAAAGTTACTACGGAGACGGGCCGAGCAACTACACGTTGCGTGCCATGGAAGCTTTGCAGAGTCGTTTGGGCACGAGCTTTGGCGGAAAATTCCAACCCTATTACATGGGATACAACGATGTAAAAGGGGAAGGCGATCTGGAGGAGTTTATATTCTCGAGGCTGCCTCACAAGTCCGCTCACGTCTACATCGTTGGTCATAGTCTGGGCGGGTGGAACGGCGCGCATTTGTCGCAGATTCTGACCGATAAAGGTTTTATCGTGAAAATGCTCGTCACGCTGGATCCTGTGGGCGAAGGTGTGATGGTGGCGTTGATTTCCGATATTTACTGGTCGGAGCCGACGCCCAAGGCTGAAACCTGGATCAACGTTCGTGCGGAACCTGACGAGATAGATCGAACTGACGTAGTCGCTTGGGTGGGGGGTAAATGGGATATCGAATCCGGGCCGGATGTTATCGGGATCGTTAAATTCAACCATTACTCGGCGTTGAGGCTTTATGAATCCCGGTTGGAGTGCGGACAGTCCGCATTGGATTTATCGGCGAACTCAATCGCGGGTTACTTGGGAGCAGGCGCATGAGATGGGTATTGCTTCTCGTTGTGTCGTTCTTGTGCGTTGCCTGCGCTAAGTCTCATGACATTACCCCCGCAACGTTGGGCTATGAATCGATTACACCTCGCCCGGACAGTGTTTTTTTTGAGGTCAATTTCAGTTCCGATGTAGAACTGCTGGAGATTTTCTGGCGGGAGAAGAACGCGAACAGTTTTGATCAGGTGTTTATCTGTGCCCTGGGTGATGACACTGATTTTTCGATTGAGCACACGATATCGAAAGCAGCCATGGGTTTGATCACAGAAAACAAGAAGCACTCGAAGATCGCCGGATTCGGTTATACCGCGAGCATTTCTTTCAAAGACGTTGGGGAAAAGAAAAGAACCTCGGCGTATCTGAGTCGTGACGCCATAAAGAGCTTATTGAAAGACAAGCAAAAGATTCCGTGCAAAGTGGTGGTCACGGCAACCGGTTATGACGCGTATTTCACAAGGTCACTGTTTATTCCGGTTGCAGATGTTTTTTCTGCCTTGTCGGACTACGACAGCCTTCGATGAGGCGCCCTGGTGTTGGCTTATGGAGTGGTAATGGCAAGGTTGCTTTTGGTTTTTTTGTTTGCGTTGTGTTCCTCCTGCATGCACTTGGATGTTCCGCCCGCCAGGCTTGAGTTTGCCTCGATCAATCACGAGATGTCCTCCTACTACGACCTGCGTTTCACCTCAGACCGAAATTTGATTGACCTCTATGAAGATCACGGGCGGCAAGGTCAGATTGGTACCTGGATCCATTGCTCGCTAAATGGTGATGTGGATTTTTCCATCGAACATGAAATTGTTCTCGAAGCTTCGGGAATCGTCAGCGGCATGCGTTTGATTGAAGGTGATCGTCGATTCGAAATGTTGGCCAGCATCAACGTCGAGAATCACGCGATCAACGATGGACATAAAGACGTCCGGCCCGCCGAACTGGTGCAAATTCTCAAACCGCAGGAATACATTCCCTGCAAGGTCGTCATCACCGCGTTCCCATTCGTGGCGTATTACTCGAAAGTCATGTACATGCCCACGTCGAGATTCATTGCGGCCATAGAAAATCCTCGAGTGGCACCAGCCCGTATTTTGCTAAAACCGTCCGATCAACCGAGGTCATTACTGCCTTTTTCGTCAGTGTGCATCGTGCGCTGGCGCTATGAACTGGCGCTCGGATATGACCAGATCGACAGGCTCGGGCTCTGCAGTGACGTGCCCTATGCCGGCCTGCTGGCCTCATTTGCGCCGAACAAAACGAAGTTGAAGATTGTTTCAGGTTCAGAGCAGACATCAGCACCGTTTGCGGCGTACACCATCATTCGCGGTGATGGACGTTTGGAGCCCGGGATCGCTGATGAAAATGGCCGTACGCACGAGGTGGGTTCCACTGAGTACGAAACGCTGAGGATCCAGATCAACAAGGAGTTGGATGTCGTCGAGCGCTGGACAAAATGGACTGATGCCTTCCCATAATATGGGATGCAAAATTACATATTGAGATTTTGTTCTCGGAGGGGCTATAGTCCATCGCACTCACTGCCAAAAACAAAACAGGTGAAGCGATGCTGGCGCAATTGATCGCGCTCGATTGGGGGACGACCTCATTACGTGCTTACAAACTCGCGGCGGACGGTGTGGTGCTGGAGCAGCGCTCGCTGTCGTCCGGGATCATGCAGTTGCCCAAGACCCCGCGAATCATCAACGGTCGCGAATGCGCCGATGGTTTTGAATTGGCTTTCGATGAAGCCTGCGGCGACTGGCTCGATGCGCAGCCGGATCTGCCGGTGATTGCTTGCGGCATGGTCGGCAGTGCGCAGGGCTGGCGTGAAGCGGCCTACTGCGAGACGCCGGCGAACGTCGCCAATCTCGGAAACTCCCTACAAACAGTTATCAGCATTCGCGGCACCGTGGTGCATATCGTGCCGGGCGTGATTCAGCGCTCGCGTTTGCCGAACGTGATGCGCGGCGAAGAAACCCAAGTGCTGGGTGTTCTGCAGAATCTGCCGGTCGAGGCGGGCGCTGATCTGTTGATCGGTCTGCCGGGCAGTCATTCGAAGTGGGTCGACGTGGTCGATGGCTGCATCACCCGTTTCGACACGTTCATGACCGGCGAAGTGTTCGCCGTGCTCAGCGAACACAGCATCCTTGGCCGCACCCAGCAAGTCAGCGCGACGTTCGATGCTCAGGCATTTGACCGTGGTGTGCAGATTGCGCAGTCGGCGGACGGCGAACTCGGCGTGCTGTCGACCTTGTTCAGTGCCCGCACGCTGGGACTGACCGGTGAACTGAGCCCGACGGCGCAGGCGGATTATCTGTCCGGCCTAATGATCGGCCATGAATTGGCCGCACTGGCCAGCGCTCAACGCCGACGCCGCAACAACCCGAATCTTCCTTCGATCATCCTCATCGGCAACGCGCAACTGTGCGCGCGCTACCGCCGTGCCCTCGACGCCTGTGGTTTCACCAAGGTGACGCTGGCCGAGCAGGCCACCGAGCGTGGTTTGTGGCAACTGGCGCTGGCCGCCGGACTGATCGATTCCTCATCCCGTTAACCCTGACTGGAGGCCTGACATGCTCAAGCAAGCATTGGCGCAAAACGGTCTGATCGCGATTCTGCGTGGCCTGCACCCGCAGGAAGCCGCCGCTGTCGGAGAAGTCCTGTATGCCGCCGGATTTCGCGTCATCGAAGTACCGCTAAATTCCCCATCGCCGTACGAAAGTATCCGCATCCTGCGCAAGACCTTGCCCGCCGATTGCCTGATCGGTGCCGGCACAGTGTTGACGCCGGAGCAGGTCGAGTTGGTGAAAGAGGCCGGCGGCCAAGTGATCGTCATGCCGCACAGCGATGCCAAGGTGTTGCGCGCGGCGAAAGCGGCGGGGCTGTTTCTGTCGCCGGGTGTTGCGACGTCAACGGAAGCGTTTGCGGCGCTGGCGGAGGGCGCGGACATTCTCAAACTGTTCCCGGCCGAGCAGATGGGGCCGGCAGTCGTCAAAGCCTGGCTTGCGGTGTTGCCGTCCGGGACGGTGCTGGCGCCGGTTGGCGGCATCACGCCGGACAACATGCAGGCGTTTATCGACGCTGGCGTGAAAGGTTTCGGCCTCGGTTCCGGCCTGTTCAAACCGGGCATGACCCCGGAGCAAGTGGCGGTGAATGCCAAGGCCTACGTGGCCGCGTGGAAGGCCCTACGCTAAGACTTTTTGGCGCTGCGTGCGCTGCATCTAATAAGAGCTGCATTTACAAAAGAGAGCAGAGATGAAAATCACCAAACTCACGACCTTCATCGTTCCGCCGCGCTGGTGCTTCCTCAAGATCGAAACCGACGAGGGCGTGACCGGTTGGGGCGAGCCTGTGGTTGAAGGGCGCGCGCACACCGTTGCCGCCGCTGTCGAAGAATTGTCCGATTACCTGATCGGCAAAGACCCGCGCAACATCGAAGACATCTGGACGGTGCTGTATCGCGGCGGTTTCTACCGTGGCGGCGCGATCCACATGAGTGCGCTGGCCGGCATCGATCAGGCGCTGTGGGACATCAAAGGCAAGGCCCTCGGCGTGTCGGTGAGTGATCTGCTCGGCGGCCAGGTGCGCGACAAGATTCGTGTGTATTCGTGGATCGGCGGCGACCGTCCGGCCGACACCGCGCGTGCGGCGAAAGAGGCGGTGAGCCGTGGTTTCACTGCGGTGAAAATGAACGGCACCGAAGAGCTGCAATTCCTCGACTCCTTCGAGAAAGTCGATCTGGCACTGGCCAACGTTGCCGCCGTGCGTGACGCGGTCGGGCCGAACGTCGGTATCGGCGTCGACTTCCATGGCCGCGTGCACAAGCCGATGGCCAAGGTGCTGATGAAGGAACTCGATCCATACAAACTGATGTTTATCGAAGAGCCGGTGCTCAGCGAAAACTACGAAGCGCTGAAAGAGCTGGCGCCGTTGACCAGCACGCCGATTGCCCTCGGCGAGCGCTTGTTCTCGCGTTGGGACTTTAAACGGGTGTTGAGCGAAGGTTACGTCGACATCATCCAGCCGGACGCTTCCCACGCCGGTGGCATCACCGAAACCCGCAAGATCGCCAACATGGCCGAAGCCTACGACGTCGCGCTGGCGCTGCATTGCCCGCTGGGGCCGATTGCGCTGGCAGCGTGTCTGCAACTGGACGCGGTTTGTTACAACGCGTTTATCCAGGAGCAAAGCCTGGGCATCCATTACAACGAGAGCAATGATTTGCTCGACTATGTGAAGGATCCGCGCGTGTTCGATTACGACAAAGGCTTCGTGAAGATTCCGAACGGGCCGGGATTGGGCATCGAGATCAACGAGGAATACGTGATCGAGCGTGCGGCGGTCGGGCATCGCTGGCGCAACCCGATCTGGCGCCATACCGATGGCAGCTTTGCCGAGTGGTGAGTCGTCCCTGACACACCACAATTCCCTGTGGGAGCGAGCTTGCTCGCGAATGCGGCAGGTCAGTCACATTGATGCCGGATGTGCCGCCGTCTTCGCGAGCAAGCTCGCTCCCACAGGGTGCAGTACAGGCCTCAGGCCGACCTCAATAAACATAAAAAGAGGCTCTCCCCATGCAACCGCAAACCCTCACCGGGCAGGCGTCTTTAGTCGCGCCCAGCCGCAAGCGGTTTTTCATCATGGTGCTGCTGTTTATCACCGTGGTCATCAACTACCTCGACCGCAGCAACCTGTCGATTGCTGCGCCGGCGCTGACCAGTGATCTGGGCATCGACCCGATCCACGTCGGCCTGATCTTCTCCGCGTTCGGCTGGACTTACGCTGCCATGCAGATCCCCGGCGGCTGGCTGGTCGATCGCGTGCCGCCGCGCATTCTCTATAGCGTCGCTTTGCTGTTGTGGTCGATTGCCACGGTGATGCTCGGTTTCGCCGCCAGTTTCATCGCGTTGTTCGTGCTGCGCATGGCCGTCGGCGCGCTGGAAGCACCGGCCTATCCCATCAACAGTCGCGTTGTAACAACCTGGTTCCCCGAGCGGGAACGCGCCACGGCCATCGGTTTCTACACCTCCGGGCAATTCGTCGGCCTGGCATTTCTGACCCCGGTACTCGCTTGGCTGCAACACGAATTCGGCTGGCACATGGTCTTCGTCGCGACCGGCGCCGTCGGCATTATTTGGGCGGCGATCTGGTACGCGGTGTATCGCGAGCCACGGGATTTCAAAGGCGCCAACGAAGCCGAAATCGACCTGATCCGCGAGGGCGGTGGCCTGGTTGATATTCAAAAAGAATCGGCCAAGGTCAAAGCCAAATTCAGCTGGACCGATCTCGGCATCGTCCTGACCAAACGCAAATTGTGGGGCATCTACCTCGGCCAGTTCTGCCTGAACTCGACGCTGTGGTTTTTCCTGACGTGGTTCCCGACGTACCTGGTGAAATATCGCGGTATGGACTTCATCAAGTCCGGCCTGCTCGCGTCGCTGCCGTTTCTCGCTGCGTTTGTCGGCGTGCTGTGTTCGGGATTCTTTTCCGACTTCCTGATTCGTCGCGGCTACACCGTCGGCTTTGCGCGCAAGTTGCCGATCATTGGCGGGCTGCTGATTTCCACCTCGATCATCGGCGCCAATTTCGTTGAGTCGACGCCGCTGGTGATTGCCTTTCTGGCGCTGGCGTTCTTCGGCAATGGCCTGGCCTCGATCACCTGGTCGCTGGTTTCGACACTGGCGCCAGCACGGCTGCTCGGATTAACCGGCGGGGTGTTCAACTTCATCGGCAACCTCTCGGCGATCACCACGCCGATCGTGATCGGCTTCCTCGCCAGCGGCGATTCGTTCGCGCCGGCAATCACTTATATCGCGGTGCTCGCATTGATCGGTGCTTTGTCCTACGTGCTGCTGGTCGGCAAGGTCGAGCGTATCGAGTTGTAGTGGTCTGCGTCGGGCGACCATAATGCCGCCCGTTCCCTCGCTCAACGGTAAAGGCTGGATATGCAGGAAGACGCTCCGGAAAAAACCAAGGACGCCGCGCCCACCGGCACCCAGACGCTGTTGCGCGGCCTCGGTGTGGTGCAAGCGGTGGCCAGTGGCGCCCGCGATCTCAAGGAAATTGCCCGACTGATCGGCACCACGCGCAGCACCACCCATCGTCTGGCCAGTTGCCTGGTCGATGAACGCTACCTGCGCGTGGTGCCACAAGTCGGTTATCTGCTCGGGCCGAAGCTGATCGAACTGGGTTTTCAGGCGCGCGAAGAGTTGCCGCTGGTGAGCCTGGCCGGGCCGTATCTGGACGAGTTGTCGGCGCTGACCGGCGACACCGTGCACTTGGGCATTCGTGAAGGTGATGAAGTGCTGTATCTGCTGAAGAACCCGGGGCGCAATGGCCCGGAAATGCGTTCGCGGGTCGGCCATCGCATGCCGTTGGCGCGCACCGGGATTGGCAAGGCGTTGATGCTCGATGACTCGCCGAAAGATTGGCAGCGGCTGTACGACATCAGTCTGCCGGCGGGTGGGAAAAGTCAGTTCTGGCCGCAGCATCCCCAGCAGTCGTGGGAACAGCTTGAGCAGCGCATGACCGAGTACGTCGCCGGTGGCTACGCGTTCGATCTGGAAGACAACGAACCGTCGATCCGCTGCGTGGCGGCGCCGATTCGCGATGCGAGCAAGGGCATCGTGGCGGCGATCAGTATCGCCAGCACCGTGCCGTACATGCCGTTGGAAAAAATGGCCGAGCTGATTCCCCTGATCAAAGGAGTCACAGCCCGGCTCTCGGCGGAGCTTGGCTTGAAGGTTTAAGCGGGTTTAAACCTTGAGCGTCGCCATGTCGATGACGAAACGGTACTTCACGTCTCCGGCGATCATGCGCGCGTAAGCCTCGTTGATCTGGCGAATGTCGAGCATTTCAATGTCGCAGGTGATGTTGTGCTCGGCGCAGAAATCCAGCACTTCCTGGGTTTCGGCGACGCCACCGATCAACGAGCCGGCCAGGATGCGGCGACCCAATACCAGTTTGGCGGCATGCACGGGCGGATCGATCGGTTCGATCAGGCCAACCAGAATGTGCACGCCGTCGAAGCGCAGGGTGTCGAGGTACGGGTTGAGATCGTGCTGCACCGGAATGGTATCGAGCAGGAAGTCGAAGTAACCGGCAGCGGCTTTCATCTGCTCGGCATCGGTAGACACGATCACGTGATCGGCACCCTGACGACGACCTTCTTCAGCCTTGCTCGCCGAGCGGGTGAACAGGGTGACTTCGGCGCCCATGGCTTTAGCGAACTTGATACCCATGTGGCCCAAACCGCCCATGCCGAGAATCCCGACCTTGTCGCCAGCCTTGACGCCGTAGTGCTTGAGCGGTGAGTAGGTGGTGATGCCGGCGCACAGAATCGGCGCGGCGCTGGCCAGTGCCAGTCTTTCCGGAATGCGCACGACGAAGTGTTCGCTGACGACGATGCTGTCGGAATAACCGCCCATGGTATTGCTGCCATCAACTCGATCCGGGGTGGCGTAGGTCATGGTCGGGCCTTCGAGGCAGTATTGCTCAAGGTTCGACTGACAGGCTTCGCAGGTGCGGCACGAGTCGACCATGCAGCCAACCCCGACCAGATCGCCTACTTTGTGTTGGGTGACATTCGCACCGATCGCGGTGACTTTTCCGACGATCTCGTGGCCGGGCATCAACGGGTAAACAGCGATGCCCCATTCATTGCGGGCCTGGTGGATGTCGGAGTGGCAGACGCCGCAGTAGAGGATCTCGATCGCGACGTCGTCGGCGCGTGGGCTGCGACGTTCGAATTTCATCGGGGCGAGGGGGGTGGTGGCCGATTGGGCGGCATAGCCGATGGCGGTGTACATGTAAAACCTCGCAAAAGCAGGAACAAGTGAGGCGGCGCATTCTGGGCGTCGACTGACAGTCCGGCCATGACGATTCCTCCGGGTCTCATGCCTAATCCTCCGGCATGCGGGTTTCATTGGCCGCAGCGGCAAAAGGATCTGCCATCATGCTTTCATCGCCTTTTTCCGCCTTATTTTCAGTGAAGAGTTTTGATGCAATTAACCCGTCATCTTGATGCCAATGCCCGGCTGGTTTCGTTGATCGAACCGTTGGCGCTGCGCGATGGTTATTCCCCGACCGGGTTGCCCGGTGTGCAAGTGTTGCGCGCCAGTTGCGACGTCGCCCGTGGCCCGCATATTTATGAACCGAGCCTGATGATCATCGCCCAGGGCAGCAAACTGGCGTTCTTGGGGCCGCGGACGATGGAATATGGCGCCGGGCATTATCTGATTCAGGCGCTGCCGGTGCCGTTCGAGTGCGAGACATTTGCCTTGCCGAATGCGCCGTTGCTCGGCGTGAGCGTGGCGATTGATCGGGTGTTGCTCGGTGAACTGGTATTAGCCATGGGACTGGCCCCGGGGCGGCATATTCCGGCGCAGACACCAGAGTCGATGACCTCGGTGGTGCTCGACGATGACATGCGTGGCTGCGTCGAGCGCCTGTTGAGTTGCCTGCACGATCCGCTGGAGTGCCAGATTCTCGGGCCGGCGCGGGTACGTGAATTATTGTTCGTTGCGTTGCGCGGGCCGCAGGCGGATGTGTTGCGCGCATTGGTCGAGCAGCAGGGGCAGTTTGCCCGGGTGGCGGCGTCGATCAGTCATCTGCATGCGCATTACACCGAGCCGTTGAATGTCGAGACACTGGCCGGTTGCGCGAACATGAGCGTGTCGACGTTTCATGAGCATTTCAAACGCAGCACGTTGCTGTCGCCGGTGCAGTATCTGAAGCGTTTGCGCTTGTTGAAGGCGCAGACGTTGCTGGTGGCGGAGGGCTTGGGTGTGGCGCAGGTGGCGCATCGCGTCGGGTATCAGAGTACGTCGCAGTTCAGTCGCGAATATAAGCGCTACTTCGAGCGCAGCCCGGGCGATGAGCGCGCTGCCTGATTCACTGATGACTATGTGGGAGCGAGCTTGCTCGCGAAAGCGGACTTTCAGTTGATAAAGACGTTGAATGTTGAATTGCATTCGCGAGCAAGCTCGCTCCCACAGGTGTTGAGGCGATGATCTGTTTTTTGGGCAACAAAAAGGCCCCCATTTCGGGAGCCTCGTTGTTCAGCGGTTCGGCTTACATATTCGGGTAAGTCGGGCCGCCAGCGCCTTCCGGCGTGACCCAGGTGATGTTCTGCGAAGGATCCTTGATGTCACAGGTCTTGCAGTGCACGCAGTTCTGGGCGTTGATCTGGAAGCGCTTCTCGCCGTCTTCCTTGGTGATCACTTCATATACGCCGGCCGGGCAGTAGCGCTGCGCCGGTTCGTCGTACAGCGGCAGGTTTTTGCTGATCGGGATGCTCGGGTCTTTCAACTTCAAGTGGCAAGGTTGTTCTTCTTCGTGGTTGGTACCGGAGATGAACACCGAGCTGAGTTTGTCGAAGCTGAGTTTGCCGTCCGGCTTCGGATAGTCGATCTTCTTGCAGTCCGCCGCGAGCTTTAGGCAAGCGTAATCCGGCTTGGTGTCGTGCAGGGTGAACGGCAGTTTGCCGCCGAAGATGTTCTGATCGAGCCAGTTGAAACCGCCGCCAACGATGGCGCCGAACTTGTGAATCGCCGGGCCGAAGTTACGGCTGGCGAACAGTTCGTCGTAGAGCCAGCTTTTCTTGAACGCGTCCACATAAGTGGTCAGCTCTTCAGTGCCGTCCTTCTCAGCGAACAACGCGTCAGCCACCGATTCAGCGGCGAGCATGCCCGACTTCATCGCGGTGTGGCTGCCTTTGATCTTGGCGAAGTTCAGGGTGCCGAGGTCGCAACCGATCAGCGCGCCGCCCTTGAAGACCATTTTCGGCAGCGAGTTCAGGCCACCTTTGCAGATCGCGCGGGCGCCGTAGCTGATGCGCTTGCCGCCTTCCAGGTACTGCGCCAGCACCGGGTGATGCTTGAGGCGCTGGAACTCGTCGAACGGCGACAGGTACGTGTTGCTGTAGGAAAGATCGACGATCAGACCGACCACCACCTGATTGTTTTCCAGGTGATAGAGGAACGAGCCACCGGTGTTCTCGGTGCCCATGATGTCCAGCGGCCAACCGGCGGTGTGCACCACCAGACCTGGTTGATGCTTGGCCGGGTCGATTTCCCAGATTTCTTTCAGGCCGATGCCGTAATGCTGAGCGTCGGCATCGCTGTCGAGGTTGTAGCGCTTGATCAGTTGCTTGCCGATGTGACCACGGCAGCCTTCGGCGAACAGCGTGTATTTGCCACGCAGTTCCATGCCCGGGGTGTACAGGCCTTCCTTCGGATTGCCTTCGCGGTCGACGCCGAGATCACCGGTGATGATCCCGCGCACCACGCCTTGCTCGTCGATCAGCGCTTCCTGAGCGGCGAAGCCCGGGTAGATTTCTACGCCAAGGTTCTCTGCCTGCTGGGCCAGCCAGCGGCACAGGTTGCCGAGGGAGATGATGTAGTTGCCTTCGTTGTGCATGGTCTTGGGCACAAAGAGGTCTGGAATTTTTTGCGCGCTTTCGGCGTTTTTCAGCACGAAAATATCGTCGCGGGTGACGGGCGTGTTCAGCGGGGCGCCGAGTTCTTTCCAGTCCGGGAACAGTTCGTTCAGAGCGCGTGGTTCGAACACGGCACCGGACAGGATGTGTGCGCCGACTTCGGAGCCTTTTTCGACCACGCAGACGCTGATTTCCTTACCGGCTTCGGCGGCCTTCTGCTTCAAACGGCAGGCGGCGGACAAGCCAGCGGGGCCGGCACCGACGATGACCACGTCGAATTCCATGTATTCGCGTTCCACAGGCTATCTCCTACTCAAGGCTCACAGTTTTTTTTCTAATTTGGAGGTTCGATCTCGCATCCGAATTGCCTTTACGTTAACGTCAAAGGGAATATCGGGAAACCCACCTTTCTCTCTAGGCGGCGCATTATATCTACACCACTCTCAGCGTCCAATACAAACGTTTGTTTGAATTGGCTCCAGCCCAGAGAAATCAAAGAAGCGCGGCTTATGAATGGTCATTTTGCTGTATTGACCGGAATAGGCGTTCCGGTCAAGATACGGGCGGTTTTGCGCTCGTCGTAGGCAGACTGGCGGTTTCAAGAGCACCTCTAAAGACAGGGCGTAGGCAGAAAGGGTGATGCGCAGCGCAGGTCTGGCGCGCAGTTTACACACCGCGAAGTTGAATGACTGAATGGTCACCACTGACGAACGGTCACGCACTTCGCAACGTGAAATCATCCCGAGTACAAGCCGGCGTTTTTAGAGGTGCCCTTGTAGCCCGATGAGCATCAACCGCCAGGTTCGCCTAGGCGACTTTCTTTTCACCGGAGAGTAACGAGGAATCCATGAAGGTTCTTGTAGCTGTCAAACGCGTTGTGGATTACAACGTCAAGGTTCGCGTCAAGGCGGACAATTCCGGCGTAGACCTCGCCAACGTCAAGATGTCGATGAACCCGTTCTGCGAAATCGCAGTGGAAGAAGCCGTACGCCTGAAAGAGAAAGGTGTTGCGACTGAAATCGTCGTCGTCTCCATCGGCCCGACCACCGCTCAGGAGCAGCTGCGTACCGCACTGGCTCTGGGTGCCGACCGTGCCATCCTCGTCGAATCCGCTGAAGATCTGACCTCGCTCGCCGTGGCCAAGCTGCTCAAGGCTGTGGTCGACAAGGAACAGCCTCAGCTGGTGATCCTGGGCAAGCAGGCCATCGACAGTGACAACAACCAGACCGGCCAGATGCTCGCTGCATTGAGCGGCTACGGTCAGGGCACGTTCGCGTCGAAAGTCGAAGTCTCGGGCGACAGCGTTGCCGTGACTCGCGAAATCGACGGCGGCGCGCAGACGGTTTCCCTGAAACTGCCGGCGATCGTCACCACCGACCTGCGTTTGAACGAGCCGCGTTATGCGTCCCTGCCAAACATCATGAAAGCCAAGAAGAAGCCTCTCGAAGTGCTGACTCCGGACGCTTTGGGCGTTTCCACCGCCTCCACCAACAAGACCCTGAAAGTCGAAGCGCCGGCTGCACGCAGCGCAGGCATCAAGGTCAAGTCGGTGGCTGAACTGGTCGAGAAACTGAAAAACGAAGCGAAGGTAATCTAATCATGACTATCTTGGTAATCGCTGAACACGACAACAAAGTGCTGGCCCCGGCCACACTGAATACCGTGGCTGCTGCTGCCAAAATCGGCGGCGACATCCACGTTCTGGTTGCAGGCCAAGGCGCTGGCGCCGTGGCTGAAGCCGCAGCGAAAATCGCTGGCGTGAGCAAAGTCCTGAACGCTGACAACGCCGCTTACGCGCATCAGCTGCCGGAAAACGTTGCTCCGCTGGTCGCTGAGCTTGGCGCTGGCTACAGCCACATCCTGGCTGCCGCGACCTCCAACGGCAAAAATATCCTGCCGCGCGTTGCTGCGCAGCTGGACGTTGACCAGATCTCCGAGATCATCTCGGTCGAAAGCGCTGACACCTTCAAGCGCCCGATCTACGCCGGTAACGCCATCGCTACCGTGCAATCGACCGCTGCGATCAAAGTGATCACCGTGCGTGCCACCGGTTTCGACCCGGTTGCTGCTGAAGGTGGTTCGGCGGCTGTTGAAGCCGTCGGCGCTGCACACGACGTGGGCACTTCGAGCTTCGTTGGCGAAGAACTGGCCAAGTCCGATCGTCCAGAACTGACCGCTGCCAAGATCGTCGTTTCCGGCGGCCGCGGCATGCAGAACGGCGACAACTTCAAACACCTGTACGCCCTGGCCGACAAGCTGGGCGCTGCGGTGGGTGCTTCGCGCGCCGCCGTCGACGCAGGTTTCGTACCGAACGACATGCAGGTCGGTCAGACCGGCAAAATCGTTGCGCCACAGCTGTACATCGCCGTCGGTATCTCCGGCGCGATCCAGCATTTGGCCGGCATGAAAGACTCCAAAGTGATCGTTGCGATCAACAAGGACGAAGAAGCGCCAATCTTCCAGGTGGCCGATTACGGTCTCGTGGCGGATCTGTTCGAAGCAGTACCTGAGCTGGAGAAGCTGGTTTAAACCGGCGGCTTCACTTATAAAGAGCCCGACCTGTTGGTCGGGCTTTTTTTTGTCTTGGATTTGAGTGGGAGCGTTTCGCCATGGATCTGCGCTGCGGATGGTTGTTGGGTTTGGCCCTGTTGCCCGGTTTGGCGATGGCCGCTGGCAAGTGCGAGCGCCTTGTCGTCACCGGCAGCCCGGATGCGCCGCCGTACCTGTGGCAGGATCCGCAAAATCCCAAGCAACTGATCGGCGCCAGTGCCGACCTGCTTCAACAAGTGGCCAAGGATCTCGGCATCAAAGTCGAGTTGCTCTACGCCGGTAAACGCTCGCAAGCCCTCGACGAAGTGCGCAGCGGGCGCATGGACATGCTCGCCGACGCGCCGCTGATCTTCAACGAGCTGGAAAGCCTCGACTACATCTACCCGCCACTGCTGGAAAACGACTACCTGGTGTGGACGCGCAAAGGCTCGACACTGGTCTATAGCGAAGCCAAAGACCTGCAGGGTCACGCGGGCGCGTTGTCGGAAAAGTCTCGAATGACGCAAGGATTCAGTACTTTCGCCGAGCAGAATCTGGCCCTGACCAAGACAGCCAACCTCACCCAGGCCCTGCAGAAATTGCTCCTTGGCGAAGTGGAATATGTACTCGCCGGCCGCTACTCGGGCATGGCCGCCGCGCAGGCATTGGGCATGGCCAATGATCTGTTGGCGTTCGAGCAGCCCATCGACCGCCCGGGCCTGTTCCTCGCGGTTTCCCACAACTCGGCCTGCAACGATCCGTGGTTGCGCGGACAGCTAGCCAAAAAGATGACAGAATTGCCCGCGTCCGGACTGACGGAAGCCGTGCTGCAACGCAATATCGAGCGCTGGAAGGCGCAGCAGCAACAGCCGCGACAACCTGTCAGTGCCCCAAAACAGTAGGGATTCTTAGTGAGTATTCGACCTCTTTTCGCGGCGATGGCCGTTCTGGCTCTGGCCGGTTGCGCCAGTGATCCGGCACCCAACGAACAAATGCGCCTCACCGAGCAGGCCATCACCCAGGCCAAGGCTGTCGGTGCCACCGCTGATGATGTGCCGGAAATGAAACTGGCCGAAACCAAATACGATCGAGCCAAGGGCAACATGGCCGACGAGTCCTACCGCAATGCGCGGATGCGTGCCGAACAGGCCGAACTGGATGCGCGTCTGGCCGAAGCCAAAGTGCTGACGCAAAAAAGTGAAGAACAGGTGAATGTGCTCAACACCCGCATCGTCCGTCTGCGCAAGCAACTGGGGGATGCCCAATGAGCCTCAAGTCGAAAGTCCTTGGCGGTCTGATTCTCGCCGGTTGCGCCAGTCTTTACGGCTGCGCCGGTCAACACAGCGAAACGGCATTGCAAGAAGCGGGCGCTGACTTTCAGAAAGTCAAAGAAGACTCGAACGTGCTGCGCATCGCGCCGAAAGACGTGATCCGCGCCGGGGAATCCCTGGCCCGCGCCGATCGCCTGTCGACCTATTGGGGCAGCGGTTCGGACGTGGTGCATTACGCCTACCTGAGCCAGCGCTACAGCGAAATCGCCCGCGAGCACACCAATCAGGTGCTCAACGAAGAACGCATCGCCAAGCTCGAACTCGAACGTCAGCGCCTGCAACTGGCCCTGCGCGAATCGAAACTGCTCAGCGTGCAGCAGCAAGGCAAATGGCTCGAAGAGCAGATCGTTGCACTGGCCACCACGCAGACCGACCGTGGTCTGGTGATGACCCTCGGCGACGTGCTGTTCGACACTGGCGAAGCGGAGCTGAAAAACTCGGCCAACCGTGTCGTACTGAAAATCGTCCAGTTCCTGCAACTGAACCCGAAACGCGTAGTGCGCATCGAGGGTTACACCGACAGCACTGGCGGCAAGCAGGAAAACCTCAAGCTGTCCCGCGACCGCGCGCAAGCGGTGGCTGACGTGCTGATGGATCTCGGTATCGAGGACAAACGCATTCAGGTCGAAGGCTACGGCGACGAATACCCGGTGGACGTCAACGCTTCCGAGCGTGGGCGCGCACAGAACCGTCGCGTGGAAATTGTCTTCTCCGACGAAAAAGGCCAGCTCGGCGCCGCCCGCTAAGCAACGCAAAACCCTGTAGGAGCTGCCGAAGGCTGCGATCTTTTGACTTTTCTTTTTGAACATCAAAAGATCGCAGCCTGCGGCAGCTCCTACAAAAGCCCGGCCTGTCATGCAGCGCCGGGCTTTTTTACGTCTGTCGATTGGCTCGCAAATCGGTACAGTCGGGGGCAGACACTGCACTGTATGGTCGAGTATTGTGGCAACTGTCCCCGTACACTTCTAAACTGTTCCGGTATTGTTTCACACAAGAATAAAATGCCCGTGAAATCGAGTGCTGCGTCATGACCAATCTCTTGCTCTACCAACGTATTGCTCAACAACTGGCCGAAGATATCCGTCGTGGTGTCTATCAACCGGGGGAGCGCGTGCCTTCGGTGCGCAAGATGAGTTCGCAGCTCAACGTCAGCCATGCCACGGTGTTGCAGGCGTACGCCAATCTCGAAGATCAGGGGCTGATTCGCGCCCGCCCGCAGTCCGGTTATTACGTCCACCAGACCCCCGCACTGACTGCGCCAACGCCGGACATTGCACGGGTTGAGCGTCCCGGTCTGGTGACGCGCAGCAGCATCATTCAACAGGTTTTGGTCGAGTCGCGCCGCGAAGGTGTGTTCCCGTTGGGTGCCGCCGTGCCGAGCGTCGATTATTTGCCGGTGCGCGCGCTGCATCAGCAACTGGCGAAAGTCACCCGATTCCACAGCCCGCGCGCGTTCAGTTACATGTTCAGCCCCGGTTTCGAACCGTTGCGCCGGCAAGTGGCAATTCGCATGCGCGACGCCGGTGTCGTCGTCGATCCGTCAGAAGTGGTGATCACCCACGGTTGTGTCGATGCCTTGCAGATGTCGCTGCGCGTGCTGACCCGCCCGGGTGATCTGATCGCCGCTGAGTCGCCGACTTATTACGGCTTGCTGCAACTGGCTGATCTGCTTGGCTTGAAAGTCATCGAAATCCCGAGTGATCCAGCCACCGGCATGAGCCTGGAGGCCCTGCAACTGGCGGCCAACCAATGGTCGATCAAAGCGCTGGTGCTGACCACGCGCCTGAGCAATCCGTTGGGCGGCACCATGCCCGAAGAGCGCCAGAAACAGTTGCTGCGACTGGCCTCGGATTTCGATATCCAGATCGTCGAAGACGACATCTATGGCGAGTTGATGTTCGAGCAGGGCAAGACCAAAGCGCTCAAGGCTTATGATCGACTGGATCGGGTTATTTACTGCTCGAGTTTTTCCAAGACCTTGTCGCCCGGCGTGCGTATCGGCTGGATGATTCCCGGCAAGTATCAGCAGGAAATCCAGCGTCTGCAGACCTTCAGCACCCATTCAGCGTGCAGCGTCACGCAGATGGCGATTGCTGCGTATCTGGAAAACGGCGGCTATGACCGGCATTTGCGCTACATCCGTCAGGAGTACCGCAAGAATCTCAGCGCTTTCCAGTTGGCGGTGCAGCAGTATTTCCCCGAAGGCACGCAAATGACCCGGCCCACCGGCGGTTTCATTCTCTGGGTGAGCTTGCCAGGGAGGGTGAATACGCAGGACTTGCACGTGCGCGCCTTGCAGCAGGGCATCAGTATCGCGCCGGGGCTGATCTTCAGTAATACCGAGCAGTTCAACCACTGTATCCGCCTGAATTGCGGGATTCCGTGGAACCGCGAGGCGGAGCGGGCGTTGATGACTCTAGGCTTGCTGGCAACGCAACTGTGTCAGGAAACGGCGGGCGGTTTCTGAACGAACGGCGCGTCATGCTTGTCATGTGACGTGCAACAGGCCAGCATATGGCCCTCTGCCGTTAATGTCGTTGGAGTTCATGAAAGCGATTTTTCCTGCCGCCTGGGTTGTGCTTTGCCTGCTGATGATCGGCCATGTGCCCGATGTCATGGCGTCTGGCCCGGAAAAACCGGCAGCGACCACGCCGGCGAAAAAAGCGCCGGCAGTGAAGAAGGCCGCAGCTGCGAAACCAGCCCAGCAGAAAATCGTGAAGAAACGCCCACCTGTGGCTTCCAAATCGAAGTCCGCCCGTGAAGTGGCGAAAACCCCGCTGCCGTCGACCAAACTCGATCTGAGCCTGCCCAAAGACATGGTTCAAGAGTTGAAGCCTAAGGGCACCGTCGAGATGCCCAAGCGCGAGCCGATCCTGCCGCAGATGTTCGGCGAGAAAAACACCGGGTTCCAGCTCAATGGCCGTCTGCTCAGCAACGAAATGCAGTTGCAGCTGCGCAACGAAGAGCGTCGGGAAGTGGAAGGCGCGGCGCTCGATTTCGAATTCAAGCAATAAACAGCACGTTGCTGTGACCCGCAGACCAGACGCTTTGTCGGAGACTGGTCAGTCACATTCAGTAATCGCTAAAAACCCCGGTTCAGGCAATTTAAAACAGCCGTTTTAGCGGTTACTCTGTTCCGCGTCCCTTTTACACATCGCCCGTCGCGAGGAAATGTTCGTCATGAAATGCCGTGAAGGCTGTGGCGCTTGCTGCATCGCCCCCTCCATCAGTTCGCCGATTCCCGGCATGCCTGATGGCAAACCTGCCGGCGAACGTTGCGTGCAACTCTCGGTCGAAAACCTGTGCAATATTTTCGGCCGCCCCGAGCGCCCGGCAGTCTGTTCCGGCTTCTCGGCCGACATCGAAGTCTGCGGCAGCAGCTCGGAAGAAGCGATCAGGCTGATCGGCTGGTGGGAACAAATGACGGCGGCGTGATGTGTCAAACGAACGGAACTTCAACAATAAGGAATAAGACTATGGGTTCGCTGCATCGTATCGCTGTGTTGTGTGGTTTGACCGCTGTGCTGGCCACCTCGGTTGCCCAGGCGGAAGACTGGAAAGTCGCCAAGAACGAAGACGGCATCAAAGTCTCCCTGAGCGAAGTGCCGGGTTCGGACTACAAGTCCTATCAGGGCGTCGCGCTGATGAAGACCACCGTCGCCAAACTGCGCGCGCTGCAGGAAGACGTGTCCGGCGCCTGCGCCTGGATTCACGAGTGCAAGACCCAGAAATTGCTCAAGCACGAAGGCGATCAGAGCTGGACTTACACCCAGTTCAACACGCCTTGGCCGGTCACCCCGCGTGACTCGGTGCTGAAAGTCACCACCGTTGAAGGCGCCGACGGCAGCCTGACCCGTAACCTGGAAGGCCTGCCGAAGTACATTCCCGAAGAAAAAGGCTTCGTTCGTGTTGAACAGGTCAAAGGCTTCTGGAAGTTCGTACCAAAAGGTGATCAGGTTGAAGTGACCTATCAGGTTCACACTGAGCCAGGCGGCAGCGTGCCGGCGATGGTTGCCAACAAGTTCGTGGTCGACGCACCGTTCAATACCCTCAAAGCTCTGAAAGAACGCGCCGAGAAGTAATCAGCCCGCTCTACACAAAACGCCCCGACCGATTCGGGGCGTTTTGTTTTGTATCTATATTGTGTTTCCAGATATGCGTTGCACGAAATTTTCACAAAGTGTTCCAGACAATTCGCCCGCGCTGTTTGCACGTTGCCGCTGTCTGCTGCCGCTTGAAATGAAACTGTCTGGCGGCGGGGCAGTAATCAATGGCAATGGTGCGAACGATCGTGCAACATTTGCGCACCGCGCACGCCCCGGGGCCTGGAATGGCCAATAGAGGGCAGGGCGCCGCTGTATTTTTGCAACTTCAACTAATGGGTCCTAAAACGACATGGCAAACCCGGACGCCCTGAATCAGCAGCGATCTTCTGCTCGCCTGCTGCAACCGACCGTCAAATCGCATCTGGCCTACACGCTGCTTTGTGCGCTGGTCATGATGGTGATGTTTTCCGTGCTGCGCCTCGCGCTGCTGGTCTACAACCGCGAGATGATCCTCGATACCCCCGCTTCGACGTTCCTCGAAGCTTTCGCCAACGGCCTGCGTTTCGACCTGCGCCTGGTGGTTTACCTGTGCATTCCGCTGGTACTGGCGCTGTTCAGCGCACGGGCCATGGCAGCACGCGGTTTCTTCCGTCTGTGGCTGACCATCGCTTCGAGCATCGCGCTGTTCCTCGGCCTGATGGAGATGGACTTCTACCGTGAGTTCCACCAGCGCCTTAACGGTCTGGTGTTCCAGTACGTGAAAGAAGATCCGAAAACCGTGATGAGCATGCTCTGGTACGGTTTCCCGGTGGTGCGTTATCTGCTGGCGTGGGTCGTCGGTACGGTGATTCTGACCCTGGCGTTCAAAGGCGCTGATCGTGCAACGCGTCCGCGCGGGCCGTTCAGCGGCGGTACCGTCAGCAGCCGTCAGGTGGCGCCGTGGTACACCCGCGCTGCGGTATTCGTGGTGTGCCTGTTGATCTGCGTGGTTGCCGCGCGTGGCACCCTGCGTCAGGGCCCGCCAATGCGTTGGGGTGATGTCTACACCACCGATTCCAACTTCGCCAACCAGCTCGGCCTCAACGGTACGCTGTCGCTGATCGCCGCTGCGAAAGACCGCATGGGCGAAGACCGCGACAACATCTGGAAAGCCACGCTGCCGCAAGAAGAAGCGCAGAAAGTGGTGCGCGAGATGTTGGTGATGCCGGACGACAAACTGGTCGATGCCGACATCGCTGCCGTGCGTCGTGATTACACGCCGCCGGCCGACAAGACCCTGCCGATCAAGAACGTTGTCGTGATCCTGATGGAAAGCATGGCCGGTCACTCGGTCGGTGCATTGGGCGCGCCGGGCAACATCACGCCGTACCTCGACAAACTGTCGAAGGAAGGCCTGCTGTTCGACCGTTTCTTCTCCAACGGCACGCACACCCACCAGGGTATGTTCGCGACCATGGCCTGCTTCCCGAACCTGCCGGGTTTCGAATACCTGATGCAGACCCCGGAAGGCAGTCACAAACTGTCCGGCCTGCCGCAGTTGCTCAGCCACCGTGACTACGACGACGTCTATGTCTACAACGGTGACTTCGCCTGGGACAACCAGTCGGGTTTCTTCAGCAACCAGGGCATGACCAACTTCGTTGGCCGTAACGATTTCGTCGATCCGGTGTTCTCCGATCCAACGTGGGGCGTGTCCGACCAGGACATGTTCGATCGCGGTCTGGTCGAATTGAAGGCGCGTGAAAACGGCAAGCCGTTCTATGCGTTGCTGCAAACCCTGTCCAACCACACGCCATACGCCTTGCCGTCGCCATTGCCGGTCGAGCGCGTCACCGATCGTGGCAGCCTCAACGAACACTTGACCGCCATGCGTTACTCCGACTGGGCATTGGGTCAGTTCTTCGAGAAGGCGCGCAAAGAGCCGTACTTCAAGGAAACCCTGTTCGTCATCGTCGGTGACCACGGTTTCGGCAATGAGCGTCAGATCACCGAAATGGATCTGGGCCGCTTCAACGTGCCGATGCTGATGATCGCGCCGGGCATCCAGGAGAAGTTCGGCACCCGTGACCACACCGTGGGCACGCAGATCGACATCGTACCGACCATCATGGGTCGCCTCGGTGGCGAAGTGCGTCACCAGTGCTGGGGCCGTGACCTGCTCAACCTGCCGGAAGGCGACACCGGTTTCGGTGTGATCAAACCGTCGGGCAGCGAGCAGACTACTGCCATCGTCACCGCAGACCAGATTCTGGTACTGCCGAAAGACAAGGACATGTCGGCGAAGGTCTATCAGTACCAACTGGGCGCCACCCCAAGTGCCGAGGTTATTCCGGATGCACCACGCGCTGCCGAGTTGAAACACAAACTCGAAGCGTTCCTGCAAACGGCGACCAAGAGCCTGATGGACAACACCGCCGGTGTGATTAACGGCAAGCCGGACTAAGCGCTGTAAAGTAAAAGTCCGCGCAATAAAAAAGAGGCCCTGAAAAGGGCCTCTTTTTTTTGCCGGCTAGAGGGTTATATCCGACCCAGTAGCAACAGCACCAACAGCACGACCAGCACCACACCGATGATGCCCGACGGACCATAACCCCAACTTCTGGAGTGCGGGAAGACCGGCAGACCACCGATCAGCAACAGGATCAGGATAATGATAAGAATTGTGCCCATGTCGATTTCCTTGTTGAGAGAGTTCGAGAAGTCTTGGTGTTCAAGGGGCGACTGGAGACTAAGTAATTCCAGACGGCTTACAAAATCCGACTGGTGCGAATGAAAGAAAATTCAATGTTTTTTTAATGTATTTGGATTAGTGGCTTATTTCCTTTGACGCAAAAAGATCGCAGCCTCGTTTCACTCGACAGCTCCTACACAAATCCATGTAGGAGCTGCCGAAGGCTGCGATCTTTTGACCTTGTATTCAGCAACTTGATGGAGCGTGGGCGCACACACAACCTTCGCTACACTCCGCGCATCTTCCCCAGAACAACAAGGCTGTCTGCTATGCAAAATCGCATGATGATCACTGGCGCGGGCTCAGGCCTGGGTCGCGAAATCGCGCTGCGCTGGGCGCGTGAAGGCTGGCAACTGGCCTTGTCCGACGTCAGCGAACCCGGCCTGCAGGAAACCCTGAAAATGGTGCGCGAGGCGGGCGGCGACGGCTTCATCCAGCGCTGCGATGTGCGTGATTACAGCCAACTCACAGCCTTCGCACAGGCTTGCGAAGAAAAACTTGGCGGCATCGACATCATCGTTAATAACGCCGGCGTCGCGTCAGGCGGTTTCTTCAGCGAACTGTCGCTGGAAGACTGGGACTGGCAGATCGCGATCAACCTGATGGGTGTGGTCAAGGGCTGCAAAGCGTTCCTGCCGCTGCTCGAACAAAGCAAAGGCAAGATCATCAACATTGCCTCGATGGCCGCGCTGATGCAGGGCCCGGCAATGAGCAACTACAACGTCGCCAAGGCTGGTGTCGTGGCGCTTTCGGAAAGTCTGTTGATTGAACTGGCGCAACAGGAAGTCGGCGTGCATGTGGTCTGTCCATCGTTCTTTCAGACCAACTTGCTTGATTCTTTCCGTGGCCCGACCCCGGCAATGAAGGCGGCGGTCGGCAAGTTGCTAGAGAGTTCGCCGATTACCGCCGCGGACATTGCCGATTACATTTACCAGCAAGTCGCTGCCGGCGAATTCATGATCCTGCCTCACGAACAAGGGCGCATGGCGTGGGCGATCAAGCAGAAAAACCCGCAACTGCTCTACAACGAAATGACCTCGATGGCGGAGAAAATGCGCGCCAAGGCCAAACAGAACAACGGCTGACCTTGCCCGTAGCGGATTGCGTCGTTAGGGTGGCCGCAATGGTCACCCTGTCGAGACGCGTCAATGCTCAATTACTTGTGGTTCTTCCTCGCGGCGCTGTTTGAAATCGCCGGTTGCTACGCTTTCTTCATGTGGCTGCGTCAGGGCAAAAGTGCGTTGTGGGTGATCCCGGCGTTGCTCAGCCTGACGTTGTTCGCATTGTTGTTGACCCGTGTTGAAGCCAACTATGCCGGTCGCGCCTACGCCGCTTATGGCGGGATCTACATCGTCGCGTCGATTGGCTGGCTGATGGTGGTCGAGCGCGTGCGCCCGTTGGGTTCGGACTGGATCGGCGTGGCGCTGTGCGTGATCGGCGCCAGCGTGATTCTGTTCGGGCCGCGGTTTTCGGCTGCCTGAATCATCGATTTGTCGGAAGCGTCTGACAGCCAAGGGCTTGCCAAGCTGTAGGGCAAGACTGAATTGCCGGCCACACATTGTGGCGCGCCGGCAAGCCGCGCATCTTCAGGGTTTGCCACCCCCTGAAGGACGAACCTCATGCTTGTACTCAGCCGTGTTGTCGGTGAGTTGATTTCCATCGGCGACGATATTTCCCTGCGCGTGCTGTCCGTCAACGGCTCCAGCGTGCGCTTTGGCGTCGAAGCGCCGAAGAAGGTCAATGTGCACCGCGCCGAGGTCTATGAACGAATCCAGCGCAAGCAGGCCCGCGAAGGGGCCCGCTGAGGATTTCAGTCGAATAGATGCTTGGGCACATCGTGCTTGAGCATCAACTGGCACTGCTCGCTTTCCGGGTCGAAGACGATCAACGCCTGGCCTTTGGTCAGCGCCTGACGCACGCGCAGCACGCGGGTTTCCAGCGGCGTGTCATCGCCGTTGTCGGTGCCGTCGCGGGTGACGAAATCTTCGATGAGGCGGGTGAGGGTGTCGACTTCAAGAGCGTCGTAAGGGATGAGCATGGGCACCTCGGCTGAATCAATGTCGGGATGCTACGGCGATTGCCGGTTGGCTGCCAGTTTTGTGTAGTCAGTACCGGCCTCATCGCGAGCAAGCTCAGCTCCTACAGGAAACGCGGTCAACTGTAGGAGCCGAGCTTGCTCGCGAAGGCGGCCTAATGGTCACATTAATTGTCGGAACGCTGCCCCACCAGGCTATCCACCGGCGGCACCCGCGTTTCGCTCTCCATCTGCGTGTCATGTTCAATCTGATGACTGAAGCGATCCAGCGAAGCATTCGCCGGCGCCGCATCACTGGCAAACACCGGCGGGCTCAAAATGTACGCGCCCAACAATCGGCTCAGCGCGGCCAGACTGTCGATGTGCGTACGCTCATAACCATGGGTCGCATCGCAACCAAACGCCAGCAGCGCGGTACGAATATCGTGCCCGGCCGTCACCGCCGAATGCGCATCGCTGAAGTAATAACGGAACAGATCACGGCGCACCGGCAGCTCGTTTTCAGCGGCCAGCCGCAGCAAATGCCGCGACAGATGATAGTCATACGGCCCGCCGGAATCCTGCATCGCCACACTCACTGCGTGTTCGCTGGAATGCTGTCCCGGCGCGACCGGCGCAATGTCGATGCCGACAAATTCACTGACGTCCCACGGCAATGCCGCCGCCGCGCCACTGCCGGTTTCTTCGGTGATGGTGAACAGCGGATGGCAATCGATCATCAGTTCCTGACCGCTGTCGACGATGGCTTTCAGCGACGCCAGAAGCGCAGCAACGCCAGCCTTGTCATCGAGGTGACGGGCGCTGATGTGGCCACTTTCGGTGAACTCCGGCAGCGGGTCAAACGCCACCACGTCGCCGACGCTGATACCCAGCGAATCGCAATCGGCCTTGGTCGCGCAGTAGGCGTCCAGACGCAATTCGACGTGATCCCAACTGATCGGCATCTCATCCACCGCGGTGTTGAACGCATGCCCGGACGCCATCAACGGCAACACGCTGCCGCGAATCACGCCGTTGTCGGTGAACAGGCTGACACGGCTGCCCTCGGCAAAACGGCTCGACCAGCAACCAACCGGGGCGAGGGTCAGACGACCGTTGTCTTTCACCGCGCGGACGGCGGCGCCGATGGTGTCGAGGTGCGCCGAAACCGCGCGGTCAGGGCTGTTTTTCTTGCCCTTGAGCGTGGCGCGAATGGTGCCGCGTCGGGTCATTTCGAACGGGATGCCGAGTTCTTCAAGGCGCTCGGCGACGTAACGCACGATGGTGTCGGTGAAGCCGGTCGGGCTGGGAATGGCGAGCATTTCCAGGAGGACTTTTTGCAGGTAGTTGAGATCCGGTTCGGGGATTTGTGGGGTCATGGAAACTCCTGATGGGTTGAGCACTGATCGTTCCCACGCTCTGCGTGGGAATGCAGCCCGGGACGCTCTGCGTCCCAAATGGACGCGGAGCGTCCGGTGAGGCGTTCCCACGCAGAGCGTGGGAACGATCAGGAAGGGGTTATATGGCCGGCTGACTGTGCGGAAACAACAAATCAACAAACCGCTCAGCCGTCGGCTGCGGTTCATGATTGGCCAACCCGGCGCGCTCGTTGGCCTCGATAAACACGTACTCCGGCTGATCCGCCGCCGGCACCATCAAATCGAGGCCAACCATGGGAATGTCCAGCGCCCGCGCCGCACGCACCGCCGCGTCGACCAGCGTCGGATGCAGAATCGCCGTCACATCCTCCAGCGTGCCACCGGTGTGCAGATTCGCGGTACGGCGCACAAACAAATGCTCACCCGCCGGCAGAATGCTGCTGTAGTCATACCCGGCCGCATGCAAGGTGCGCTGGGTTTCGTGATCCAGCGGAATTTTGCTCTCGCCACTGGTGGCCGCTTGCCGGCGTCGACTTTGCGCCTCAATCAACGCGCCAATCGAATGCTGACCATCGCCAACCACTTCCGCCGGCTTACGAATCGCTGCTGCGACCACTTCAAAACCGATCACCAGAATTCGCAGATCAAGGCCTTCGTGGAAGCTCTCCAACAGCACTCGGCTATCAAATTGTTTCGCCGCTTCGATGGCCTGCTGCAGCTCTTCGATGTTCTGCAGATCCACGGCCACGCCTTGACCCTGTTCACCGTCGAGCGGCTTGACCACCACCCGTTGATGCTCATCGAGAAAGGCCAGATTGTCGTCGGCATTGCCCGCCAGTTGCTGCGACGGCAGATTCAGACCGGCCGCTTTCAGTACTTTGTGCGTCAGGCTTTTGTCCTGACACAGGCTCATGCTGATCGCGCTGGTCAGGTCGCTCAGCGATTCACGGCAACGCACGCGACGGCCGCCATGGCTGAGCGTAAACAACCCGGCGTCGGCGTCGTCGACCTGCACGTCAATGCCGCGCCGATGCGCCTCTTCAACGATGATCCGCGCATACGGATTGAACTGCGCTTCCGGGCCCGGGCCAAGAAACAGCGGCTGATTGATGCCGTTTTTGCGCTTGATCGCGAAGGTCGACAGGTTGCGAAAACCGAGCTTGGCGTAGAGGTTTTTCGCCTGACGGTTGTCGTGCAACACCGACAGATCGAGATAGCTCAACCCGCGACTCATAAAATGCTCGACCAGATGACGCACCAGCACTTCGCCGACACCCGGCCGCGAGCACTGCGGATCAACCGCCAGGCACCACAGGCTGCTGCCGTTTTCCGGGTCGTTGAACGCTTTGTGATGATTAAGGCCCATGACGCTGCCGATCACCGCGCCGCTGTCCTCATCCTCGGCCAGCCAATACACCGGGCCGCCCTGATGGTGCGGGGTGAGCAGGGTGGAGTCGATCGGCAACATGCCGCGCGCCTGATACAACAGATTGATCGCCTGCCAGTCCGCCTCGTTCTGCGCGCGGCGAATGCGGAAGCCGCGAAACACGCGGGTGGCCTGACGGTAATCGCTGAACCACAAACGCAACGTGTCGGACGGATCGAGAAACAGCTGCGTCGGTTCCAGCCCGAGAATCTGCTGCGGCGCAGCCACGTACAGCGCGATATCGCGTTCGCCGGGCTGCTCGTTGAGCAGTTCCTGCGCCAGTGAAGCCGGGTCAGGAAAGGTGTGGCCGATCAGCAACCGGCCCCAACCGCAATGCACCGCGATCGGCTCGGCGGCCAGCGCGCTGCCGTCTTCAGCCAAACGTGCCTGCAATCGTTCATAGGACGGAGTCTGACCGCGAATCAGGCGCTGATTGATGGCCGTGGCATGGGGTTTCATCGATCAGATTCCTTGTTCACTGAGCCACAGGTTCAGGGCCGCCAGTTGCCACAGTTTCGAACCGCGCAACGGCGTCAATTGGCCTTGCGGATCAGTCAGCAGTTTGTCGAGCATGGCCGGGTTGAACAGGCCGCGATCCTGACTCGGATCGAGCAGCAGTTCGCGCACCCAGTTCAGTGTGTCGCCTTGCAAATGCTTGAGGCCAGGCACCGGGAAGTAGCCTTTTTTACGGTCGATCACTTCACTTGGAATGACTCGGCGCGCGGCTTCTTTCAACACTTGCTTGCCACCATCCGGCAGCTTGAATTTGCCGGGCACACGGGCCGACAGTTCAACCAGTCGGTAGTCGAGAAACGGCGTACGCGCTTCCAGGCCCCAGGCCATGGTCATGTTGTCGACACGTTTGACCGGGTCATCGACCAGCATCACCGTGCTGTCCAGACGCAGCGCTTTGTCCACAGCGGCATCTGCGCCGGGCTGTGCGAAATGTTCCTTTACGAAGTCGCCGGCAGCGTCATTCGCGGTCAGCCATTTCGGTTGTACGGTGGCGGCGTAGTCGTCATAACCGCGGTCGAAAAACGCGTTGCGATACGCCGCGTACGGGTCGGCCGCGCCATCGACTTGCGGGTACCAGTGATAACCGGCGAACAACTCATCCGCGCCCTGGCCGCTCTGTACCACCTTGCAGTGCTTGGCCACTTCGCGCGACAGCAGATAGAACGCGATGCAGTCGTGGCTAACCATTGGTTCGCTCATCGCGCGGAACGCGGCGGGCAGTTGCTCGATGATTTCTTTTTCGTCGATGCGCAGCTGATGGTGCTGAGTGCCGTAGTGTTTGGCGATCAGATCCGAATACTGGAACTCGTCACCGCGCTCGCCGCCGGCATCCTGAAAACCGATGGAAAAGGTCGACAGATTCTCCACGCCGACTTCACGCAACAGACCGACCAACATGCTCGAATCGACACCGCCGGACAGCAGCACGCCGACATCGACGGCGGCACGTTGACGAATCGCCACCGCTTCGCGAGTGCTGTCCAGCACGCGGTCGACCCAGTCTTCCAGCGTCAGATTTTTCTCGTCGTCGTGTGGGCCGTAAGGCAGTGTCCACCAGGTTTTCTGCTCGGTGGTGCCATCGGCTTCAACGCGCATCCAGCTCGCTGGCGGCAGCTTTTCGATGCCAGCCAGCAAGGTGCGCGGCGCAGGCACCACGGCGTGAAAATTCAGGTAGTGATTGAGCGCCACCGGATCGAGGATCGGGTTGATGTCGCCGCCCTTGAGCAGCGCCGGCAGGGCCGAGGCGAAACGCAAACGCTGACCGGTACGCGACAGGTACAGCGGCTTCACGCCGAGACGGTCACGGGCGATAAACAGACGCTTGGCATCGCGCTCCCAAATGGCAAAGGCGAACATGCCATTGAGTTTAGGCAGCAGCGCTTCGCCCCAGGCGTGATAGCCCTTGAGCAGCACTTCGGTGTCACCGCCGGAATAGAAGGCATAACCCAGCGCTTCGAGCTCAGCGCGCAATTCCGGGAAGTTATAGATCGCGCCGTTGAAGGCCAGCGACAGGCCGAGTTGACTGTCGACCATCGGCTGCGCCGAACCGTCCGACAAGTCCATGATTTTCAGGCGACGATGGCCAAGGGCAATCGGCCCTTGAGCATGAAAGCCCCACGCGTCAGGGCCGCGAGGCGCCAGGTGATGGGTGATTCGCTCGATGGCTGCAAGGTCTGCAGGTTGTTGATCAAAACGTAACTCGCCAGCTAATCCGCACATAAAGTCCTTACCGGTTTTTCCGTTGGGGAGGGTATTTCTTCAGCGGCCGACATGGCCGGTACTCAGAAACTGACCCGGTGCGGTTGTGGGAGTTTTAGAACGATGAGTTATAAGCGCGTGTATCCGACAGCGCGTAATGACCAAGCAGCGCCGCACCACTTAACAAATGATCGAATTCAAATGGCGGTATATAGATATTTTATCGGTGCAAAAAACTGTTGAATAACCCCGGTTTCAGCCGTTTTTTTAGGTTTTTTATTTTTCCTCGGTGTTGATATGGTCGTCGTTCGAACCCGCAATAAAGGACTATTGCAGATGCCGACCACAGAAATAAAAACGCAGTCTCAAGATCTGACTTTGAACACGTTGCTCGACGCCACTGGCGATCTGGACAGCGCCGAAGCCTTGCAAAAAAACCTGCCCGCTTTTTTGCTGAAATGTTCAGCCAGCCAACTCGCGGCGATTGATCGAACCACTCGAGAGTTGCATGCCGTTCAACTGACAGTCGAAAAGGAGCTGGCCACGCTCAAGCCGTTGCACTCCTTTTGTATCGATGAACTGAACGTTGCGCTGCGCCAGAAATGGCCGGTGGATTTCGACGTAGAAAAGGATTTTCTGAGCCTGCCCGGTGCCGATTGCGGCTGCGAGCCGATATCGACAGATGAAAACGGCGTAAAAACCTTTCCGGCGGCCACGCAGACGTTGCTACAGGCCGCCATGCAGAATTTCACCGAAGAGGAAGCCGCCGGCGGTTTTCCCGTCGGCAGTCAGGTCGTCGTACAAAGCACTCCGGGCGGCGTAAGCGGTTTGACTGTGGCAGCCTTTGCCGGGCTATGCCGTGAGCTGGATCTTGGTAAACGCTATCAGGCGCATTTTCAGCAGGTTTTCGGGCCTTTGGAGGGTGACGACAAGGCCGTGGTGCGCAACGCCATGGTTCACGACATAGCGAACATGAAAAAGCTGTCGTTGCAATTGGACACCCAACTCGCCGCCATCAAAAATCACATCACCCCTGCCGGTTTGCAGACTGTGCAACGGCTTATTGATGCCGAGGGTGTGGTGTCGGCGGCAACGCTGCTCTACAAAAAACAGACACTGACGATGCAAGGCCTGGAGATTTTCGACAGCTGCGTCTGGGGTGTCGTGGTGTTTTGCGCCCATTCGTTCGAATCGCATCCTCAGGAACCGTGCCTGGTGTATATGGCGGGAGAGCCCGAGCGCGCGTTGTACGAGTACCCGAGCTTCAATGCGTTCAAACAGTACCTGACGCAAAAGTTGAAGGATCGGCGCTACAAGGATTACTTCGCCAACAGCATTGATGAAGATGACAAGGCAGATTTTTTCAAGGCTGTAGCCGATTCCGCTGAGTTGGGATCCATCAAGTCGTTGCCGATCACGGTGCCGCTGTTCGAGTTCATGGTGCAAAGTCACGTAGGCAAAATGCAGGTTGATGCACGCAAACTGGCGGTGCCGACCGCCGACATTGATGACGATGCACGCCGCAAACGTCTGCTGGATTTTCTCCAGCTCGGTGTCACCGTCGCCTCCGTAGCAGGATTTTTTGTACCGGTGCTTGGCCAACTGATGATGGGCGTTGCGGTAGGGCAATTGCTTGGCGAGGTGTATGAAGGCATCGAGGACTGGCAGCGGGGCGACCAGCAGGAAGCGCTGTCACACCTGCTCAGCGTGGCGGAAAATATTGCACTGATGGGCGTGTTCGCGGGTGGCCAGAAAGTCGTTGGCACGCTCGGACGCCATCTGGTGCGTTCACATCCGGCGTTCTTCGGCCAGTTCACCGCGATTTACAATCAGGCCGGCAAACCACGCCTGTGGAAACCTGATTTAAGCCCTTACGAGCATGACCTTCCGCGCGGATTCACGCTGGCTGAAGGAACCGAAGAACTGCATCAGATCGGCAGCACGGAGTACGGCCGCGTCGGGCACCGGATCCTTGCGGGCACTTTCGATTCGACATCGCGTACCTGGCGCCTGCAACACCCTGGACGCCCTGAAGCGTTCTCCCCTGTACTTGAACGTCACGTCGAAGGTGGCTGGCGCACTCCGGCCGAAGACACAGAACAGTGGCGCAGCGCGGCGTATACCCTCAAACGCATCGATCCACAGCTGTGTGATTTTACCGATGCCGAACTGGACATGATGCGCAGGATCAGCGGCGACCGCTACGAAGCGTTGCAGCGTGCCTTGCACGACAATCTGCCGCTGTCATCCCGGCTGCGCGACAGCGTGGAGCGACTGCGTACGGAGCGACGGTTACGCGTGCTCATCGCCGAGCTTGAGCGGGGCGAAACCCACTCAGGGCAACCTGTGCATGAACAGTTGCGTGCGTTGTCGAAGCTGCCCGGCTGGCCCACAGACCGTTACATCGCGGTCACCGATGCCGCGGGCGAAGTCACCGCAACCTATCCTCTCACTGCGGTGCGCGACGATCGTCTCAGTGTGGTGATCACTGAAGACCAATTGGCCGAAGGTCAATTGCTGCAAACGGTGATCGATGGTTTGTATCAGAAGGAAGTCGATGCCTTGCTGGGGGGCAATCCCGGTCGTCAGAACGAGCGCGAGATTCTCGCCAAAAAACTCGGCTCACGCCTCAAGGCTGATCGTCCGGCGGTGTTCCAGCGAATGTATGAACGCTACGACCGGATCGAGGCTGACGATGTGCAGAAGCTGCGCAATACGTTCGTCGAGCTGCCGGCGCGCCATGCGCAGCGTCTTATCGATCAGGCGCCGAGCGTCGAGCGTCTGCACCTGCGTTCTACCGGTCGAGTGCCTGTCGGTCTGGCGCAGAAGGTCAGGGCCGCGACCCATCAGGTACGTGTTGATCGTGCGCTGATCGGGCTTCATTTGCCGGCAATGGCCAACCCGGACACTGAAAAACTGGCCATACAGTTACTGCCCCGTCTGAGCGGCTGGGATGCACAACTGCGGCTTGAGGTACGAGAAAAAACCCTGAAAGGGCCTTTGCTGGAAGCGATTGGTGTCGCGCCGGCGACGCCCTTGAACACCCGCACTTTGGTTAAATCCAATGGCGGGTATGAGGTGTTTGATGGCGACAGCAAATCGCTGGGACGGGTTGAGGCGGGGGCTGACGAGCGCTATCAAGCCATTCTCAAGGCGCTGACTCCTGCGCAACGTGCCGCCGCCGGTTTCCCCGATCCGGTGCCTGCTGATGGGGCTCGACTACGCAACAAGCTGCTTGAAACTGCACTGGACGAGCGCGAGGTGACTGCGCGGATGTTGATCTCCGGCAAGTCTGAGCCGGTTGTTTTCGAGCCGGCTTGTGTGCAGGCCGATCAGGTGATGGCGACGACTCATCCGCGAGCATTGCTGCGCAAAGTCTTGAGGCTTTTCCCCAGCTACACCGAGACCCAGGCCAGCCAATTGATCGATCAGTTGGGCAACGACCCGCTGACCCGGGCAACCGGTGTTAAAGCGTTGCGTGAGGATCTGCGCAGCCTGCGCGACGCACTGGAACTCTGGAGCGAGGATGAGCCCGCGATAAGGGCGCTCGGCGGGGATGGGCAAGAGGTGCGTCATAGTCGCAAAGCCACCGCTGAACTGATTGAGGACAGTTTTCGGCGACTCTTATGGGTCAGAGACGCCAATGGCCAACCCGTTTGTACCTTGAATCTGGACGGCATGCGAGTCGGCAAACTGCCCACCCTGCCACCTGGTCTGAAGTTCGACCACATCAAACGATTGTCGTTGAGGAACATGGAGCAAGGCGACGATATCGCGTATTTCCTTCGCTCGTTCAAGCAAGTTGAAACGCTGGAGCTTGATCGCAATAAGCTCACTCGGCTGCCGGAAATTCTGTCGTTCATGCCTGATCTTGGTCGGTTGAGCCTGGCGGGTAACCAGATCAGGCTGACCGAGCAGACGCTGTTGAAGCTGAGCCAGTTGCGTACGCTTCACAGTTTGAATCTGAGCGGCAATCCGCTGGGGGCAACCCCGGATGTCAGTCATATGTTGAAATTGCGCTCTCTGGCACTGCGCGAGACCGGTGCTACGGAATTGCCCAAAGGTCTGGCACGCTTGCCGGATCCGGACTGGGTGGATTTGCGCAACAACGAAATAAAGGTATTGCCGGATTGGCTCTTCACAACCCCGCGCCGTTTCAGTGAGGCACTTAACCTGCGATTCAATCCATTGTCCGACGTCAGCAGCACGTACCTGTCGAATTACCGGGAAAACATCGGCGTCGGCATGGGCTATCTGGATAACGATAATGCCCGCCTCGACGAAAACCAGGCGCGATCGCTCTGGTTCACTGACGGCGCGGGGGAGGACTGGAATCGTCGTAACCGAATCTGGACGGCATTCAAGGATGATCCGAGGGCCGAAGGATTATTCCATCTGCTGGCGGAACTCAGTCATACCGCCGATTCCGAGAAAGCGACCAAAGACATGCATCGGCGGGTTTGGGCAGTACTCGAGGCGGCGGAGCAGCGAGCGCCGTTGTACGAACAGATTCTCGATCTGGCGGCCAATCCGATCAACTGTACGGACAGTGCAGCGATAAACTTCAGTCATCTGGAAATCGCCGTTGAAGTCGACAGGGTGATCAGCCCTGCTGAAGGTCGGGTAAATGGTGCCAAACCCCTGATCAAACTCGGCCGTGGTCTGTTCCGTCTGGATCAGTTGAACCAGATCGCTCAAGAACATGCCGACAAGAATCCGACCGCCGATCCTTTGGAGGTCAACCTCGCGTATCGCACCGGTCTCGCCGATGACCTGGATCTGCCGGGGCAGCCGCGGTTCATGCGTTATGCATTACTGGGCGGTGTGACCCGTGCTGATCTGGACATTGCGAAGAACAGGATCATTACGGCTGAAGCTTCAGCGCAGTGGGTGACGTTCCTGCAACGCCAGTCATTCTGGTGCGATTACCTCAAACGCACGTTCAGTCGCCAGTTCTCCAACATTGACGAGACGTTTTCACCGCAGCTGGATGCCGTATTTGAACAGGCGAGCACACTCAGTTCCGCCGATTATCTCAGTCAGATGGATGCGATCAGGTTCCAGCGCGAGCTGGCTGAGGAAGCTGTGCTGACACGCCTGACCGACGATGCGATACGTTTGGTTAATCTGGGGATCTGCGCCTTGCCCCAAGGGTAATAGCTACTTGCCGCGAATCAGACGGCGCAGCGCAAAGCGATTGGGATGGCACGCCTCAGCGACACTTCGCGGCAGCGGCAACGGTTCGTTGTCGAGCCAGGCAGCGAGCAATTCACCCGACAGCGGTGCGGTGATCAGACCGCGAGAGCCGTGACCGCTGTTGACGTAGAGCCCGTCAAGCCACGGGCAGGCCACGTCCGGAACCTGGCGGGCATCTTTGGCTAACGTGGCGTATGCCTGATTGAACGCTTCGCGGTCGGCGAGGGGGCCGACGATCGGCAAATAGTCGGGGCTGGTGCAGCGGAAGGCAGCGCGGCCCTGAAGGTTTTCGACAGGCTGTTCGCTGATGTGCAGACGCGACACGAGGTCGCTGGAGATTTCTTCGAGCATCGCCAGATTGCCTTCGTGTTCGGCGATGGTCGGGGTCAGGTCGTCGCTGTTGAAATCGAAGCTCGCACCGAGGGTGTGTTCGCCCAAACGTGCCGGGGCGACGTAGCCTTCGGCGCAAACCACGGTGGTCAGGGCCTGGCTTTCTGCGGTCTCGGCAAGGCGAGTGATTTGTCCGCGAATGCGCTTGAGCGGCAGCTCGGCACTTTGCGCAAAACGTTTGATCTCGGCGGCGCCGGCCAGCACCACGACCGGTGCGCTGGCCAGTAAGTGGTCACCGTCGAAGGCTTGCCACTGATCGTCGACTTTGCGCAGTTCCAGTACATCACGATGGCTGAGCAGTTCGATGTTCGGCTGCGCGGCTTGCGCCTGACACAGCGCCGGTGGATGCACCCAGCCGCCCTCGGGATAGTACAAACCGCCGTGGGCCAGACCGATGCCGGCGCGGTGTTGCGCTTCGGGTTGATCGAGCCATTGCAGTAAATCTTCGGGGAAGGCTGCGGCCAATTGCGCGTGGCGCTCGGCTTCCTTGGCATTGAACGCCAGTTGCAGCACGCCGCAATCGTCCCAATCGGTGCCGCGTTGCAGGGTTTCCAGCAAGCGACGGGTGTAGCCGAAACCGCTGACGATCAATTGCGATAACGCGGTGCCGTGGGCGGAGAGCTTCAGATACAGCACGCCCTGCGGATTGCCCGAGGCTTCTTGCGCCACGCCATCGTGGCGCTCCAGCAAGCTCACTTGCCAACCGCGCGCTGCGAGGCTGGAAGCGGTGGCGCAACCGGCCAGTCCGGCGCCGATTACCAGTGCACGACGTTCGCCTGTCACTGGGGCAGGGCGGGCGAACCAGGGTTTTTCCGCGGCGGGCGGTGCAACCTCTGACGGCCAGCCGAGAAACTCGCCGCGCAGTATTTCCCATTTGTGGCCAATGCCCGGCGTGCGCTTCATCTTGAACCCGGCGGCGTTGAGCAAGCGTCGCACCCAGCCGGTACTGGTGAAGGTGCTGATGGTCGAGCCGGGTGCCGCCAGTCGCGCCAGTTCGACGAACAGTTCGGCGGTCCACATGTCGGGGTTTTTCGCCGGGGCGAAACCGTCGAGAAACCACGCGTCGATCTGCGCATCGAGTTGCGGCAGTTGTTCCAGTGCATCGCCGATCAGCAGGGTCAGCGTCACGCGACCGTCGGCCAAGGTGATGCGCTGAAAGCCTTGATGGATGGCTACGTAATGCTTGAGTAACTGATCGGCCAGCGGTTTGAGTTCTGGCCACAAGGCCAATGCCCGTTGCAGATCGGCCGGGCTCAACGGGTATTTTTCGACGCTGACAAAATGCAGCCGCGCCCCGGCCACGGCGTGTTGTTCGAACAACTGCCAGGCACAGAGAAAATTCAGCCCGGTGCCAAAACCGGTTTCGCCGATAACCAGGCGACCGCTTGCCGGCAGCGCAGCAAAACGCTCGGCCAGGCGGTTTTGTTCGAGGAACACATAACGGGTTTCATCCAGACCGGACTTGTCGGAAAAATACACGTCATCAAACACTCGCGAACGCGGGCGTCCCTGTTCATCCCAATCGAGTTGGGCATGGGGCAATACGGGTTTCATGGCAGGCTCGGCAACGTCAAGGCGGCCATTCTAGCCGATCGGGCGAGGGGTGCTTGATCCAAGGCAAGGTCTGATCCAGGGGGCCATGGAAAATGTCAAAAGACCGCAGCCTTCGGCAGCTCCTACAGGGTGGATTGCATTCCAGTGTAGGAGCTGCCGCAGGCTGCGATCTGTTCAGAGGTTGTCATCATCCGCTAGTCTTGCTGAACCCTGGAAGGAGCCGTCCAATGTTTGAATCCGCTGAAATCGGTCACGCCATCGACAAAGACACCTACGAGGCCGCCGTCCCGGCATTGCGTGAAGCGCTGCTGGAAGCCCAGTTCGAGTTGCAGCAACAGAAGCGTTTCCCGGTGATCATTTTGATCAACGGCATCGAAGGCGCGGGCAAGGGCGAGACGGTCAAGTTGCTCAACGAGTGGATGGATCCGCGCCTGATCGAGGTGCGCACTTTCGACCAACAGAGCGACGAAGAACTCTCGCGGCCACCGGCCTGGCGTTACTGGCGGATGCTCCCGGCCAAAGGGCGGATGGGGATTTTCTTTGGCAACTGGTACAGCCAGATGCTCCAGGGGCGGGTGCACGGTTTGTTCAAGGATCCACGCCTGGATCAAGCGATCGCTGGCGCCGAGCGTCTGGAAAAGATGCTCTGCGATGAAGGCGCGCTGATCTTCAAATTCTGGTTTCACCTGTCGAAGAAGCAGATGAAAGCGCGACTCAAAGCGTTGGCCGACGATCCGTTGCACAGCTGGCGCATCAGCACGCTCGACTGGCAGCAATCGGAGACCTACGACAAATTCGTCAAATACGGCGAGCGCGTGCTGCGCCGCACCAGTCGCGATTACGCGCCGTGGCATGTGATCGAAGGCATGGACGCCAACTACCGCAGTCTGGCCGTCGGCAAGATTCTCCTTGAAGGTTTGCAAAGCGCATTGAAGCGCCCGGACGTGCATCCCCATGATGTCAGCGCCGCGCCGCTGGGCACACCCGTTGATCATCTGAACCTGCTCGACAGCCTCGACCTGACCCAGCGTCTGGACAAGAAAGATTACGAAGAGCAACTGATCACCGAACAGGCGCGCCTGTCCGGGCTGATGCGCGACAAACGCATGCGTCGCCATGCACTGGTCGCGGTGTTCGAAGGCAACGATGCGGCGGGCAAGGGCGGGGCGATCCGTCGGGTCGCGGCGGCGCTCGATCCGCGCCAATACAACATCGTGCCGATTGCCGCGCCGACCGAAGAGGAGCGTGCGCAACCGTACCTTTGGCGTTTCTGGCGACATATTCCGGCGCGCGGCAAATTCACCGTGTTCGACCGTTCGTGGTACGGCCGAGTGCTGGTGGAGCGCATTGAAGGTTTCTGCACACCGGCGGACTGGCTGCGTGCGTATGGCGAGATCAATGACTTCGAGGAGCAGCTGGCCGACGCCGGGGTGATCGTCGTCAAGTTCTGGCTGGCGATCGACAAGGACACGCAGATGGAGCGTTTCCAGGAGCGTGAAGAGATCCCGTTCAAGCGCTTCAAGATCACCGAGGACGACTGGCGCAACCGCGACAAGTGGGACGATTACCGTGCCGCCGTCGGCGATATGGTCGATCGCACCAGTTCCGAGATCGCGCCGTGGACGTTGGTTGAGGCCAATGACAAGCGCTGGGCGCGAGTGAAAGTGCTGCGCACGATCAACCGCGCACTCGAAGACGCGTTCGAGAAATCCGACAAGCACGCGAAAAAGCACAAGGACTGAACCGATGGACACGCATACGCGGGGTGAATGATTGTCGCGGTCGGCAATGGGGTGGACTTATGCTCGGTTCACTCTCAACCGACAACAACAATGAGGTATGCCATGCGTGAAGTGGTGATCGTCGACAGCGTACGGACTGGCCTGGCCAAATCCTTTCGCGGCAAGTTCAACCAGACCCGCCCCGATGACATGGCGGCACACTGCGTCAACGCGCTGCTGACGCGCAATGACATCGACCCGGCCAGCGTCGAGGATTGCATCGTCGGCGCCGGCTCCAACGAAGGCGCGCAGGGCTACAACATCGGCCGCAACGTCGCGGTGCTTTCGCGTCTGGGCACCGGCACCGCCGGCATGACCCTCAACCGTTTCTGCTCGTCGGGCTTGCAAGCGATTGCGATTGCCGCCAACCAGATCGCCTCGGGTTGCAGCGACATCATCGTCGCCGGCGGCGTCGAGTCGATCAGCCTGACGATGAAAAGCGTCAACACCGATCACCTGATCAACCCGCTGCTCAAGCAACAGTCGCCGGGCATCTATTACACGATGGGTCAGACTGCCGAAGTGGTTGCGCGACGTTATGGCGTCAGCCGTGAGGCGCAGGATCGCTATTCATTGCAGAGCCAGATCCGCACCGCGCAGGCGCAGGCGGCCGGGCTGTTCAACGATGAAATCGTGCCGATGTCGGTGAAGTATCGCGTTGAAGACAAGAACACTGGCGAAGTGCAAATTCTCGACGGCGTGGTTGATCGCGATGACTGCAACCGTCCGGACACCACCTATGAAAGCCTCGCCGGGTTGAAGCCGGTGTTCGCTGAAGACGGTTCGGTGACGGCGGGCAACTCGTCGCAATTGTCGGATGGCGCGTCGATGACGCTGGTGATGAGTCTGGAAAAAGCCCTGCAGCTGGGGCTGAAGCCGAAAGCGTTTTTCCGTGGGTTTACCGTGGCCGGTTGCGAGCCGGACGAGATGGGCATCGGCCCGGTGTTCTCGGTGCCAAAACTGCTTAAGGCGAAAGGTTTGCAGGTGGCGGACATTGATCTGTGGGAACTCAATGAGGCGTTCGCTTCGCAGTGCCTGTACAGCCGTGATCGGCTGGAGATCGATAACGACAAGTACAACGTCAACGGTGGCTCGATTTCGATTGGTCACCCGTTCGGCATGACCGGGTCGCGGCAGGTCGGGCATCTGGTGCGGGAGTTGCAGCGGCGTAATTTGCGTTACGGGATTGTGACGATGTGCGTGGGCGGCGGGATGGGTGCGACGGGGTTGTTTGAAGCGGTGCGCTAAGCCACAAACTTTGGGTGTCTGTTCAGCCCTCTTCGCGAGCAAGCTCGCTCCCACAGTAGATCTTCAGTGAACACTGATTTTGTGTACACCAGAGATCCAATGTGGGAGCGAGCTTGCTCGCGAACGGATCGACCGGGTCTAGCGGTTGGAATCCTGTACCTGCATCCGCGCAATATAAGCCTGAATTTCCTTCTCAATCTGCTCGGCACTCTCAAACGGCCCTTCAAGGGTATTTTCCCGAGTGCTGAAATACAGTTCGCCATTGACCCGGCACACGCGGTCGCTGCGAAAGTGCGTGGCGGGGGCGTTGTCTTGGGCGCGCATGCCTAACATGAGCGGTCTCCTTGGCTGAGGCGCTGGACGGGATCCAATCAGCTTATGCCTGAAGCACTTAACCCGCGCGGCCAGCCGATCAACGGCAGCGCGTCAATTTAATGCTGCGACCTGCACAGTTTCATTCACGTCCTGGCCCCAACTGTCCCTGTGTCGCGCCCGGCGGCACGCCTAGAATGAGCGCACTCGTCAGCAGGCTTTTGGGGTTCGCATGCACATTTCATCCGGTCGCTGGGTTTACGGCTTGTTCCTGGCGCTGCTGACCGCATTTCTGTGGGGCATCCTGCCGATCAAACTCAAACAGGTGTTGCTGGTGATGGATCCCGTCACGGTGACCTGGTTTCGCTTGATGGTGTCCGGCAGCTGCCTGTTCATTTATCTGGCCGCGGTCAAACGCCTGCCGAGCCGCAAAGTGCTGGGGCCCAAGGGTGGCTGGCTGGTGCTGATGGCGGTGCTTGGCCTGGTCGGCAACTACGTGCTGTATCTGATGGGCCTTAATCTGCTGAGCCCCGGCACCGCGCAACTGGTGGTGCAGATGGGGCCGATCATGTTGCTGATCGCCAGTCTGTTTGTGTTCAAGGAGCGTTTCAGCATTGGCCAGGGCATCGGGTTGTTGGTGCTGTTGATCGGTTTTGTGCTGTTCTTTAATCAGCGTCTGGCGGAGTTGCTGACCTCGCTGTCGGATTACACCGCCGGCGTGCTGCTGGTGTTGTTGGCGTCGACGGTCTGGACGTTTTATGCGCTGGGTCAGAAGCAATTGCTCACGGTGTGGAATTCGTTGCAGGTGATGATGGTGATTTACCTGTTCTGCGCGTTGTTGCTGACGCCGTGGGTACACCCGCTCGAAGCGCTGGAGCTGAGCCCGTTGCAAGGCTGGTTGCTGCTGGCGTGCTGCATGAACACGTTGATTGCCTATGGCGCGTTTGCCGAAGCGCTGGCGCACTGGGAGGCGTCGCGGGTCAGTGCAACGCTGGCGATTACGCCGTTGGTAACGTTTGGCGCGGTGGCGATTGCGGCGGGGATCTGGCCGGAGTACGTGCATGCCGAGCAGATCAATGGGCTTGGGTATGGCGGGGCGGTGCTGGTGGTATTGGGCTCGGCGCTGGTGGCGCTGGGGCCGTCGTTGATTGCCGGGCTCAAGGCGCGGCGGATGCGTATGGCCTGAAGATCAAAAGATCGCAGCCTGCGGCAGCTCCTACATTGGAATGCGTTCTCTGTAGGAGCTGCCGCAGGCTGCGATCTTTTGTTTTTAGCCCTTGGCCCCAGCCTCAATCATATTCTCCGGCCGCACCCACGCATCAAACTCTTCATCCGTCAGGTAGCCCAACGCCAACGCCGCCTCACGCAACGTCAGCCCCTCGCTGTAAGCCTTCTTGGCGATTTCCGCCGACTTGTCATAACCAATGTGCGGGTTCAACGCCGTCACCAGCATCAACCCACGCTCCAGATGCCGCGCCATGACTTCCGCATCCGGCTCCAGCCCGGCAATGCAGTGCTGCTGGAAGTTGCTGCAGCCATCGCCAAGCAGGCGGATCGATTGCAGCAGGTTGTGGATGATCACCGGTTTGTACACGTTCAATTGCAAGTGCCCCTGACTGGCGGCAATGCCGATCGTCACGTCGTTGCCCAGCACCTGACAGGCCAGCATCGACAGTGCCTCGCATTGGGTCGGATTGACCTTGCCCGGCATGATCGAGCTGCCCGGCTCATTCGCGGGTAGACGCACTTCGGCAAAACCGGCGCGTGGGCCGGAGCCGAGCAAGCGCAAATCGTTGGCGATTTTCATCAGCGCCACGGCGAGGGTTTTCAGCGCGCCGGAGAGGCTGGTCAGCGGCTCATGGCCGGCGAGGGCGGCAAACTTGTTCGGTGCGGTGACGAAGGGTAGGCCCGACAGCGCCGCCAGTTCGGCAGCAATCGCTTCACCAAAACCGTGCGGCGAGTTCAGCCCGGTGCCGACGGCAGTACCGCCCTGCGCCAATTCACACACCGCCGGCAGCGCGGCACGGATCGCCCGTTCGGCGTAATCCAGCTGCGCGATAAAACCGGACAATTCCTGACCGAAGGTGATCGGCGTTGCGTCCATCATGTGCGTGCGCCCGGTTTTCACCAGTTTCATATGGCGCGCGGCGAGTTCGGCGAGACCGCCGGACAGCTCGGCAATCGCCGGCAGCAGTTGTTCCTGCACGGCTTGCGCGGTGGCGATGCTCATGGCGGTGGGGAAACAGTCGTTGGAACTTTGCGAGCGGTTGACGTGGTCGTTCGGGTGCACCGGCGTCTTGCCGCCGCGCGGATTGCCGGCCAGTTCGTTGGCGCGACCGGCGATCACCTCGTTGACGTTCATGTTGCTCTGGGTGCCGCTGCCGGTCTGCCAAACGACGAGCGGGAACTGGTCGTCATGCTGGCCGTCGAGGACTTCGTCGGCGGCCTGTTCGATCAGGCGGGCGATGTCGGCGGGCAGGTCGCCGTTGCGGTCGTTGACCCGTGCCGCGGCTTTCTTGATCAGGGCCAGGGCGTGCAGTACCGGCAGCGGCATGCGTTCCTGACCGATGGCGAAGTTGATCAGCGAGCGTTGCGTCTGAGCCCCCCAGTAAGCATCGTCCGGGACGTCGATCTGGCCCAGGCTGTCGGTTTCGATACGGCTCATCGTGCACACTCCTGTTGGTCTGTTTGCGCAGTTTAGGCCGGGTTCGGCTCGGGTGGTTCCATCGAATCGATTGTTGACCGGTAAAACCCCGCCAATCAAGCGCGGCAAGGCTTGGGGGGTTGAGCCGCAGCGATTTTTAGGCGCAGAATGGTCGCCCTTGGGGTTTTACCTCGCTTTGCTTAAAAGGAAACTCGATGACTCGTCTTCGTGCCATCTGTACCGCGGTTGCACTGGTTTGCGCCAGCGGCCAGGTGCTTGCCGATACCGCCAGCCACAACGCCAGTGCCGAAGCTTTCCTGACACTGGCCCACGCTGACAAACTGGGCACTCCGGTGTACATGCAAGTGCAGCAAATGTTCGCTCAGCGCTTTGAGCAGACCAAAGCCCCTGAAGCTAAAAAAGCCGTGCTGGAAACCTATCAGGCCAAGGCCAACGCCGCGCTGGATCAGGCCATTGGCTGGAACAAGCTGAAGCCGGACATGGTCAAGCTGTACACCACCAACTTCAGCGAATCCGAGCTGAAAGACCTGGTCGCGTTCTACCAGTCGCCACTGGGTAAAAAAGTCCTGGAAAAAATGCCGCAGCTGACTCAGCAATCGGCCCAGATGACCCAGGCCAAACTGGAAAGCGCGGTACCGGTAGTCAACAAGCTGCTGGAAGACATGACCAACGAGCTGGCCCCGAAAGGCGCTGCTCCGGCCAAGAAAAAGCCGTAAGCGGAGTTCGTGATGAGCATGCAACAACGCATCGAATCTACGCTGGGCCTGTTACAGCCTGAGCATCTGCAAGTGCTGGATGAAAGCCACATGCACAGTCGCGGGTTGCAGACCCACTTCAAGGCAGTGGTGGTCAGCGCGCAGTTCGAAGGCCTGAACCGGGTCAAGCGCCACCAGAAAGTCTACGGCACGCTCGGCGAGCTGATGGGCGAGTTCCATGCGTTGGCGCTGCACACCTACACCCCGCAGGAATGGGCAGAGACCGGCGCCGCCCCGGCGTCGCCGACCTGTGCCGGCGGAAGCAAACACTGATTTTGGATGTGGCGGGATTTTTGTGGCGAGGGGATTTATCCCCGATGGGTTGCGAAGCAGCCCCAAAAGCCACAGAACCCAATCTCCCTGAAAGACCGCATTCTCAGGGTTTGGGGCCGCTTCGCAGCCCATCGGGGATAAATCCCCTCGCCACAGGTTTTGTGTTGTCACAGAAGACTCAGTACATCCAAAACACATCGTGTTTTTGCTAGAATCCGCAACGCGCCGCTCACCCGGCGCGTTTTTTTTTGAATCCGGTTCACCCTTTGCGAGGGTAGCCACCTGGAGAAATACCCATGACACAACCGATTGTCGTGGCGGCACTGTATAAGTTCGTCACCCTCGAAGATTACGTCAACCTGCGCGAGCCTCTGCTGCAAGCGATGGTCGACAACCAGATCAAAGGCACCCTGCTGATCGCCGAAGAAGGCATCAACGGCACGGTGTCCGGCACTCGCGAAGGCATCGACGGCCTGCTCGCCTGGCTCAAGAACGACCCACGCATGATCGACATCGATCACAAAGAGTCGTACTGCGACGAGCAGCCGTTCTATCGCACCAAAGTCAAACTGAAGAAAGAGATCGTCACCCTCGGTGTCGAAGGCGTCGATCCGAACAAAAAGGTCGGCACCTACGTTGATCCGCAAGACTGGAACGCGTTGATCAGCGACCCTGAAGTGCTGTTGATCGATACGCGCAACGATTACGAAGTGTCGATCGGCACCTTCGAAGGCGCCATTGATCCGAAAACCACCAGTTTTCGCGAATTCCCTGACTACATCAAAGAACACTTCAACCCGGCCGTGCACAAGAAAGTCGCGATGTTCTGCACCGGCGGTATTCGCTGCGAGAAAGCCTCGAGCTACATGCTCAGCGAGGGCTACGAAGAGGTTTACCACCTCAAGGGCGGCATTCTGAAGTACCTCGAAGAGGTGCCGCAGGAAGAAACCAAGTGGCAGGGTGACTGCTTCGTGTTCGACAACCGCGTGACCGTGCGCCACGACCTCAGCGAAGGCGACTACGATCAATGTCATGCCTGCCGCACACCGGTCAGCGTTGAAGATCGCGCCAGCGAGCATTACGTCGCCGGCATCAGTTGCCCGCATTGCTGGGACAAGCTGAGCGAGAAGACCCGCCGCAGCGCCATCGACCGGCAGAAGCAGATCGAACTGGCCAAGGCGCGCAACCAGCCGCACCCGATCGGCTACAACTATAAGCAAGCATCCACCGAGGCTTAATCATGTCTGCACGCCTGCTCTATGTGATGGACCCGATGTGTTCGTGGTGCTGGGGTTTTGCTCCGGTGGCCAAGGCATTGGTGGAGCAGGCGCAGGCAGCCGGGGTCGAGCTGCATCTGGTGGTCGGCGGTTTGCGCACCGGCAGCGGCTCGGCGTTGGAGCCAACCACGCGGCGCTACATCCTTGAACACTGGCAAGCGGTCACCGAGGCTACTGGCCAGCCGTTCAGATTCGACGGCGCGTTGCCCGACGGTTTTGTTTACGACACAGAGCCGGCCTGTCGCGCGATCGTCACCGCGCGCAGCCTGGCGCCGGATTGCGCGTGGACACTGGTCGGACTGATCCAGCAGGCCTTCTACGCCGAAGGTCGTGATGTCACCCAAGCCAGCGTGCTGGTGGAACTGGCCGAGCAGGCCGGCGTGCCGCGTATCGAATTCGCTGCGCTGTTCGACCGTGCCGATCAGCACGAAGCCACGTTGGCTGATTTCAATTGGGTGCAGGATCTCGGCATCGCTGGGTTCCCGACCTTGCTCGCCGAGCGTAACGGTCAACTGGCGCTACTGACCAATGGCTATCAACCGCTCAGCGAACTGTCGCCGTTGCTCGGCCGCTGGCTGGAGCGCGCTGCCTGTGCATGATCCGGCCGATGACACGCCAGCCGTAAAGCGTGTCGACCGGCTGAGCTGGGCAGAAGTCCGGCGATTGGCTCTCACACACAAAAAATCCCTGTGGATCGCTAACGGCGTGGCTGTTCTGGCGACGCTGTGCAGCGTGCCGATTCCTCTGCTGCTGCCGTTGCTGGTCGATGAAGTCTTGCTCGGCCACGGCGATGCGGCACTGAAAGTCATGAACCATGTGTTGCCCAGCATGTGGCAGCAAGCGGCAGGCTACATCGGCCTGATGCTGGTGGTGACGCTGACTCTGCGTTGCAGCTCGCTGTGTTTTGGCGTGTTGCAGTCGCGGCTGTTTGCGCGACTGGCCAAGGACATCGTTTACCGCATCCGCGTGCGCCTGATCGAGCGGCTCAAGCGGATTTCCCTCGGCGAATACGAAAGTCTCGGCAGCGGCACGGTGACCACGCACCTGGTCACCGATCTCGATACCCTCGACAAATTTGTCGGCGAAACCCTTAGCCGTTTTCTCGTGGCGATGCTGACTCTGGTCGGCACCGCGAGCATCCTTATGTGGATGCACTGGAAGCTGGCGCTGCTGATTTTGCTGTTCAACCCGCTGGTGATTTACGCCACGGTGCAGTTGGGCAAACGCGTCAAACACCTGAAGAAACTCGAGAACGACAGCACCGCGCGCTTCACTCAGGCGCTGAGTGAAACCCTCGATGCGATTCAGGAAATTCGCGCCGGCAACCGTCAGGGCTTTTTCCTTGGAAGGCTTGGGCTGCGGGCGCAGGAAGTGCGCAATTACGCGGTCAACTCGCAGTGGAAGACCGACGCCTCCAACCGCGCCAGTGGTTTGTTGTTCCAGTTTGGCATCGATATTTTCCGCGCGGCGGCGATGCTCACCGTGCTGTTTTCCGACCTGTCGATCGGCCAGATGCTCGCGGTGTTCAGTTACCTGTGGTTCATGATCGGCCCGGTCGAACAACTGCTCAACCTGCAATACGCCTACTACGCGGCGGGCGGTGCGCTGACACGCATCAACGAGTTGCTGGCGCGCGCCGACGAGCCGCAATATCCCGGCGGCGTCGATCCGTTCAAGGGGCGCGACACCGTCGGTATTCAGGTGCAAGGGTTGAGCTTCGGTTACGGCGATGAACTGGTGCTCGATCAGCTCGATCTGTCGATTGCTCCCGGTGAGAAAGTCGCGATTGTTGGTGCCAGTGGCGGCGGCAAAAGTACTCTGGTGCAATTGCTGCTCGGGTTGTACACGCCGCTGTCCGGCACCATTCGTTTCGGCGGTTCGACCCAGCAGGAAATCGGCCTCGAAACGGTTCGCGAGAACGTCGCGGTGGTGTTGCAACACCCGGCGCTGTTCAACGACACCGTGCGCGCCAACCTGACCATGGGCCGCACGCGCGACGACGAAGCCTGTTGGCAGGCGCTGGAAATCGCCCAGCTCGAAGCGACCATCCGCGCCTTGCCGGATGGCCTCGACAGCATCGTCGGCCGCTCCGGCGTGCGCCTCTCCGGTGGTCAGCGCCAACGTTTGGCGATTGCGCGGATGATCCTCGCCGAGCCAAAAGTGGTGATTCTCGACGAAGCCACCTCGGCCCTCGATGCCGCCACCGAATACAACCTGCATCAGGCCATGGCGCGTTTTCTCAACGGCCGCACCACGCTGATCATTGCCCACCGTTTGTCAGCGGTGAAGCAGGCCGATCGCGTGTTGGTGTTCGATGGCGGGCAAGTGGCTGAAGACGGCGACCATCAACAACTGATCGCCGATGGTGGTTTGTACGCCAAGCTCTACGGGCATCTGCAACGCCACTGAGTTATCGGCATCCATGCCGCTTGCCGTGAGCCCAAACGCCTCCTAGTCTAGGAAGGTGGTCTGATCGGAAGGGATGATCAGGCAGTGCCATACAAGGGATCCCATGAAGCAAAAACGGACGCTCGGAACGCCACGTTTGTTGGGCATCGTCTGGCCTTTCATTGCCGTCGTGTTGTTTCAGGCGTTATTGGGCGGTGTGAGTCTTTATGTCCTGTCGGCCGTGCGTGGTTACGTGGCGGGCGAGAGCCTGTGGTCGAAAGGTCAGAAAGACGCCATTTATTACCTCAACCTGTACGCCGACAGTCGTGACGAGGCGATCTTCCTCAAGTATCAGGACGCCATTGCCGTGCCGCAGGGCGGTCATCAATTGCGCGTCGCCCTGGATCGTCAGCCGCCGGATCTGGAATCGGCGCGTGAAGGCATTCTCAAGGGTGGCAACCACCCGGATGACGTCTCCAGCCTGATCTGGCTGTACCTCAATTTTCGTCATTTCAGTTATCTGGAAAGGGCGATCGACCGCTGGACGGTGGGCGATGCCTATCTGGTGGAGCTGGATAACGTGGCTCGCGAGATGCACCGCAGCATCACCGAGAACACCGCGTCCGATGCGGATGTTCGCCTCTGGAAAGCGCAGATTTTTGATATCAACGACGGCGTGACGCCGGCGGCCAAAGCGTTCAGTGATGCTTTGGGTGAAGGCTCGCGGGTGATTCTGCGGCTGTTGCTGTTCACCAACCTCGCCACCGCGCTGGGGTTGATCGTGCTGGCGCTGTTGCGCACACGTAAGTTGCTCAAACAGCGCCACGCGTTTGCCGAAGCCCTGCAACTGGAAAAAGATCGTGCGCATGTCACGCTGCATTCGATTGGCGACGGCGTGATCACAACGGATGTCGACGGCGCTATCGACTATATGAACCCGGCTGCCGAGGCACTGACCCACTGGAAAGCCGAGCAGGCTGCCGGCTTGCCGTTGGCGGCATTGTTCAATTTGCTCGATGACAACGCGCAGGCCGAAGGGCTGACGCTGATTGAACACATTCTCAGCGGCCAACTCAGTGGTGGCAGCGAACATTCCAAACTGATTCAGCGACTCGACGGCAGCACGGTGTCGGTGACGCTGGTCGGCGCGCCAATCCGTAATGCCGGCAAAGTCAGCGGCACGGTGCTGGTGTTGCACGACATGACTCAGGAGCGGCAATACATCGCCAATCTGTCGTGGCAGGCAACCCACGATGCGCTGACCGGGCTGGCCAACCGCCGCGAGTTCGAATATCGCCTGGAGCAAGCGCTGCACAACCTCACGCGGCAGGGCGGGCGACATGCGCTGATGTTCCTCGATCTTGACCAGTTCAAACTGGTCAACGACACCTGCGGTCACGCGGCGGGCGATGAGTTGTTGCGGCATATCTGCGCGTTGCTGCAATCAGGCCTGCGCGAGGGCGACACCCTGGCGCGGCTGGGTGGTGATGAGTTCGGGATCTTGCTGGAGAACTGCGCGCTGGAGGCAGCGGAGAAGATTGCCGACAGCCTGCGCCAGACCGTGCAGAACTTGCATTTCGTCTGGAAGGGCCGGCCATTTCTGACCACCGTCAGTATCGGCCTGGTGCATGTCGGTCAGACGCCGACCACCCTCGAAGCGTCGCTGCGCGCCGCCGACATGGCCTGCTACATGGCCAAGGAAAAGGGCCGCAATCGGGTGCAGGTCTATCACGCCGACGATTCGGAGCTGTCCCTGCGCTTCGGCGAGATGGCCTGGGTGCAACGCTTGCACATGGCCCTGGAGGAAAACCGCTTCTGCCTGTACGCCCAGGAAATCGCCCCGCTGGGCGGCATTCAGGATGGCCGCGCGCACATCGAAATTTTGCTGCGCCTGCATGATGAATCCGGCCGGATGATTCTTCCGGACAGTTTCATTCCGGCCGCTGAACGTTATGGATTGATGAGTCAGTTAGATCGTTGGGTTGTGCAAAACGTATTTAAGGTTATTGCTCAATGTATTGCAGAAGAACATGAAGGCCCGTTGGCGATGTGTGCGATTAATCTGTCAGGCATTACTATAGGAGATGACGCGTTTTTGCACTTCCTGAGGGAACAGTTTGTTAACTATGCCATCCCGCCTGAAATGATTTGTTTTGAAATTACAGAAACCAGTGCTATTTCAAATTTAGGCAGTGCAATACGTTTTATTAATGAACTCAAAGGCTTAGGTTGTTACTTTTCGCTGGATGACTTTTGTGCCGGAATGTCTTCATTCGCTTACTTGAAACATTTACCTGTAGACTTCCTGAAGATCGACGGGAGTTTCGTAAAGGATATGCTGGACGACCCGATTAACCGCGCAATGGTCGAAGTGATCAATCACATCGGGCATGTCATGGGTAAGCAGACAATTGCCGAATTTGTTGAAACAACCCAGATCGAACAAGCCTTGCTTGAGATCGGAGTTGATTACGCTCAGGGTTACGTTATTGAGCGTCCGCAGTTGTTTACCTGTGACAGTTTGCAAAGTCGGCCCGCCAGACCGCAGCCGCTGTTATTCAAAGCGCCTGGCACGTTCCGTTGAAATCTCTTGCCGATCCTTATAATCACAAATCAAAAGGAGCCGAACAGTGATCGACACATTCAACCGAACCGGACCACTCATGGAAGCTGCAAGTTATCCTGCCTGGGCACAACAGCTCATTGAGGATTGCAGCGAGAGCAAGCGCCGGGTTGTCGAACATGAGTTATATCTGCGCATGCGTGATAACAAGCTCAGCGCAAAAACCATGCGTCAGTACCTTGTCGGGGGCTGGCCGGTAGTTGAGCAGTTCGCGTTGTACATGGCGCAGAACCTGACCAAAACCAAGTTCGCCCGCCACCCGGGTGAAGACATGGCGCGGCGCTGGTTGATGCGCAATATCCGCGTCGAACTCAACCACGCCGATTATTGGGTGCACTGGAGTCGCGCGCACGGTGTCAGTCTCGAAGACCTGCAAGCACAACAAGTGCCGCCGGAACTGCATGCCTTGAGTCATTGGTGCTGGCACACCAGTTCCGCCGATTCGCTGATCGTGGCCATTGCCGCCACTAACTATGCAATTGAAGGCGCAACGGGTGAGTGGTCGGCGGTGGTGTGCTCCACGGGCGTCTACGCCGCCGCGTTTCCCGAAGAGGATCGCAAGCGCGCGATGAAGTGGCTGAAGATGCATGCGCAGTACGATGATGCGCATCCATGGGAAGCGCTGGAGATCATCTGCACGCTGGCGGGGATGAACCCAAGCAAGGCCTTGCAGACCGAGCTGCGTCAGGCGGTGTGCAAGAGCTACGACTATATGTACCTGTTCCTCGAACGGTGCATGCAACTGGAAACGTCCGAGCGTTTGCTGGTAAGCCGTGAGCGCAGGGCGGTAGTTACGCAATAAAAATGTGGGAGCGGGCTTGTGTGGCGAGGGGATTTATCCCCGATCGAGTGCGAAGCAGTCGAAAACCAGCGAATTTGGTTTTGGGGCAGCTACGCTACCCATCGGGGATAAATCCCCTCACCACACAAGCCCGCTCCCACAGTTGTTTTGTGGTGTATGGGAGGTATTAACCCGCCATTGCCAAACGGTTACGACCTTCGCGCTTGGCCACATACAGCGCACTGTCCGCGCGGCGCAACAGGCTCTCCGCCGATTCCCCCGGCAGCAGCGTCGAACAACCCAGACTCACCGTCAACTCGATCAACTGGCCATCGGCGTAATACTCGGCAGCCTGCGCCGCATAACGCAGTCGCTCGCCAACCATCGCCGCCGCCTCGCGGCTGGTGTTGGACAGCAGAATCAAAAACTCTTCGCCGCCATAACGAAAGACCATGTCGACGTTGCGCAGCTGACCCTTGATCGACGCCGCCACGGCTTTGAGCACGTCATCACCGGCGCTGTGCCCATGGCTGTCGTTGACGCGTTTGAAGTGGTCGATATCCAGCATCAACACAGACAGTGGCTGCCCGTGCCGGCGCGACATGTCGATCTCGCGTTGCAGGGTCTGCTCCATGGCAATGCGGTTGCCGGCGCCGGTCAGCGGATCTCGCAGAGCACTTTGCGTCGCGGCGCGGTAGAGCAGGGCGTTGCGCATCGGGTACAGCAGCGACGACAGCAGTGATTCGAGGTTGCCCTGATCCTGTTCGTTGAAACGCTGATTGCGGCGGAACACCAGTTCGCCCATGTGCTCGCCTTCGTGGCTCAAGCTGTAGCTGACCGAATGGTGACCGCGAGCGCCGAACTCCAGCCGCAGGTCGCTGCCCTGATGCACGTAGCTCAAGGCGTCCAGCGGCACGAGGCGTTGAACCTCACGGAAAAACAGCCCGAGGATACGCTGCGGTTCAAGACTGGTTTGCAGTTGCAGGCTCAGTTGCTGGCGCAGCTGCGCAAGACTGGTCGGTCGCTCCAGCAAGGGAGGCAGTTGACCGAAGCCCAGGCGTTGCAATTTGGCGCTATCGAAGTCAATTGCATTGGTCTGGGAGGGTGATTTCATATGGCGTGAACCCTTAGCAGTAAGTCTGTCTTACAGGCTGGGTGAGAGCGGCTATGGGCTGCGCGTCATACTGATCCATCAGTCCCGTAGGACGTTTGGCGTAAGTTTAGTCTGCCTGATGACGATTAGTAAGCTATCGAAATCGGCCTCGCCTCATTGCCTTCACGCGGCTTGCTTTGAGGAAAATTAGAGCGAAAGTCGTGCCATTCGGTTCATATTTGTTAAAACCGTTTTTATTCAATGGCTTGCGAGCTTGCAGGGAAAATTCGCGCTGGATAATTGACTAAATTGTGACGGTCGCGAGCGGCAAATGTTGGCCGCGACGGGAATCCGCCGCGGCAACAAAGCCGACGTATGGCACTACTGAGCGTTGAAAGCCTGGCCGTTGATGCCGGTGCTGTCCGGGCCCATCAGATACAGATAGACCGGCATGATCTCCTCTGGCGTCGGGTTGTTCAGCGGGTTTTCCCCCGGATACGCCTGAGCACGCATGCTGGTGCGAGTGGCGCCGGGGTTGATGCTGTTGGAGCGCACCGGCGCCACGGTTTCGACTTCATCGGCGAGGGTTTGCATCAAACCTTCGGTGGCGAACTTCGACACCCCGTAAGCGCCCCAGTAAGCACGGCCCTTGCGGCCAACGCTGCTGGAGGTGAACACCACCGAAGCATCCTGCGACAGCTTGAGCAGCGGCAGCAGGGTGCTGGTCAGCATGAACATGGCGTTGACGTTGATCTGCATGACGCGCATGAAATTCTCGCCGGACAACTGCTCGATCGGCGTGCGCGGGCCGATGATCGAGGCGTTGTGCAGCAGACCGTCGAGGTGGCCGAATTCAGCTTCGATCATCGCTGCCAGTTCATCGTACTGATGGGGCAGGGCGGTTTCGAGGTTGAACGGAATCACCGCCGGCTGCGGATGGCCCGCCGCTTCGATGTCGTCGTAGACCTGCGTCAGATTGGCTTCGGTCTTGCCCAACAGCAACACGGTCGCGCCGTGAGCGGCGTAGGTTTTCGCCGCAGCCGCGCCAATGCCACGACCGGCACCGGTGACCAGAATGACCCGATCCTTGAGCAATTCGGGGCGAGCGGAGTAATCAAACATAAAAACCTCACAATCCATTAATAGCTAAAAGATCGCAGCCTGCGGCAGCTCCTACAGGACAGTAAATATCTGTAGGAGCTGCCGCAGGCTGCGATCTTTTGACCTTGATCAGCAACTGCAAAGCGCGCTATCGAGCACCTTGCGCAGCTCCGACGGATGATCCACCACCACGTCCGCTCCCCAATGCCGCGGGTTGTCGTCCGGGTGGATGTAGCCAAACGTCACCGCCGCGGTTTTCGTGCCGGCGTCGCGCCCCGATTCGATATCGCGCAGATCATCGCCCACAAACAGAACGGTCGACGGATCCAGATCAAGCATCTTGCACGCGAGGATCAATGGCTCCGGATCCGGCTTGCTGTTTTTCACGTGATCCGGACAGATCAGTAGCGCCGAACGTTCTGCCAGCCCCAACTGCTGCATGATCGGCTCGGCAAAGCGCAGCGGCTTGTTGGTCACCACGCCCCAGATCAGGTTGGCCTTTTCGATGTCGGCGAGCAGTTCGCCCATGCCGTCGAACAGCTTGCTGTGCACCGCGCAGCCGACCAGATAGCGCTCAAGGAACTCAAGGCGCAATTCCTCGAAGCCCGGCGATTCCGGATCCATCGAGAACGTCACCGCGACCATGGCTTTGGCGCCGCCGGAAATCTCGTCGCGAATGTGCTTGTCGTTGATCGGCGGCAGGCCGCGATCGGCGCGCATTGCCTGGCAGATGGCGATGAAGTCCGGCGCCGTGTCGAGCAGGGTGCCGTCCATGTCGAAGAGAACCGCTCTGATGGCCATCGGCTTACTCCTCGCGCAGGGTCTGGATCATGTAGTTGACGTCAACGTCGCTGGCCAGTTTGTAGTGCTTGGTCAGCGGGTTGTAGGTCAGGCCGATGATGTCCTTGACGGTCAGACCGGCCATGCGGCTCCAAGCGCCGAGCTCGGACGGGCGGATGAATTTCTTGAAGTCGTGGGTGCCGCGCGGCAGCAACTTCATGATGTATTCAGCGCCGACGATGGCGAACAGGTACGCCTTCGGATTACGGTTGATGGTCGAGAAGAACACCTGGCCGCCCGGTTTGACCATGCGGAAGCAGGCACGGATCACCGAGGATGGATCCGGTACGTGCTCAAGCATTTCAAGGCAGGTCACCACGTCGAACTGCTCAGGCATTTCTTCTGCGAGGTCTTCGGCAGTGATCTGGCGGTATTCGACGTTGACGCCAGATTCCAGCTGATGCAGTTGCGCGACCGCCAGCGGCGCTTCGCCCATGTCGATGCCCATCACGGTGGCGCCACGTTGGGCCATGGCTTCACTGAGGATGCCGCCGCCACAACCGACGTCGAGGACTTTCTTGCCGGCCAGATTGACCCGCTCGTCGATCCAGTTGACGCGCAGCGGGTTGATGTCGTGCAGCGGTTTGAATTCGCTTTCACGATCCCACCAGCGATGGGCCAGGGCTTCGAATTTGGCGATTTCGGCGTGGTCGACGTTGCTCATGTTAAATCCTCTAAAACTTGAAAAAGGCTGTAGCCCCGGTGTGTGTTCCGGGGTTTTTACGATTCTTTGTGGCCGGTGATGCGCTGGCCCCAGGCCCGGGCGGTGGCGCCCAGTTGTGCTTCGTCCAGTCGCGTCAGGCGGCGGTCGTCGAGCAGTTGTTTGCCGGCGACCCACAAATGCTTCACGCAGTCGCGGCCGGTGGCGTATATAAGCTGCGACACCGGGTCGTAGACCGGTTGCTGCGCCAGGCCGGACAGATCGAAAGCGACGATGTCGGCGGCTTTGCCGATTTCCAGCGAGCCGACTTGCGCCTCGATGCCCAGCGCGCGTGCGCCGTTCAAGGTGGCCATGCGCAGCGCACGATGGGCGTCCAGCGCGGTGGCGGAACCTGCGACGGCTTTCGCCAGCAGCGCTGCGGTGCGGGTTTCGCCGAGCAAATCCAGATCATTGTTGCTCGCCGCGCCATCGGTGCCGACCGCAACGTTCACCCCAGCCTGCCACAAACGCTCGACCGGGCAGAAGCCGCTGGCCAGTTTGAGGTTGGATTCCGGGCAATGGATCACGCTGGTGTTGCTTTCTACCAGCAACGCCAGGTCATCATCGCTGATCTGGGTCATGTGCACGGCCTGGAAACGCGGGCCGAGCAAGCCTAGGCGGCCGAGGCGGGCGAGCGGACGTTCGCCGAGCTTCTCCAATGACTGCTGAACTTCGAACGCGGTTTCGTGCACATGCATATGAATCGATGCATCGAGCTCCTCCGCGATCACGCGGATTTTTTCCAGATTCTCGTCGCCGACGGTGTACGGTGCATGAGGGCCGAAGGTGATCTTGATGCGTTCGTGATGCTTCAAGTCGCCGAACAATTCGACGCCCTGACGAATGGCTTCATCGGCACTGCTCGCGCCCGGGATCGGGAAATCAAGGATCGGAATGGCGATCTGTGCACGGATGCCGCTGTTGTGCACACGCTCGCTGGCGACTTTCGGGAAGAAGTACATGTCCGAGAAGCAAGTGATGCCACCCTTGATCTGCTCGGCGATGGCCAGATCGGTGCCGTCGCGGACGAATTCTTCATCGACCCATTTCGCTTCGGCCGGCCAGATGTGGTTTTCCAGCCAGGTCATCAGCGGCAGATCATCGGCCAGGCCGCGGAACAGCGTCATCGCCGCGTGGCCGTGGGCATTGATCAGGCCGGGGGCGAGCAGCACATCCGGCAACTCGCGGATTTCCGTGGCGTTACACTTCAATGCTTCGGCGCGCGGGCCGATAAACACGATGCGACCGTCGCGGATGCCCAGGCCATGCTCTTTGAGCACAACGCCTGCAGGTTCGACGGGTACCAGCCAGGTCGGCAGCAATAATAAGTCGAGCGCAATGGCAGGTTTCGGCATCGAGGGTCGGTTCCAGTGCTTTTGTAAAGGATGGCGAAGTATACCCGAGCGTCTTCGCGGGGGGATCGCTATAATCGGCGGCTTTTGTTCATGAGTGCGGGGTGTGGGATGCGCGATCGACTGTTGGCTGCGGAGAAAGTGAAGGCCATCGATTGGCGAGACGGCGCGCTGCACCTGCTGGATCAGCGTATTTTGCCGTTCGAAGAAACGTGGATTGCCTACACCAGCGCCGCCGGCGTGGCCGAGGCGATTCGCTCGATGGTGGTGCGTGGCGCGCCGGCCATCGGCATCAGTGCGGCCTACGGCATCGTGCTCGCCGCGCGCGCGCGGATCGCTGAAGGTGGCGACTGGTACGCGGCGCTGGAAGAGGATTTTGCCTTGCTGGCCGATTCCCGTCCGACTGCGGTCAATTTGTTCTGGGCGCTGGGTCGTATGCATGATCGACTGGATCGCCTGAAAGAAAACGCCGATCCGCTGGCGGCGCTGGAGGCCGAGGCGATCGCCATTCATGAAAGCGACCGCGAAGCCAACCTGACCATGGCGCAGCTCGGCGTCGACTTGATCCGCAAGCATCAGGGCAATGCTCAGGCGATTCTGACCCATTGCAACACTGGCGCGCTGGCCACAGGCGGTTTCGGTACCGCGCTGGGTGTGATTCGCGCAGCCTTTATTGAAGGCATGGTCGAGCGCGTTTACGCCGACGAAACCCGTCCGTGGCTGCAAGGCTCGCGTCTGACCGCGTGGGAACTGGCCAATGAAGGCATTCCGGTGACCCTGAATGCCGACTCTGCTGCTGCACACATCATGAAAACCAAGGGCGTGACCTGGGTCATCGTCGGCGCCGACCGCATCACTGCCAATGGTGACGTGGCGAACAAGATCGGCACCTATCAACTGGCGGTCAACGCCATGCACCACGGTGTGCGTTTCATGGTGGTGGCGCCGAGTTCAACCATCGACATGAACCTGGCCAGCGGCGACGACATCCCGATCGAAGAACGCGATGGCGCCGAGTTGCTGGAAGTCGGCGGCAAGCGCGTCGGTGCCGACGTTGAAGCGTTCAACCCGGTGTTTGACGTGACGCCGGCGGATCTGATCGACGCGATCGTCACCGAGAAGGGCATCGTCGAGCGCCCGGATACCGCGAAAATGGCCCAGTTAATGTGCCGCAAACGCCTGCATTGATGCGGTGACACTCAATGTAGGAGCTGCCGAAGGCTGCGATCTTTTGATCTTGATTTTTAGAGGCCAGGATCAAAAGATCGCAGCCTTCGGCAGCTCCTACAGGTGTGCGCACCCCAAAAAGTCAATAAACATCGCTAATCCACAGTACAAATCTGCATTCAAAGAAGCTCTAAGCCTCTCTCGTCCCCGTTAAGCCTGTCACCGGTCAACTAACTATGCTCCATGCGCATCTGGGGGATAGGTGCGTGGCGGCCTTTGTGATAACATCCGGCGTTTTCCGAGGCAGCTTCACGAAGCTGTCTTCACTGCGCAAATCCACGCTCCAATGTTGATTTGTCGTAAGTCGGCGCATGGCACTCGGCCGGCCCCGACGAGCTTCGTTGGTCCCATATGGATATGACGAAGTTTCACCAGAAAAAGGAATCAGGCTTCTCATGGGCGAACTGGCCAAAGAAATCCTCCCGGTCAATATCGAAGACGAGCTGAAGCAGTCCTACCTCGACTACGCGATGAGCGTAATCGTCGGCCGTGCACTGCCGGATGCGCGCGATGGCCTCAAGCCCGTGCACCGTCGCGTACTGTTCGCGATGAGCGAGCTGGGTAACGACTACAACAAGCCGTACAAGAAATCTGCCCGTGTTGTCGGCGACGTGATCGGTAAGTATCACCCGCACGGTGATACCGCGGTGTACGACACCATCGTTCGTATGGCCCAGCCTTTCTCCCTGCGCTACCTGCTGGTAGACGGTCAGGGCAACTTCGGTTCGGTCGACGGCGACAACGCTGCGGCGATGCGATACACCGAAGTGCGCATGACCAAGCTGGCGCACGAGCTGCTGGCTGACCTGCACAAAGAAACCGTGGACTGGGTGCCGAACTACGACGGCACCGAAATGATCCCGGCGGTCATGCCGACCCGTATCCCCAACCTGCTGGTCAACGGCTCCAGCGGTATCGCCGTGGGCATGGCGACCAACATCCCGCCGCACAACCTCGGTGAAGTCATCGACGGTTGCCTGGCGCTCATCGACAACCCTGAGCTGACCGTCGATGAGCTGATGCAATACATCCCCGGTCCGGACTTCCCGACCGCCGCGATCATCAACGGTCGCGCCGGTATCATCGAAGCCTACCGCACCGGTCGCGGGCGTATTTACATGCGCGCCCGCTCGATCATTGAAGACATCGACAAGGTCGGTGGCCGTCAGCAGATCGTTATTACCGAACTCCCTTACCAGTTGAACAAGGCGCGTCTGATCGAGAAGATCGCCGAGCTGGTTAAAGAGAAGAAGCTGGAAGGCATCACCGAACTGCGCGACGAGTCCGACAAGGACGGTATGCGCGTCGTGATCGAACTGCGTCGCGGCGAAGTGCCTGAGGTGATCCTCAACAACCTCTACGCCCAGACCCAGCTGCAATCGGTATTCGGCATCAACATCGTTGCGCTGATCGACGGCCGCCCACGCATTCTGAACCTCAAGGATCTGCTAGAAGCCTTCGTCCGTCACCGTCGCGAAGTGGTTACCCGTCGTACCGTGTTCGAACTGCGCAAAGCGCGCGAGCGTGGTCACATCCTCGAAGGTCAGGCCGTTGCCCTGTCGAACATCGACCCGGTTATCGCCCTGATTAAAGCCTCGCCGACCCCGTCGGAAGCTAAAGAAGCGCTGATCAGCACGCCGTGGGAATCCTCGGCCGTGGTCGCGATGGTTGAACGTGCCGGTGCCGATTCGTGCCGTCCGGAAAACCTCGATCCGCAATACGGTCTGCGCGAAGGCAAATACTTCCTGTCGCCAGAACAGGCGCAAGCCATTCTGGAACTGCGTCTGCACCGTCTGACTGGTCTGGAACACGAAAAACTGCTGGCCGAGTATCAAGAGATCCTCAACCAGATCGGCGAGCTGATCCGCATCCTCAACAGCGCTGTGCGCCTGATGGAAGTGATCCGCGAAGAGCTGGAAGTGATTCGTGCCGAATACGGCGACGTGCGCCGCACCGAAATTCTCGATGCCCGTCTCGATCTGACCCTGGGCGACATGATCCCGGAAGAAGAGCGCGTCGTGACCATCTCCCACGGTGGCTACGCCAAGACTCAGCCATTGGCTGCGTACCAGGCTCAGCGTCGTGGCGGCAAAGGCAAATCGGCGACCGGCGTCAAGGATGAGGACTACATCGCTCACCTGCTCGTTGCCAACAGCCACACCACGCTGCTGCTGTTCTCCAGCAAAGGCAAGGTGTACTGGCTCAAGACCTACGAGATTCCGGAAGCGTCCCGCGCTGCCCGTGGTCGTCCGCTGGTCAACCTTCTGCCATTGAGCGAAGGCGAATACATCACCACCATGCTGCCGGTCGATCTCGAAGCCATGAAGCGTCAGGCTGAAGAAGAAGAGGCTGAAGGCGTTGAGGTTGATGTAGAAGAAATCGAAAACAGCAACGAGACCGACGAAGAGCGTCGTGCCCGTATCAAGGCTGCTGATCGTAAAAAAGCGCCGTTCATCTTCATGTCGACCGCCAACGGTACGGTCAAGAAGACGCCGCTGGTGGCCTTCAGCCGTCAGCGCAGCGTTGGTCTGATCGCGCTGGAACTGGACGAAGGCGACATCCTGATCTCCGCGGCTGTCACCGACGGCGAGCAGGAAATCATGCTGTTCTCCGACGGCGGCAAGGTAACGCGCTTCAAGGAATCCGAAGTTCGCGCCATGGGCCGTACCGCCCGCGGTGTGCGTGGCATGCGTCTGCCAGAAGGGCAGAAGCTGATCTCCATGCTGATTCCAGAAGAAGGCAGCGAAATTCTCACTGCTTCGGCGCGCGGCTACGGCAAGCGTACGGCGATCACCGAGTTCCCTGAGTACAAGCGTGGCGGTCAGGGCGTTATCGCCATGGTCAGCAACGAGCGTAACGGCCGTCTGGTCGGTGCGGTTCAGGTGCAGGACGGTGAAGAGATCATGCTGATCTCCGATCAGGGCACCCTGGTGCGTACCCGTGTCGACGAAGTGTCGAGCCTGGGTCGTAACACGCAAGGTGTGACGCTGATCAAACTGGCCAAGGATGAAACCCTGGTCGGTCTGGAGCGGGTTCAGGAACCTTCGGAAGTCGAAGGCGAAGAGCTTGAAGGGGAAGAGGGCGAGGAATTCGAAGGCACTGTCGTCAACGACGATGCCGGTGAAGACCAGCAACTCGACGCCGCAGCAGACGAAGAACCGCAAGAATAAGCGGACAAGCAAGGGGGCGGATGAGAATTCGCCCCCTTGTTATTTGTCCTGTTTGAAAATTTGCAACACTGTACGGGATCGTTCCCACGCTCTGCGTGGGAATGCCGCTCGGGACGCTCCGCGTCCCATGACGCAGAGCGTCATTGGATGCATCCCCACGCAGAGCGTGGGAACGATCATCCGCAGACCAAAAGATTTAAGTGACCACCAAATCAGAGCGAGATTGGATGTGAGCAAGCGAGCCTATAACTTCTGCGCCGGTCCTGCGGCGCTTCCTGAAGCTGTCCTGCAGCGCGCCCAGGGTGAACTCCTTGATTGGCACGGCAAGGGTCTGTCGGTCATGGAAATGAGCCATCGCAGCGATGAGTTCGTGTCCATTGCCACCCAGGCCGAGCAGGATCTGCGTGACCTGCTGAATATCCCGTCGAACTACAAAGTGCTGTTTCTGCAAGGTGGCGCCAGCCAGCAATTCGCGCAGATTCCACTGAACCTGTTGCCTGAAGGCGGTTCTGCCGACTATATCGACACCGGTATCTGGTCGCAGAAAGCCATCGAAGAAGCCTCGCGCTACGGCCACGTCAACGTCGCCGCCACCGCCAAGCCTTACGACTATTTCGCCATCCCGGGCCAGAACGAGTGGAACCTGTCGAAAGACGCCGCTTACGTTCACTACGCGCCGAACGAAACCATCGGCGGTCTGGAATTCCAGTGGATCCCGGAAGTCGGTGACGTGCCGCTGGTGGCTGACATGTCTTCCGACATTCTGTCGCGCCCGGTCGATATCTCGCGTTTCGGCATGATCTACGCCGGCGCCCAGAAGAACATCGGCCCGAGTGGCATCGTCGTCAACATCATCCGCGAAGACCTGCTCGGCAAGGCGCGTGCGCTGTGCCCGACCATGCTCGACTACAAAGTCGCGGCGGATAACGGCTCGATGTACAACACCCCGCCGACCCTGGCCTGGTACCTGTCCGGTCTGGTGTTCCAGTGGCTGAAAGAGCAGGGCGGCGTTGACGCGATCGCCAAACTCAACGACGTCAAACAGCGCACGCTGTACGACTTCATCGACGCCAGCGGCCTCTACAGCAACCCGATCAACAAATCGGATCGGTCGTGGATGAACGTGCCATTCCGTCTGGCCGATGATCGTCTGGACAAGCCGTTCCTGGTCGGTGCCGAAGCGCGCGGTCTGCTCAACCTCAAGGGTCACCGCTCCGTGGGCGGCATGCGCGCCTCCATCTATAACGCTGTCGACATCACTGCGGTCAACGCGCTGGTGGCGTACATGGCTGAATTCGAGAAGGAACACGGCTGATGTCCGAGCAAGAACTCAAGGCGCTGCGCGTTCGCATTGACGCTCTGGACACCAAAGTCATGGAGCTGATCAGTGAGCGTGCGCGTTGCGCCCAGGAAGTCGCGCGAGTAAAGATGGCCTCGCTGGCCGAAGGCGAAGTGCCGGTGTTCTATCGTCCTGAGCGCGAAGCTCAGGTGCTCAAGCGTGTGATGGAGCGCAATCAGGGGCCGCTGGGCAACGAGGAGATGGCGCGGTTGTTTCGTGAAATCATGTCGTCGTGCCTGGCGCTCGAGCAGCCGCTGAAAGTGGCTTACCTCGGCCCTGAAGGCACTTTCACCCAGGCCGCGGCGATGAAGCACTTCGGCCACGCGGTGATCAGCAAGCCAATGGCGGCGATCGACGAAGTGTTCCGTGAAGTGGCAGCCGGTGCGGTGAATTTTGGCGTGGTGCCGGTGGAAAACTCCACCGAAGGCGCGGTCAATCACACGCTCGACAGCTTCCTCGAACACGACATGGTCATCTGTGGCGAAGTCGAGCTGCGCATTCACCATCACCTGTTGGTCGGTGAAAACACCAAGACCGACAGCATCAGCCGCATCTATTCCCACGCACAGTCGCTGGCCCAGTGCCGCAAGTGGCTGGACGCGCACTACCCGAATGTCGAGCGCGTCGCGGTGTCGAGCAACGCTGAAGCCGCCAAGCGGGTTAAAGGTGAGTGGAATTCGGCGGCGATTGCCGGTGACATGGCGGCCGGTCTGTATGGTCTGACCCGTCTGGCCGAGAAGATCGAAGATCGTCCGGACAACTCGACGCGCTTCCTGATGATTGGTAACCAGGAAGTGCCGCCGACCGGCGACGACAAGACTTCAATCATCGTGTCGATGAGCAACAAACCCGGCGCGCTCCACGAGCTGCTGGTGCCGTTCCACGACAACGGGATCGACCTGACCCGCATCGAAACCCGTCCATCGCGCAGCGGTAAATGGACCTACGTGTTCTTCATCGACTTCGTCGGCCACCACCGTGATCCGTTGATCAAAGGTGTGCTGGAAAAGATCAGTCAGGAAGCAGTAGCACTCAAAGTGCTGGGTTCCTACCCGAAAGCAGTTCTCTAAGGGGCGGTAGCAAATGAGTGGCAACTTCCTCGCTCTGGCACAGCCGGGCGTGCAACAACTTTCGCCGTACGTTCCGGGCAAGCCTGTGGACGAACTGGCGCGCGAGCTGGATCTGGATCCGGCAAAAATCGTCAAACTGGCGAGCAATGAAAATCCGCTGGGCGCCAGTCCAAAAGCCTTGGCGGCGATCCGCGAAGAGCTGGCCGAGCTGACCCGTTATCCGGATGGCAACGGTTTCGCATTGAAATCGTTGCTGGCCGAACAGTGCCGCGTCGAGCTGAATCAGGTCACGCTGGGCAACGGTTCCAACGACATTCTTGAGTTGGTCGCGCGCGCGTATCTGGCGCCGGGCCTCAACGCGGTGTTCAGTGAGCACGCGTTTGCGGTATACCCGATCGCCACTCAAGCGGTCGGCGCGCAGGCCAAAGTGGTGCCGGCGAAAGATTGGGGGCATGACCTGCCTGCAATGCTCGCGGCCATCGACGCCAACACCCGCGTGGTGTTCATCGCCAACCCGAACAACCCGACCGGCACCTGGTTCGGCGCTGAAGCGCTGGACGAGTTCCTGCAGGATGTTCCGGAGCATGTGCTGGTGGTGCTGGACGAGGCTTACATCGAATACGCCGAAGGCAGTGATTTGCCGGACGGTCTGGATTTCCTCGCCGCTTACCCGAACCTGCTGGTGTCGCGCACTTTCTCCAAGGCTTACGGCTTGGCGGCATTGCGCGTTGGTTACGGTCTGTCGACTCCGGTTGTTGCTGACGTGCTGAACCGCGTTCGTCAGCCCTTCAACGTCAACAGTCTGGCCCTCGCGGCAGCCTGCGCAGCGTTGAAGGACGAAGAATATCTGGCGCAAAGCCGTCAGCTCAACGAGGCGGGCATGCAGCAGCTGCAAGCAGGTTTCCGTGAGCTGGGTCTGAACTGGATCGAATCCAAGGGCAATTTCATCTGCGTCGATCTCGCACAAGTTGCAGCCCCTGTATTCCAGGGTTTGCTGAGCGAAGGCGTGATCGTGCGTCCAGTAGCCAATTACGGCATGCCGAACCACCTGCGGGTGACCATCGGTCTGCCAGCGGAAAACAGCCGCTTCCTCGAAGCGTTGCGCAAGGTTCTGGCTCGTGGGTGATGTCACTGCACTGCAATCTGCTGCACCTATGATCGGTCGCCTTGTGGTGGTCGGTCTGGGGTTGATCGGTGGTTCGTTTGCCAAAGGCTTGCGTGAAAGCGGCGTATGCCGTGAAGTGGTCGGGGTCGATCTCGATCCGCAATCGCGCAAGCTCGCGGTCGAGTTGGGTGTGGTCGATCGTTGTGAGGATGACTTGGCCGCTGCATGCCAGGGCGCTGACGTGATTCAACTGGCGGTGCCGATTCTGGCCATGGAAAAAGTGCTCGCGCGTCTGGCGAGCATGGATCTCGGGCAGGCGATTCTGACTGATGTCGGTAGCGCCAAAGGCAATGTGGTGCGCGCGGCAACCGAAGCGTTTGGCGCGATGCCGCCGCGTTTCGTGCCGGGCCATCCGATTGCCGGTTCCGAGCAGAGCGGGGTGGAAGCCTCCAATGCCGAACTGTTCCGTCGTCACAAAGTGATTCTCACGCCGCTCGAGCAAACCGATCCGGCCGCATTGGCTGTGGTTGATCGTCTGTGGCGCGAATTGGGCGCCGACGTCGAGCACATGCAGGTCGAACGTCACGATGAAGTGCTGGCCGCGACCAGCCATCTGCCGCACCTGTTGGCGTTCGGTCTGGTCGATTCGTTGGCCAAGCGCAATGAAAACCTTGAGATCTTCCGTTACGCTGCCGGTGGTTTTCGCGATTTCACAAGAATCGCCGGAAGCGACCCGGTGATGTGGCACGACATCTTCCTCGCTAACCGCGAGGCTGTTCTGCGCACACTCGATACATTTCGCAGCGACCTCGACGCCTTGCGCGACGCGGTCGATGCAGGGGATGGGCACCAATTGTTGGGCGTCTTCACGCGCGCCCGGGTTGCCCGCGAGCATTTCAGTAAAATCCTGGCCCGCAGGGCCTATGTGGACGCTATGAATTCCAACGATCTGATCTTCCTGGCTCAACCTGGTGGCCGCCTGTCCGGTCGGATTCGCGTACCGGGCGACAAATCCATTTCCCACCGTTCGATCATGCTCGGTTCGCTGGCCGAAGGCGTCACCGAAGTCGAAGGCTTCCTTGAGGGCGAAGACGCCCTGGCGACCTTGCAGGCGTTCCGCGACATGGGCGTGGTCATCGAAGGCCCGCACCACGGCCGCGTGACCATTCACGGTGTCGGCCTGCACGGTCTGAAACCGGCGCCGGGCCCGATCTATCTGGGCAACTCCGGTACCTCGATGCGTCTGCTCTCCGGCCTGTTGGCTGCGCAGAACTTCGACAGCACTTTGACCGGCGATGCCTCGCTGTCCAAGCGTCCGATGAATCGCGTGGCCAATCCACTGCGTGAAATGGGCGCCGTGATTGAAACCGCTGCTGAAGGTCGTCCACCGATGACGATTCGTGGCGGTCACAAGCTCAAAGGCCTGACCTACACCATGCCGATGGCCAGTGCTCAGGTGAAATCCTGCCTGCTGCTCGCCGGTCTGTACGCTGAAGGCAAGACCACTGTGACCGAACCCGCTCCGACTCGCGACCACACCGAGCGCATGCTGCGCGGCTTCGGCTACCCGGTCAGCGTTGAAGGCGCTACGGCTTCGGTTGAATCCGGCGGCAAACTGACGGCGACCCACATTGAAGTCCCGGGCGACATCTCGTCGTCGGCGTTCTTCCTTGTGGCGGCCTCGATTGCTGAAGGTTCGGAGCTGGTGCTTGAGCACGTCGGCATCAACCCGACCCGTACTGGCGTTATCGACATCCTGCGCCTGATGGGTGCTGACATCACGCTGGAAAACCAGCGTGAAGTCGGCGGCGAGCCTGTGGCTGACCTGCGCGTGCGAGCAGCTAAACTCAAGGGCATCGAGATTCCGGAAGAACTGGTTCCACTGGCGATCGACGAATTCCCGGTGCTGTTTGTTGCTGCGGCCTGTGCCGAAGGGCGCACCGTACTGACCGGCGCTGAAGAGTTGCGGGTCAAGGAATCGGATCGCATTCAGGTCATGGCGGACGGTTTGCTGGCGCTGGGCGTCAAGTGCGAACCGACCCCGGACGGCATCATCATCGACGGCGGCCAGATCGGCGGCGGCGAAGTGCATGGTCACGGCGATCACCGTATTGCCATGGCTTTCAGCGTGGCCTCGCTGCGCGCCACTGCACCGATCCGCATCCATGATTGCGCCAACGTCGCGACATCGTTCCCGAACTTCCTCGCTTTGTGCGGGCAGGTCGGTATTCGTGTGGCACAAGAGGCTCAGTCGTGAACAACATTGCACCGGTCATCACCATTGATGGGCCAAGCGGCTCGGGCAAAGGCACCGTAGCCGGGATTCTGGCCAAGCGTCTGGGCTGGAACCTGCTGGATTCCGGTGCGCTGTACCGTTTGCTGGCATTTGCTGCGCACAACCATGGTGTTGATCTGACCAATGAAGAGCTGCTGAAGAAACTCGCCGCTCATCTGGATGTTCAGTTTATTGCGGCGACCGACGGTCAGTTGCAGCGCATCATTCTGGAAGGTGATGAAGTCAGCGATGTCATCCGCACTGAAAGCGTCGGTTCCGGTGCTTCTCAAGTGGCTGCATTGCCGGCCGTACGCGAGGCGCTGCTGCAGCGCCAGCGGGCTTTCCAGGAAGCGCCGGGCCTTGTCGCGGATGGTCGCGACATGGGCACCGTGGTTTTTCCAGGCGCGCCGCTGAAGATTTTCCTGACCGCCAGTGCCGAGGAGAGAGCGCGCCGTCGATATTTGCAGTTGAAGGGCAAAGTCGAGGGTGTTAGTCTGTCGAGTCTGCTAGATGAGATCCGTGCACGCGACGAGCGTGACACCCAGCGAGCGGTAGCCCCGCTTAAGCCGGCGGCTGACGCCATACAGCTGGATTCCACGGAGTTGTCCATCGATCAGGTGCTTGAACGCATCATGAGCGAGATCGCCATTCGCGATATCGCCGGGTGACCAAGAAGGCCACAGGGGACCAGTCATAGTCCTGCGGCGCTTCTTCTATATGAAACTAACCCACACCGTCTGGGGTGTGGAGATGGGCGTATCCTTCGCCCTCATTTACAGGAATTAAAATGAGCGAAAGCTTTGCGGAACTCTTTGAAGAAAGCCTAAAAACCCTGAACCTTCAGGCAGGCTCCATCATCACCGGTGTTATCGTTGATATCGATTACCAAGCTCGCTGGGTAACCGTTCACGCTGGCCTGAAGTCTGAAGCACTCATCCCGCTTGAGCAGTTCTACAACGACGCTGGCGATCTGACTATCAATGTCGGTGACGAAGTTCACGTTGCTCTGGACTCGGTTGAAGACGGTTTCGGTGAAACCAAGCTGTCCCGTGAAAAAGCCAAGCGCGCTGAGTGCTGGATCGTTCTGGAAGCAGCCTTCGCAGCTGAGGAAGTGGTCAAGGGCGTTATCAACGGTAAGGTTAAAGGCGGCTTCACTGTCGACGTTAACGGCATCCGTGCGTTCCTGCCAGGTTCCCTGGTTGACGTCCGTCCAGTGCGCGACACCACGCACCTGGAAGGCAAAGAGCTGGAATTCAAGGTCATCAAGCTGGACCAGAAGCGCAACAACGTTGTCGTTTCCCGTCGCAGCGTCCTGGAAGCCGAGAACTCCGCCGAGCGTGAAGCTCTGCTGGAATCCTTGCAGGAAGGCCAGCAAGTCAAAGGTATCGTCAAAAACCTCACCGATTACGGCGCATTCGTCGATCTGGGTGGCGTGGACGGCCTGCTGCACATCACCGACATGGCCTGGAAGCGCATCAAGCATCCTTCCGAGATCGTCAACGTTGGTGACGAAATCGACGTTAAGGTTCTGAAATACGATCGCGAACGCAACCGTGTTTCCCTGGGCCTGAAGCAACTGGGCGAAGATCCATGGGTTGCTATCAAAGCCCGTTACCCAGAAAGCACTCGCGTTACCGCTCGTGTAACCAACCTGACCGACTACGGCTGCTTCGCTGAGCTGGAAGAAGGCGTTGAAGGTCTGGTACACGTTTCGGAAATGGACTGGACCAACAAGAACATCCACCCTTCGAAAGTCGTACAAGTCGGCGACGAAGTGGAAGTTATGGTTCTGGACATCGACGAAGAGCGTCGTCGTATCTCCCTGGGCATCAAGCAGTGCAAATCTAACCCATGGGAAGATTTCTCTGGCCAGTTCAACAAGGGCGATAAAATCTCCGGCACCATCAAGTCGATCACCGATTTCGGTATCTTCATTGGTCTGGACGGCGGCATCGACGGTCTGGTTCACCTGTCCGACATCTCCTGGAACGAAGTTGGCGAAGAAGCTGTTCGTCGTTTCAAGAAGGGCGACGAGCTGGACACCGTTATCCTGTCGGTTGACCCAGAGCGCGAGCGCATCTCCCTGGGTATCAAGCAACTGGAAAGCGATCCGTTCTCCGAGTACGTTCAAGAGAACGACAAAGGCGCCATCGTTAAAGGCACTGTGAAAGAAGTTGACGCCAAAGGCGCCATCATCGTTCTGGCCGACGATATCGAAGCGACTCTGAAAGCCTCCGAAATCAGCCGTGACCGCGTTGAAGACGCGCGCAACGTTCTGAAAGAAGGCCAGGAAGTAGAAGCCAAGATCATCAGCGTTGATCGCAAGAGCCGCGTAATCCAGCTCTCCATCAAGTCGAAAGACGATGCTGAAGAGAAAGAAGCTATCCAAAGCCTGAAGGCTGAAGAAGCTCCTACTGGCGACACCACCATGGCGGCACTGCTGCGCCAGGCAATGGCCAAACAGAACTAAGTTCTGCTTGATCATTAAAAAGGGCGACTTCGGTCGCCCTTTTTTGTGCCTGCGATTTGGTGGAGAGGCACCTCTCGCGTGAAACCAATCTTGTTACTCAATTGTCTGTTTCTTTATTCGGATCAATCGTCTATTCGCGACTAGGCTTAGGCTGAAGATCGCAGTAGTCGGGCAGATTGCCTGGCATAAGGAAGTGAATGAACAAGTTTATCGTGTTGGTCGGTGTGCTGATGTTGGCGGGCTGCGCCACGAGCGCCAAGACGCATGTGGTGCGCGGCGTGAGCGGCATCGAGGTCGATTGCTCGGGATTGGGCTCGAGTTGGGAGAAGTGTCAAAAGCGCGCCACAAAAGAATGCAAAGGCGCAGGCTACAAGGTCATTACCAGATCCGATGATGCCAAGGATGATGATCAGTATCCCTTCGGTTTCAATCCTGCTGGCTATCTGACACGCACGATGTTAGTGATCTGCCGATAGGGTGGCGGTTTATAGAGCTTGTGCCCTGAAAACGGGCGTTTCAATGAGCAGGAAGATATGTCAATCCCTGGGCTGTTCAAAATCTTCCGGGCGTGCTAAAACCTTTCAAGCGCTGATCTAGCTGCTTGAAAAAGAAGGGAAAAATATGACGAAGTCGGAGTTGATCGAACGAATTGTCACCCATCAAGGGCTGCTCTCATCCAAGGATGTAGAGCTGGCCATCAAGACCATGCTTGAACAAATGTCCCAGTGTCTGGCTACCGGTGATCGCATCGAGATCCGTGGCTTTGGCAGCTTCTCCCTGCACTACCGCGCCCCGCGCGTAGGGCGCAATCCAAAAACCGGCCAGTCGGTGAGTCTGGACGGAAAATTCGTTCCGCATTTCAAACCGGGCAAGGAGTTGCGTGATCGGGTGAATGAGGAAGAGGAGGAGGGGGTTTGATCCTCGTCAACGATTATCGAGGAGGGCGCTGATGCGTAATCTTAAGCGCGTGCTTTCCAGTATTTTTATTCTATTGGTTGTGTTGGTAACCCTGGCGTTTGTGCTGGAAAATCAGCAATCGATTTCACTGGTATTCCTGGGTTGGTCGTCCCCGCAAATACCGATAGCTGCCTGTGTCCTTTTGGCTTTGCTTACAGGCATGGTGTTTGGGCCGCTTTTGGCTTTGCTCTTCGGTCGCAAAGCGATTCGGCGAGTCTAACGGGTTACTGGTCAGAACAGGTTGTTTCTGCTCAGGAAAACCAGCGATGTCCATGTTATTATTTCGAGCTGTCTGCAGACTCGGCTTCTTGTCGTTTTTCCCGTCCGGCGTGGTTAGAGGGTGTGCGTCCGCAAATCCTTTTTGTGGTAAGAAAAACTCGCCAGGCAGCGCAATAATTTCTATTAAGCAAGTAATAGATAGTATTAATTGAAGGGCTAAATAATCTTATGCAAAACAGTAATAGCACAGTTAACTCTTCAGTTGAGCTCGATCTTTTTGAAATTTTTGGCGCTATCTGGGTAAGAAAGTGGCTGGTTGCCACTATTGCGCTGGCTTGCGGATTCATGGGCGCCGCTTATGCTTTTTGGTCCACGCCTGTTTACGAGTCAAAATATTACATATCTCCGCCTACCCTTAACGACATTGCCAATCTTAACTACGGACGTGGCACAGGTTCAGAATTGAAACCTTTTACGGTCAATCAGGTTTATAAGGTTTTTTTAAGTAATCTTCAGTCAGAATCGCAGCGTCGACAGTTTTTTGAGTCGACATATCTGCCTGCTTCCGGCGGTGAACCATCGGCTCTGTCCAGTGGTGTGCTGTACGGTGTGTTTTCTAAAACCATCGCGGTGGCTCAGGTAGACAAAGAAGAGGACGGACGTTGGTCTGTATCGCTGCAAGATAGCAATCCTGAGCGCTCCGTTGAGTGGGTTACCGCCTATGTTAACCAGGTCGGTGAGAGCACCGCTCGCGAGCTTGCCCAGAACGCAAAGAAAGAGGTTTTAGTGCTTGGTCGCAACCGCGTGCTGGAAATCGAGACGTTGCGAGATTCCGCTCGCAAGACCCGGAATGACAACATCGCGAAAATTCGTGAAGCGCTGCTAGTTGCTCAATCAAGCGGTCTGGAAAATACAGTTGTTTTTTCCGGGAGGGGTACCGAAAAGTTGGCTGGCAATATGTTTGAAGATAATACCTACATGCGCGGTAGCAAGGCGCTGGAGGCTGAGCTTAAAAATCTCGAAAATCGTCAGTCTGAAGATCCTTTCATTCCGGGGCTGCGTAATCTTCAGAAAGATGTCGAATTTTTCCAGAAAGTCGAATCTGAAAATTTCGAAATTGCAGCCTATCGCCATGATGGCGTTTTGGATCTACCAAGTTCCCCGATCAAGCCGAAAAAGGCGTTGATCATTCTTTTGGGTCTTTTGGTTGGCGGGCTCTTGGGTTGTGCTGTCGCATTGTTGAACCATTTTATTGCCAAGCGTAGAGAGGCTGAAAATAGCGTTGTTCAGGCGGCTGATCCACGTTTGTAAGCCTATATGTTCCAGTGAGAGAAAGTCAGGTGGTTCGTAATCCATCAAATAACAGCAGTCGAACGATGAATTCAGCGTTGCCTGTCGGAATTTCGATTCGTAGTCTGCGCCTTGCGGCCTCTTGCGCCGAACGCGTGTAAACTGGGCCCTGGCGTCCAAGGCTGGCCTGCTGATCGCGGTGCACAACACGTAGCGCTGGGAGATATCAGCGTTTCGACGCAGGCATTACGCAAGCATCAATGACGATTAGTGTATAGAGCGTTACTCGAGTTTAAGGAGATGATGTTGAAAATATTAGTAACCGGTGGCGCTGGTTTTATTGGCTCGGCAGTGGTCCGTCATATCATCGCCAATACCAAGGATTCGGTGGTCAATCTTGATAAATTGACCTATGCCGGTAACCTCGAGTCTCTGGGTGAAAGCGCCAAGAGTGACCGATATGCCTTTGAGCGTGTCGATATTTGCAATGGAAAAGATTTGGAACGAGTGTTTGCTGAGCATCGCCCTGATGCGGTAATGCATCTGGCAGCAGAGTCTCATGTTGATCGCTCGATCAGTGGTCCATCGGATTTCATCCAGACTAATATTGTCGGTACGTACACCCTGCTGGAGGCAGTTCGCCATTATTGGAACGGCCTGGACGCAACTGCTCAACAGAATTTCCGGTTTCACCACATTTCCACTGACGAAGTGTATGGCGATCTCGATGGCCCTGAAGAACTGTTCACAGAACAGACGCCGTATCAGCCCAGCTCCCCTTATTCGGCGAGCAAGGCGAGCTCCGATCATCTGGTCAGGGCGTGGAGCAGAACGTACGGCCTGCCAGCTGTCGTGACCAACTGCTCTAACAATTACGGCCCATGCCACTTTCCGGAAAAACTGATTCCGCTTGTTATTCTGAACGCCCTGGAAGGTAAGGCTCTGCCTATCTACGGAAAAGGCGACCAGGTTCGTGACTGGTTGTATGTCGAAGATCATGCTCGTGCGCTTTATAAGGTTGTTACCGAGGGCGAGATTGGCGAGACCTACAATATCGGTGGTCACAACGAGAAGAAAAACCTCGAAGTGGTTCACACGGTTTGCGCTTTACTCGATGAATTGTGCCCGGATTCGCCGCATCGTCCGCACGCACAACTGATTACTTATGTTCAGGATCGACCGGGCCACGACCAGCGTTACGCGATTGACGCCAGCAAAATTCAACGTGATTTGGCTTGGGTGCCGGAAGAAACGTTCGATTCCGGTATCCGCAAAACTGTTGAGTGGTACCTGAATAATCAGCTTTGGGTAGAGCACGTAAAAAGCGGCAGCTACCAGCAATGGATCGACCAGAACTATTCTGAGCGGTAAGCCGATATGAAGCTTTTATTGCTGGGTAAAAATGGACAGGTAGGCTGGGAGCTTCAACGCTCCCTGGCAACTTTGGGTGAAGTGGTCGCTCTGGATCGCAATGCCGAGGATGGTTTATGCGGTGATCTCACCGACGTCGCGCAATTACAGGCGACTATCCAGCGAGTTGCGCCAGATATCATCGTCAATGCTGCCGCTTATACTGCTGTGGACAAAGCGGAATCGGACAAGGATCTGGCCCTTCAGGTTAATGCCACCGCGGTACAGGTTATCGCTGAAGAAGCTGCCAAACTGGGTAGCTGGTTTGTGCACTTTTCCACGGATTACGTGTTCGACGGAGCTGGCTCGGAAGCCTGGCATGAACGTGATGCTGTTGCTCCCGTCAACTACTACGGCATGACCAAGTTGCTAGGGGAGCAGGCGATTGCTTCGGCAGGCTGCAAATACTTGATCATGCGTACCTCTTGGGTTTACGGCGCGCGTGGAAACAATTTCGCTAAAACCATGCTGCGCCTCGCTGCAGATCGCGATGAGCTCAATGTCATCGCCGATCAAGTCGGAGCGCCTACCGGTGCTGATTTGATCGCAGATGTCACTGCGTCCATGATCCGCCAGGCGCTTGTTGATCCAGAGGTCGCAGGTGTATATCACTTGGCGGCTTCAGGATTCACTTCCTGGCATGAATACGCAAGTCTTGTCATTGCCCATGGCAAGGCAAGCGGTCTTCCGTTGAAAGTGCAAACGCTGAATCCGATTCCGACCACGCAATTCCCGACGCCTGCGCGCCGTCCATTGAATTCTCGGCTTAGTACCGAGAAGCTGCGCAAGACTTTTTCCATCCACTTGCCCGATTGGCGTAGTGGAGTGACCCGGATGTTAAAGGAAGTGTTAGAAAAATGACCGTCATCAAACGCAAAGGCATCATTCTGGCAGGCGGGTCTGGTACGCGCCTGCATCCATTGACGTTGGGCGTGTCGAAACAGATGCTTCCTATCTTCGACAAGCCGATGATTTTCTACCCGCTTTCCGTGTTGATGCTGGCCGGGATGCGCGAAATTCTGATCATTTCTACGCCAGAAGACTTGCCCTGCTTTAAAAAACTTCTGGGTGATGGCAGTCAGTACGGTATTCAATTGACCTACGCTGAGCAACCAAGCCCGGATGGCTTGGCCCAGGCATTCATCATTGGCGAAGAATTTATCGGCAAGGATCCTTGCTGCTTGATTCTCGGCGACAACATTTTCTATGGTCAGCACTTTTCCGATAACTTGCGTTCGGCCATGTCTCAGGCTTCCGGGGCAACCGTGTTTGGTTATCACGTATCTGATCCTGAGCGTTTCGGTGTGGTTGAATTCGATAGCACTGGCCGCGCCCTCAGCATTGAAGAAAAGCCGAGCCAACCCAAGTCCAACTATGCAGTAACCGGACTGTATTTTTATGACAATCGCGTCGTGGAAATCGCCAAAAACATCAAGCCTTCGCCTCGTGGCGAGTTGGAGATCACTGATGTCAACAAAGCGTATCTCGACGACAAATCTCTGACCGTCGAAATGCTCGGTCGTGGTTTTGCCTGGCTTGATACCGGTACTCACGAGTCGCTGCTGGAAGCGAGCCACTTTGTTCATACCATTGAACATCGACAAGGCCTTAAAGTCGCTTGCCTGGAAGAGATTGCGTTTCATAGTGGCTGGATCACTCCAGAGCAACTCAGCGTACAAGCTGAAAAGCTCAAGAAGACCGGCTATGGCCAATATCTACAGAAGCTTCTTTTAGAGGCTGTTGGCAAATGAAATTGATTCAGACCTCTATACCCGAAGTGGTAATCGTCGAACCTGCGGTTTATGGCGACGATCGTGGCTGGTTCATGGAGAGCTTTAACCAGGAAAAATTTCACGCCGCGTTGACAGATCTGGGCCTGTCCGTTCCTCGCGCCTTCGTCCAGGATAATCACTCCTGTTCATCCAAGGGTGTGTTGCGGGGGCTGCATTTCCAGCGCTCGCCACATGCTCAGGGCAAACTGGTGCGTGTTGTTCAGGGTTCGGCGTACGATGTTGCAGTGGATATTCGGCCGGACTCGGCAACTTACCTGCAGTGGGTAGGAATCGAGCTCTCCAGCACCAACCATAAAATGTTATGGATTCCAGAAGGCTTCGCGCACGGGTTCGTTGCGCTGGAAGACAACACTCATTTTCTTTACAAGACCACGGACTACTACGACAAAGCATCCGAGGGCGCCCTGCATTGGAGCGACCCTCAGTTGGGCATCGATTGGCCGGGCTCTGATCACTACATTATCAGTGAAAAAGACGAGCAAGCACCGGGTGTTGCCAGTTTGTCGGTGACCCAGTGATGAGCTTGTTAAAGTTTCTCGACATCAGGACATTGGGTGATGAGCGAGGTCAACTTATAGCGCTTGAAAACGATATAAGCGTTCCATTCGCGATTAAGCGCGTTTACTACTTGACCAACACTCTGCCTGGAGTACCTCGGGGTTTTCATGCTCATAAGGAACTGACGCAAGTGGCTGTCTGTGTCTCAGGACGTTGCCTGATGAAACTGGACGATGGTCATTTACAAGAAGAAGTCTGGCTGGATGCTCCTGACAAAGCGATCGTCATCGACAAAATGATTTGGCATGAAATGCATGATTTCAGCTCGGATTGTGTGCTCGTGGTACTCGCCAGTGATTTTTACGATGAGCAAGATTACATCAGGAACTACGAAGCATTCTTGGAGCTGGTAAAGCATGCCTAAAATCCATCCTCTCGCTGATGTGAAAAGTACGAATATCGGCAAAGATACTCGGGTCTGGCAATTTGCCGTGATTTTTGACGGAGCCGCGATCGGTGAAAACTGCAATATTTGTGCTCACACATTAGTTGAAAACGGTGTGACCGTGGGTAACAACGTCACGGTTAAATCTGGCGTGTTCCTCTGGGAAGGCACTGTGATTGCCGACAATGTATTTATTGGCCCGAATGCTACGTTCACCAATGACGTCATGCCGCGCTCGAAGGTTTATCCGGAAGTTTTTTCAGGCATTACCGTCAAGCAAGGTGCCAGCATCGGGGCCAACGCTACGATTTTGCCAGGTGTAACCGTTGGTGAAGGGGCGATGATTGGTGCAGGGGCGGTTGTTGTTGCAGATGTGCCGGATCGCGCTGTTGTTGTAGGCAACCCAGCAAAAGTTATTAGGTATTTGACCAAATGATTAGTTTCCTTGACCTGAAGTCCATAAACCAGGCCTGCCGCGAAGAGCTGATTGAAGCGTGCACGCGCGTGATCGATTCCGGCTGGTACATAGGCGGCAGCGAACTTCAACAGTTCGAAAGCAGCTATGCAGAATACTGTGGAACCAAGCATTGCATTGGTGTAGCTAACGGGCTGGATGCTCTGGTGCTGGTCATCAGAGCCTGGAAAGAACTGGGTTACCTTCAAGAAGGTGACGAGATTTTGGTTCCTTCTAATACCTACATCGCGAGCATTCTTGCGATATCAGAAAACGGCTTGGTGCCTGTTCTGGTAGAACCTGATCTGACCACATTCAATATTTGCCCGGTCAAAGCCGAAGCTGCCATTACCGCCAAAACCAAAGCTATTCTCCCAGTACATCTTTATGGTCGGATCGCCGATATGCCTGCGATTATGGCGTTGGCAGAACGCACGGGATTACTCGTCCTTGAAGATTCCGCGCAATCCCACGGAGCGAGCATAGACGGGGTGAAAGCGGGCGCATGGGGACACGCTTCCGGGTTTAGTTTTTACCCTGGCAAAAACCTGGGTGCCCTTGGGGATGCCGGTGCGATAACCACCAATGACGATATTTTAGCTTCTACGCTTCGAGCCTTGCGCAACTACGGCTCGCACGAAAAGTACAAGAATCTTTACCGTGGGATGAATAGTCGGCTGGACGAGATTCAGGCGGCCATGCTGTCAGTAAAATTGAAGTATCTTGACGAGCAAACTGCTCATCGGCGTCAGATTGCGAGCTTATACACAGCTGAAATTCAAAATCCCGCGATCAGAACACCGGTGCCTTCCAGCTTTGACTCCGTCGGCGATTTAAGTCACGTGTGGCATGTGTATACCGTACTTTGTGCGGATCGGGATGCATTGCAGAAGCATTTGCTGGCGAACGATGTTCAAACGCTTATTCATTATCCGATTCCGCCGCATCACCAGCAGGCCTACTCTGAGTTGGCAGATTGTTCTTTGCCAGTATCGGAACAGATCCATCGTCAAATACTCAGCTTGCCAATGGGCCCGGATTTATCCCTTGAAGATGCGCGTGCCGTAGTAGCTGCCTGTAATAGTTTTCAGTCAGGCAGGACATGAATCTAGTTAGAACCAGTCTGCTAAATGGCATAGCAGTCATTATCAAGATGTTGACCTTGTTGGGACTCAATAAGGTGCTTGCTGTGTATGTCGGGCCTGCCGGTTATGCTGCAATCGGGCAGTTTCAGAATGCAGTGCAGATGATCACGACTTTTACAGGCGGGGCTATCAGTAACGGCGTGGTGAAGTATACCGCGCAATTTCACGATAGTCCTGAACAGCAGATCCGGCTGTGGAGAACAGCCGGTACAATTACGGTCGTGGGCAGCCTGTTGGTAGGTGTTCTGGTTGCCCTGTTTCATCGGCAACTCGCCTCGATGTTTTTAAAAGATGAGAATCTTGGCGACGTGTTCCTCTGGTTCGCCGGCGGTGTGCTGTTTTTTTCGCTAAACGCTCTGTTATTGGCCATTTTAAATGGCAGGAAAGAAATCCTGCTTTATGTGGCTGCCAATATTGTTGGAAGCCTTTTATCGTTTTTTGTTACTTTGTATCTGGCAACTCAATTTGGGTTGTACGGCGCGCTGATAGCATTAGTTATCTATCAGTCGGTTAGTTTTGCCGTTACGCTGCTGTTATGTCTCAAGACAGAGTGGTTCAAGATCAGTTCGCTAATCGGTCGAGTCGATCAAGACACGTTGCGTAATTTGTCTGGTTATTTCTTGATGGCGGTCGTATCTGCGGCCTGTGTTCCCTTGGGGCAGATGCTGGTGCGTAACCATTTGGCCAATACATTCGGCCTAGAAGTTGCCGGTTATTGGGAGGCGATGTGGAGACTAAGCGCAGCTTATTTGTTGTTGGTGACAACAACATTGAGCGTCTATTATCTGCCCCGACTCTCAGAGTTGAAATCGGGAGGTGAAATAAAGAAAGAGGTTCTCGACGGCTATAAACTGATTTTACCTGTCGCTGTAGTTGCCGGGTTACTTATGTATCTGCTCCGGGATCTCGTCGTCTCTGTGCTGTTTACTTCGGAATTTTATCCTGTCCGAGATTTTTTCTCCGGTCAGGTTATCGGTGATAGCTTGAAAATATGCAGCTGGATCATGGCGTATGTGATGCTCAGCAAGGCCATGGTTAAACTGTTTGTGATCACTGAAATCTTGTCTTGTGCCAGTTTTTATTTTCTGTCTGTCGCCTTTACGGATATGTGGGGTATGACGGCGGTCACATGGGCTTATGCTGCAAATTATGCTTTGTATAGCGTGATCATGTATGTGTTCGTCTATCGCAAGTTGCATGATCGTTCCGATTTGCATTCGAGCCAGGCAATATGAAAAAGTTGATGGCTGATATACAGTCCCGAATATTTTCTGAAGTTGATCTTGATCGGTCGCTGGATATCGCGACTCAGTATGGCAACCTTTTGTGGTTTGCCGATATTGGTATCTATGACGCACCGGCAATCGAACGATATTTAATTGACCGCTGCCTCGGTCAGTTAAATGGCTGCACATTTGAGCGACAGGATAATTGTGCGTCAGTCGTCCATGTCATCAGCGAACCATTACTGACAGGTGGCCACACCAGGCTGATGGAAAAGCTTGCTGGAATGCATGAGGATGCCGTAGACCTCATTATTTCTCGCAGCGCATCAGCTCGAGCAGAGTCGCGTGTTAAAGGATTTTTCTCGAAGACTTCGAAGGTCTCCACCGATCGGCCGCTTGAGGTGGTCGTAGAGCTCGTGAAGTTACTATTTTCCTACGAGAAAATTGTTTTACATATACATCCTGATGATATATGTACGGTTGTGGCGTGCGGTGTCGTCAAACGCCTTTTCAATAGACAAGTGTTTTTCGTCAATCATGCCGATCACGTTTTCTCATACGGAACATCTGTCGCGGACTACTATTTTGAACTGAGTAGTTATGGCAGTCGGCTGGATCAGAAAAAAAATATCTGCGGTAAAAAGTCGTTCTTGGGCATACCCGTAGTAACAAGTAAGGCGTCGAGGCATCCAGATTTAACGCCAACCAAGGATCAGGAACTGCTTTTTGTCTCTGCGGGTTCAGACATCAAATACAAACCTAACAAAGGTAGAGATCTTTTCGCGCTCGTCACTCACATTCTTGATGTATACCGGTCGGCCAGATTTCTGATCATCGGAACCAACCTGAAATCGTCTTTTTGGTGGTGGCCACTGAAAATAAAGTACCGAGGACGGTTGGTAATTCGCGCTCATCTTGAATTTGATGAATATAGCAAAGCCGTTGCGGACGCTGACTACTACGTCGACAGCCATCCTATCCCTGGCGGCACTGCATTCGCTGAACAGTATTTAAGTGGGCAGCGTTGTGTCGGATTAGTGTCGCCAATTCAAGGTTATTCCCCGGCGGATAAGTTGAAACGCATGAATGTTCAGGAAGTACTTTCCTGCATCAATCACTACCAGCACTCCGATTCGATTTTCTCTGAAATAGAAACTGTCAATGGCATCGAGAATGTTAAGCAGCGTTACCTGTCCTGTTTATTTAGAGGCCAGACAACCGAGAATATGCTGAATGCCTCGAATGAATGGACGGGGGATGTCACGTTCTTCAAAAAGGACGAAGGCCGGGCTGACGTTGATATATCTGCGAAATCATTCATGTCAGTCTACCGTCTAGGTGATGGTTTGGCATTGCGCTTGCTCCGTGCGTTAACTATTAATAAAAGTTTAAAATTGTTGGCTAAAGTTTTCATTTCGGCGGTCAGGTTTAACAAGAAGGTTTCGGTGTAGTGGATCTCAATCGAACGGTTTCCTATAAAAATGGTGCTGCGACTTTTTTGATAATGATTTACTGTTTGTCGACAGTCTTGGTGCCCGTTTTTTTACTTAATAAATTAATATTTGCACCGCTGTTTCTGGTGTCCATCGGGTTTTTGGTTTTTCGGCCAGCAATCACATTTGC